>NZ_CP172558.1:1922494-2242910 GCF_046530675.1 Chitinibacter sp. S2-10 | reverse complement strand
AATACAAGGCCGATTACGCCAGCCTGAAAGAGCAGATTCTCGCCAAGCAGCAAGCCGAACAGGAAGCCAAAGCGCGTGCAGCCGAACAAGCTCAACAGCGCGCCGAGGCCGAGCGCAAAGCAGCCGAGGAAAAAGCCGCAGCAAAAGCCGGACAGAAGAAAAAACCCGCATCCAAAGTGACACCCAAGCCGGCCAAGAAATGAGCGATTTTTCCGCACGATTGATCGCCTGGCAGCAGGAACACGGCCGCCACGGACTGCCGTGGCAAGTGGCTGACGGCTACAAAGTCTGGTTGTCCGAAATCATGCTGCAACAGACACAGGTCACCACCGTTCTCGACTATTACCCGCGCTTTCTCGCCAAATTCCCGACGATTTTCGATCTGGCCGCCGCGCCGCTCGACGATGTGCTCGCGCTGTGGAGCGGGCTGGGTTATTACACCCGTGCGCGTAATTTGCACAAATGCGCGCAGGCTGTCGTCGCGCAATACGCCGGGCAATTCCCGAGCGACCCGGCGCTCGTCGCCGAGCTGCCCGGTATCGGGCGCAGCACTGCAGCAGCGATTGCGGCTTTTTCGTACGGCACGCGCGCAGCGATTCTCGACGGCAATGTCAAACGCGTACTGACGCGCTGGGCCGGAATTGAAGGTTATCCGGGCGTCAAAGCAGTTGAAAACAAGCTGTGGGAACTGGCCAATGCCCTGCTCCCCCAATCAGGAATCGAAGCGTACACGCAAGGCTTGATGGATCTGGGAGCGACGATCTGCACGCCGAAAAAACCGCCCTGTGTGAGCAATCCTCTGACTTGCCCAATGAATGCGGATTGTCAGGCGCGTTTGAGCAATCGCCAGAGCGAGCTACCGACGCCCAAACCCAAAAAAGCCGTGCCGGAAAAATCCACTGTGATGCTGATTATCCGCAACGACGCTGGGCAAATACTGCTCGAAAAACGCCCGCCCAGTGGCATCTGGGGCGGGCTGTGGAGTTTGCCCGAAGTCGAAAGCACACTCGCAGCGGGCGAAATCGCCGCGCAAAAACTCGGCCTCCATATCGAGCTGGAACCCGCCCTGCCCGACTTTGTGCATGTGTTTACGCACTACAAACTGACGATCACGCCGCAACCGGCGTATGCGCTTGGCAGCATTGCGCTGCACGAAGGAACAAGCCAGTGGTTTGATATTCAGGATGCACTGGCGGCGGGGATTCCGACGCCGATCAGAAAAATCATCAGTGGCAAGCTTGGTAAATGAATATTCCTTACTTTCAGCGACGCAGCCAGCCCCCACAGTTGCAGCTCAGCGGCATTTACAAAGTTCTGGGTATTTTGGTATTGGCTTTGCTGGCAACACAGTGGGTCTGGTGGCTTCTGGAAACTCTGGGCAAAACCGGAGCAATGCTGCTCACCATCGTCATTGGTGCTATCTGCATGATTTACCAATCTCCGTGGAAACCTTGGCTCGTTCCTCGTCTGGTAACCCGTTTTGACGCTAACCAGCGTACGCTATTCCGCGAATACTGGTTGGGTCACAAGCGCATTCATTGCAGCAAGCCCTTGCCCGTCGCCAACTACGCCTTCATTTATGCAGATCATGATTTCAATCATGTCCGTGCTGAAAACCCCATTCCCCCGCATACCGGCAAAATCATCCTGTTCAGCTACCAAAAACCGGCCTTGACACTGTGCAGGCTGACCGGTTCGCATCAGGAGTTACTGGATTTGCTGGCTGAACTGGCCGAGCTATTGGCCTTGCCCAGCAAAGATTACAGCGCCTTAATATGAAGATAAAGATGAAATACTAGCTATGGGTATGCAACCAAGAACCTTACTCAATAAGGGCCTCATAGAAATACCCACAATCAAGACTTCGCCCTTGGATCCAGCGCTGCTCTCAACCCTTCCCCGATCAGCACCAGCATCAGCATCAATCCCAGCAATACGATAAAAGTCGATACCGAAATCCACCACGCATCGAGATTGGCCTTGCCTTGCGCGAGTAATTCGCCGAGCGACGCCGTTTGCTGCCCGACGCCCAAGCCAAGAAAATCCAGACTGGTCAGCGCCAAGATCGCCGCGCCCATCCTGAATGGCAGAAAAGCCAGCACCGGCGTCAGGCTATTGGGCAACACGTGCCGATGAATGATCTGCCAGTTTGAAAGCCCCATCGCCCGCGCAGCGAGCACATATTCCTGCTGGCGATTGCGCAGGAATTCGGCGCGCGTGTAATCGGCCAATCCCAGCCAGCCGAACAAGGTCATCAGAATCAGCAGCAAACTCAAACTCGGCTCGAAAATCGCGGTAAAAATGATCAGCAGGTAAAGCTCAGGCAACGACGCCCAGATTTCGGACACCCGCTGGCCGAACAGATCAATCCGCCCGCCAAAATAGCCCTGTACGCCGCCGATCAGCATGCCGAGCAATGAGCCGGTGATCGTCAGCGCCAGCGCAAATAAAGCCGAAGTCCGGAAACCATAAATCAGTCGCGCAAGCAGATCACGCCCCTTATCGTCGGTGCCAAGCCAGTTCTCGCCGGAGGGTGGCGCCGGATTCGGGCTGCTGGCAAAGTAATTCAAGGTATTAACGCCGTAGCGATTGGGTGGAAAAATCGCCCAGTTGCCGCCCTTGCCCAACTGCTCGCGAATAAACGGGTCGAGATAATCGGTCGGCGTTGGGAAATCGCCACCAAAAGTCGTCTCGGGATAGTCCTTGAACAACGGGAAATACAACTCGCCGTGATAGCTGACGACATAGGGCTTGTCGTTCGATACCAGCTCGGCGGCGAGACTGACCACAAAACACGCAACAAACAGCCACAGGCAGACATAAGCGCGACGCTGCGTCTTGAAGCGCGCCCAAGCGCGCGACCAATAACCTTGCGCAGAAGACATTCCCCCCTTTGAAAAAGGGGGGCTAGGGGGGATTTCTGTAACGTCGGGGATTTCTGCAATATCGGGGACTTCTGTACCGCCAGAGAATTTAAGATCAGTTGTCATACCCTCTCCCCCACCGCCCCAAACTGTACGCGCGGATCAAGCAGCACATAGCACAGGTCCGACAATAAACGCCCGACCAAGGCCAGCAAGGTAAAAAAATACAGCGTTCCCAGCACCACCGGATAATCGCGGCGCAGCACCGATTCATACGACAGCAAGCCCAGCCCGTCGAGCGAAAACAGCGTTTCGATCAATAGGCTGCCGGTAAAAAACGCGCCAATAATCGCCTCGGGCAAACCAACAACCAGTGGCAAGGCCGCATTACGCAGGATATGCCGCCAGAAAATCCGCGCTTCCGACGCGCCCTTGGCGCGCGCCGTCGTGACGTATTGCTTGTGGATTTCTTCGAGAAACGCATTTTTGGTCAGCATCGTCAGGCTGGCAAAACCGGCCACAACCATCGCCGTCACCGGCAAGGCCAGATGCCAGAGAAAATCCATCGCCTTGCCTGCCAGTGACAGCGTATCCCAATCGTCGCTCGTCAGCCCGCGCAGCGGGAAAACCGCCCAGAACGAGCCGCCGCCAAACAGCACCAAGAGCACAACGCCCAGCACAAAAGAAGGAATCGCGTAGCCGACCATCAGCAGCAAAGTCGTCGCAGCATCAAAGCGCGACCCATGCCGCACAGCTTTGGCCACGCCGAGCGGAACGGCGATTAAATACGTCAGCAGCAAGCTCGAAATCCCCAGACTCATCGACACCGGCAGTTTTTCACGGATCAGCTCGGTCACGCTGGCATGACGAAACCAGCTCTCGCCCAGATCAAAACTCGCGTAGTTTTTCAGCATCAGCCAGAAACGCTCATGCGCCGGTTTATCAAAACCATACTGGGTTTTAATTTGCGCCAGTTGTTCCTCACTCAAACCGCGTGCGGCCTGATACGCCCCACCCGAAGTACCTGCCGAGGTATTGCCTGCGGATTCAGCTGCCCCGCGGCCTTTAAGCTGATACACCATCTGCTCAACCGGCCCACCGGGGACAAACTGGATCACAACAAAGCTCACCAATAGTACGCCGAAGAGTGTCGGGAGCATTAGCAGCAGGCGTTTGAGGATGTATTGCAGCATATCTTTCCTATGCATTTTGTAGGTCGGATGAGCCGAAGGCGTTATCCGACAGAACATTCATTTATTTAACAGGGATTGGCGGCTATGCGCCGCAGCACCTACTTTCTTTGCTTCGCCAAAGAAAGTAGGCAAAGAAAAGCGCCCCCGGCATCTGCGTCCCGCTACGCGGGATTCCCTCACTGCGGACGGATCGAGGCGGCGGTTGCGCTTAACAAAACAGGCGCAACCGAAACCCCGCCCCGCCCGCTCCTCGTTCGGCGCAGATACAGGGGATCAAGCCCTAGCCCAACGAGCGTAGTTCGTTTCAAACAAAGTTAAACTCATCAAACGGGTATATCGCTAGAGTTCAATATTTAAGTAGCCTCCAAAGCAACACCACGGCAGGTATATATCGTGCTGGTCGGTCTGGGGCTTGAATTCCCGTGTAGCGAAAACCGCGGCGAGGAGAGAGACAAACGGCTTTATGTTTGGCTCACGACGCTGCAAGGGCAGCGCGGAGCGCTTTTCGCCCGGGTCGCCTTTCTTTGCTGACTTTCTTTGGCGAAGCAAAGAAAGTCAGTGCCGCGGCGCACAACCGCCAATCCAGCTCAAATCATCACAACAGTCGGATAAGACCTGCGGCTCATCCGACCTACGTGCTATTTTTTCACCAATGAGCGCAGATATTTCATTGCATTCTGATCAAACTGCCTATAAAACCCAATATTATTCCCAGAATACCTCAAGAAAAACTCCACCTCCCGTTCACTATCAAATCGATGATAAATATATTTATTATTAGGCAGCGCAAGCAAATACTGAACTACCACAAATTCACCATCGTCAGCTTGGAAAACAATTATTTCCTTAGCACTCCGATTTCCCGCAAGAATTTCACGGTAAACTTTGGCGCCATTCCTTTCTTCAATCAAACGAATTTTGTCTTTATTAATTTTATCGAACTGAGTCATACCAGATGGATATTTTTTTGCGTTTTCTGCTACAGAACTTATTTCAAGAGTCGATAAAGTTATTGACCCATAAATTTCTTTTTGGTCTTCTTCCTGACATAACAGTTTTTGTCCATCGGCCTGCCATACACCTCTCAGCGACAACCAATCCGTCTTTTCTTTAAAGGTTATATTTCTATTTTCATTACAATATGGAAAAACGATCTGTATTGCATCACTCCTCCCCTGATGCAACACGGAAATTACGCTTGGTTTTTCAATAATAAAATGAGTAACTATATAATATCCGCCAAAAATTAAATAAACAAAAACCACAACTAGCTTCCACCGATACCCCAGGCAAAGATCCTCATGCCGCTTAACAATCAGTTTCCTCTTTAAATATTGCAAGCCCTTCCACAAAATCGGGAAACCAATTAATAGAAAAATAAAGGCTAAGACCCCTCCACCAAAAATAAGTAGCGCAGCCAAGAAACCGAAGAAAACAAACAATCCGCATAAAACCGTAGCAACAACTAAACCATAAATTAACTTACCCAATACGTCATTCAACTGAGCTTTTTCATGCATAGCCATCATTTCACCCACCACGTCGCCAGCATCCAATCCCCCGCCTGATAATACAGCGGCATCACTTTCGGCATCGCAAAGCTATCCCGCCATGCGACGCGATGCGTGGCGCTGTACCAGTGCGGAATGATGTAGTGGCCGGCCAGTAAAGCGCGGTCGAGCGCGTGGACTGCGGTGATTTGCTGCTGGCGGTTCTGCGCTTTCAATACATGAGCAATCAGCGCGTCAATGGCGGGGTTTTTGATGCCGATGACGTTACTGCTACCCTTCACATCAGCCGCTTTGCTGCCGTAATAGTCGAGCAATTCCTGCCCCGGGCTTTGCACGTCGGGGAAACGCAGCACCGTCATATCGAAATCGAAGGCGTCGAGCCGACGCTGATACAGCGCGAAGTCGATATTGCGCAGCGTGGCGGTAATGCCCAGCTTGGCCAGATTGCGCGCCAGCGGCGGAAAGACGCGCGCCATCGCGCCGCCGTCGTCGAGAATTTCAAACGTAAACAGCTCGCCTTTGGCGTTACGCAGCGCACCGTCGCGATAAGTCCAGCCCGCCTGTTTGAGTAGCTCGCGTGCCTGACGCAGATTATCGCGCAGCGAGCCAGGCGGGTTTGTATTCGGTGGCGCTGGTAATTCGCTGTACACCGTAGCGGGCAAATCTTTCACCAGTGGCTTTAACAGAGCCAGCTCCGCCTCGCTAGGCTTGCCGCTAGCAGCGAGTTCGCCATTGGCGTAAAAACTATTCAGCCGCGTGTACTGGCTGTAAAACAGCTGGCGGTTCAGCCATTCAAAATCGAGCGCCAGCCCCAAAGCCTGCCGCACGCGAATGTCGGTAAATTGCGGGCGGCGGATGTTCATCACATAGCCCTGCATGCCGCTGCTGTTATGGTGGCGCAGCTCGCGCTTGATGATGTCGCCACTGCGAAATTTCGGCCCCTGATACTGCCGCGCCCAGTTGCGTGCGCTGTATTCGGTAATGAAGTCAAATTCGCCGGCTTTGAAAGCTTCGAGCCGTGCGACATCGTCCTGATAATAGCGATAAGTCACGCGGTCGAAATTGTATTGCCCGAGCCGCGTTGGCAGCTGTGCGCCCCAATAGTCAGCGCGGCGTTGATACGTAATCGTGCGGCCAATTTTGTAATCCGCAATCCGGTACGGGCCACTGGTGATCGGCGCTTCGAGGGCAATTTTGTCCAGCGCCTTAGTCACTCCATTTTTCTCTTGGCCCCACTTCCTTGAAAACACCGGCAGCGAGCCGACGATTTGCGGCAATTCGCGATTGGGCGTTTTAAAACGGTAGCGGATCGTTCTGGCGTCAAGCACATCAACATCGGCTACGTCACCGAGTTGCGACATGTATTGCGGCGCGGCGAGTTTGCTATTGAGCGTATCAAAGCTGTGCTTCACATCGAGCGCGGTGACTGAGTCGCCATTATTGAAACGCGCTTTGGGATTCAATGTAAACGTCACCGACAGCCCATCGCTGGCGACGGCAATATCGCTGGCCAAGAGGCCATACATCGTCGCCGTTTCGTCCAGACTCATTGTGCCGAGTGATTCGAACATCAGCGCGCCGAGCCCGGCGGCGGGCAGCCCCTTGATGATGAAAGGATTGAACGAATCGAAACTGCTACGCCGGTCCGGGTTAGGCAAAACCAGTTCGCCGCCTTTTTTCGCCTGCGGGTTTACATAGGCGAATGATGTGAAACCATCAGGGTATCTGGCTGTACAGCTCATTGAATAAGCGCCAGCAGCCAATACCTGTGACTGGTATAGACAACAGAGCAATAGGAGGATTTTTTTCATCTGCAAATCATAGCGTGATTCGTATGTCGGGCAGATAGAGGGCGGGAGAATCAGCCGCAGCGCAATAAAAAAGCCACACCGCAGTGTGGCTTTTTTCGATTTCGAGCAGAAATCAATTAAGCAGCTTTGTTGCCTGCTTTAGTTGCAGCAGCAACGGTTTTCGCGCCAGTTTCAACCGCAGCAACAGTCGCTTCGGTCAGGTTGGCAGCGATACGCTGGCTGGTTTTTTGTACTGTGTCGAATGCGGTGTTCGCGCTTTCAACTGCAGATTTGATCATGCTCACTGCAGCGCTGCCTGCTGGTGCTTGTTGCGCAGCTTGATCCAAGGACGAAACCAGGTTTTTGTTGAATTCAAGAACTTGTTCTTCGATCAGTTTGTTCAGTTCTGTCTGAGTGCTGCTGGCTGCTTCGTAAACAGTACGTGCCACAGCGATCGTTTTCTCAACGCCTGGCTGAGACAGAGTTTTTTGCAGATCAACCAGATCTTGTACGTTTTTAACTTGTGCCAGTGATTTGGCAGTTTCTGCGTTTTCAGCCAGCAAGTCACGAGCGATGCTCAGTTGCAACTGGAACAAACGCTCGGCACCAGCCAAAGCGATATTGGTCAGGCGCAATGATTTTTCGAGGTTAGCTTGGCTCAGGTCTGCAAATTGTTTTTGTGCGTTAAACATGGTTTTATCTCCGTTAATGTTGCACTGCAATAACGCCATTCTTATCTTGATCAAACCTGATGTCAAGTATTTTTTGTGCATCGCACAAAAACAACACCCCACCATCATAAGCCAAGACAAACTCCTTTTAAATCAATCACTAAATCAAGCAAATCAAATACCCAGAATTTGCACAAATCGCTCAATCAGGTAGAAAAAACCTGACATTAAAGCGGATGGTATTCGCCGGCGCGACCACTTTATCTGCAAAATTATGTTCGTATTGCAGATTAAACTGCACCGGAACGCGGTCCAGTTTTTGTGTTTTGGAGATGCCCAATCCCAGCGGCAGATTACGCCAGCGGCGATTTTCCCAATCGTAGCTAAATTGCATTTCCGATAAATGTGCACTCCAGCCGTCACCGAGCTGCCAGGTTACGAAGGGTTGCAACAAGCTGATCTTGACTGGCTGACGCTGATCATCGCCAGCGACGGTAAAGGCATTTTGATTGAACAGCCCCCACAACAGCCCCGGCGAGCGAAATTCTATCCCCAGGGCCGGGCCAAATGCCCATTGCTCGGCACCGCGCTCGCTGCCGCCGGTTGGCAACAGGCCATAAAAGCCCAGACCGAAACGTCCCCAGTCCTGATCAAATACCATGAGTTCAAAAATCGAGGTATCGGCCAGGCCATCACCCAAAACCGGATGGCTGATCGCGATCGGCACCGAAATCCGCATAATATGATTTTGCTCACCCCATTGAAACGGGATGATAGAACGCAGCATAAAGGTATTCGAATGCCAATCACGCTGGTGATAGTCTAAAGCAGTCCAGTACCCAAGTTGGAGCGAAGGCATTCCGACCGAGGGATCTTTAACCAGCTTGAACATCGACGGCTCTTGCGCCCAGGCCGGGACAGACAGCATCGCCAGCAACAGAAAGTTGAACTTTTTTATCGCCATATTCCCGCCTTGCTCGATCAAACCGATAAGGCAGTATAAGCAGCATTTTTCCGTCAGACCGGACTGTCAGCCGCGCAAACACTGCGGGCAACAAGAGCGCGGTGGCTTTGTCATTAAAGCAATGAATCAGCGTTAATCATGCGATGGCGCGATAACAGTGCGGTTGCCGTTGCTTTCCATCCCACTGACAATCCCGGCGGCTTCCATTTGCTCGATCAGGCGCGCGGCGCGGTTATAACCGATCCTGAACTGCCGCTGCACCGCCGAAATCGACGCGCGGCGGCTGCGAACCACATGCGCAACGGCTTCGTCGTACAGCGGGTCGGCGTCTTCGCCCTCGCCTGCACCGGCAAAACCGCCATCATTTTCACCGGCCGGATACAGCACGCCTTCGATATAGTTTGGTTCACCCAATTGCTTCAGATATTCAACGACGCAATGCACTTCGGCGTCATCGACAAAAGCACCGTGAATCCGTTGCGGATAGCCAGTTCCCGGCGGCAGAAACAGCATATCGCCCTGCCCCAATAAAGCCTCAGCGCCCATTTGATCGAGAATCGTCCGGCTATCGATTTTGCTCGACACCTGAAACGCCAATCGAGTCGGGATATTGGCCTTGATCAGCCCGGTAATCACATCGACCGACGGGCGTTGCGTTGCCAGAATCAGGTGGATCCCCGCTGCGCGCGCTTTTTGCGCCAGCCGTGCGATCAATTCCTCAATTTTTTTACCCGCGACCATCATCAGATCGGCAAATTCATCGACGACAACGACGATCATCGGCAGATGTTCGAGCGGCTCCGGATCATCCGGCGTCAAGGTAAACGGATTACTCAATTTACGGCCAGCTCGTTCCGCTTCGGCAATTTTCTGGTTGTAACCGGCTAAATTTCTCACGCCCAGCGCGCTCATTAACCGATAGCGTTTTTCCATCTCGCCAACACACCAGTTCAGCGCGTTCGCGGCGAGTTTCATATCGGTCACGACCGGCGCGAGCAGATGTGGAATGCCTTCATAGACCGACAATTCGAGCATTTTCGGGTCGATCATGATAAAGCGCACTTCATCCGGCGTCGCTTTAAACAGAATCGACAAAATCATCGCATTCACACCGACCGATTTACCCGAGCCGGTTGTACCCGCGACCAGCATATGCGGCGTTTTGGCCAGATCGGTTGCGACGGGTATACCGCTGATATCCTTGCCCAGTGCGATGGTCAGAGGGGATACCTGCCCCTTGTATTCAGACGCAGACAGGATTTCGGACAGCCTGATCATTTGCCGCGTTGGGTTCGGCAACTCCAGCCCCATGCAGGTTTTACCCGGAATCGTCTCGACGACGCGTACCGAAGCCAGCCCCAGCGAGCGCGCCAGATCTTTGGCCAGATTGACGACCTGCGCACCACGAATCCCGGTTGCCGGTTCGACTTCAAAACGCGTAATCACCGGACCTGCGTAAGCGTCGAGCACACTTACCTTTACTTTGAATTCGTTGAGTTTTTCTTCGATCAAGATGCTGCGTTCGATCAGGTCTTCCTGCGTGACGGTAATGGCCTGCACGGTGGCTGGCCGCAGTAATTCCAACGGCAGACACAGGCCGTCTTCAGTCCGCCAGCCATCGGCTGGTTTCGGAGCTGGTGCCGATGCAAGCTGATCGGGGCGAGTAAATTGTTGCGGGCGTTGCAATGCTGGCGCTGGCTGAGCGGGTATTACAGTCTCGATACCGGCCTGCTGTACGGTCTGCGGCAAGAACGGCTGCCCAATACTCTGGCTGGTATATCCCAATCGAGGAGTTTCCTCAATGGCTTGCTGAATATACCCCCCTAGTTCGCTATGTTCGGGAATAATCGCCATACCGAGCAGTGAACTTTGCGCCAGCACCGCTGCCGGGTTGTAACCCAGTTGTGCAGCCGTTGGTTTGATCACGGGAACCGTGACATTAGTCAGCATCGGCGGATCGTCTGATTCGGCAATGGGTGCTGGAGCTGGTAGATCAAATTCGATTGGCGGACCGACATCGGCCAGCTCGTTGACATAGACCGGTATAGGCTGAGGCGGTGAAGCCGGTTTGGCTACCGCCGGAGTGGCCTGAAAAACACGGATAATTTCGGGTGCGGGCGCGCGAACCGCTTGGGCGGTCATTAATGGCGGCGTGCTGCGAACGGGTTCATCCCGCTTTTTCACTGGCGGCACTTTGCTTTCTGTCGCAGTGTGCTGGCGCGTGCGTGGCGTAATTTTCGGGCTGGGTCGACGACCACGATGAATGTCCTGCAAACGCTCGCGCACTTCGGCCGGGTCGATCACCGGCAAAGGGTCGACCGCTTTGCGCTCGGGCATTTTCGCGCCTTCGATGGTCAGTTTGCGCTGGCTTTGCTCCAGATTCTGCTTGATCTGATTCATGTCCAGCGTCGGCAATGGACGCTGAGCCGGGGCTGGGGACGGGCGGTGAACACTGCGATCAGGGCGTCGGACTTGCTCGACGGGCAGCAGTGGAGCTGGTGCAATTGCTTCATCAATATCATCCGGGGTATTACCCAGCAGATCATATTCAGACTGGGCTACATGCTGATACCCCTCGTGACGAATTAATGGTTTGGCGGAGGTTTCGCTGGCTTGAGTCTTTGCAGCCCTGACCGAAGGCCGTTCTCCCCAACGCAAATCGGCCACATCGGGTTTATTTTCGAGAACCGGTTCGACTCGTACGGACTCAGCCCGCGCAGGTGCAGTATTGCGCGGCGCAGGCTGATTTAAAACCAGACGTGGCTCAGCGCGTTGCACCGCAGTATTTTTGGCAGCCTTGAACTTGGGCAGGCTGGGTTTGGGAAAATGCGGTTTGGCATGATGCAGCGCATCACTGACCTTGCCCATTTGTTCGGTCATTTTCTCGCCAATCCGCTCAGCCACCGGGCTGATCAGCGACTTGAGCGAGTCCATTCCACGCCCAGCCGCATCGACGACCGGTGTCAGTGCCCGCTCGAAAATCGGATCTTTTTCCTGTTCATCGAAAGTCTGAGGCTCGGCAGGTGGCGACGCTTCCGCCGATGGCTGGGCCGGCAGCTTCTGCTCCTCGATTCCGGAAAAATCACCTTCCAGCGTCTGATTGATTGAACGGAAAAAATGCTGGATTTTTTTCATGACTGACTCATGACCGGCATGCAGACCGGTCGAACACAACAAAATATTTACGCACTGGCGCAATCACTTCGAACCGGCCGACAAAGCCAGCCGGAATCACCGCAGCCTCGCCCGCCTTGACTGTGATGCCCTGCTCAGCCTCATCCACCAGGCGTACTTCGCCGCTGACGACAGAGAAAAACTCTTCCTTGTCGTCAGCAAAGCGGATATTCCAGCTGCCGACCTCGCAAGCCCAGATCCCGCACGACAGCATGCCATCTGCGGAAACATAATGCTCCCATGTCGTGCGCTGCGGATTGCCACTCACCCGCCGATCCGGCCTGGGCTGATCAAAAGTGGGGGCGATGTCGCGGGAAAAATGCGTGATGTGTTTCATGGCTCTCTTTGCTCCGGATAAAATAATGCTACAAAAGTTTTCACGCAAGGCGCAAAGTCGAAGACAGTACGAGTAGTACGGCGAGACGCGGCAACGAAGCGTGGGAGCTTTTGTCTTGCTACTTATTCCAGATCACTATTCCAGTCGTCCGGCCGCATCAGCGCATTATCAAAGCGCGAATACATGCCCTGGAAGACCAGCGGAATCCGGCCAACCGGACCATTACGGTGCTTGCCGAGAATACATTCGGCCAGACCTTTATGCGGGCTATCCGGGTTGTAGTATTCATCGCGATACATAAACATAATTAAATCCGCATCCTGCTCGATCGCGCCCGATTCGCGCAAATCGGACATCATTGGGCGCTTGTCGGTACGTTGTTCGACCGAACGGCTCAACTGCGAAAGCGCAATAATCGGGCATTTCAATTCGCGCGCCAGACCTTTGAGTGAACGCGAAATTTCGCCCAGCTCACTCGCCCGGTTCTGGTCTTTCGCGCCGGCGCGCCCTGCCATCAATTGCAAATAGTCGATCACGATCAGGCCAAGCTGGCCGCCACATTGCCGCGCCAGCCTGCGCGAACGGGTACGAATATCCAGTGCGGTCAGGGCACCCGCCTCTTCGATAAAAATCGGTGCTTCGGATAATTTGCCAACCGCGTGCGTCAGCTTGAGCCAGTCTTCATCCTCAAAACGACCCGTTTTGAGCTTGTGCATATCGATTTTGCCGACCGAGCCGACCATACGCATCCCGAGCTGCGCCGCACCCATCTCAAGCGAGAAAATCGCCACCGGCAATTTGCTATTGATCGCGACATTCTCGGCGATATTGACCGAAAATGCCGTTTTACCCATCGATGGACGACCGGCAACAATAATCAGATCGCCACCTTGCAGACCCGAAGTCATTTTATCGAGATCAATAAAACCGGTTGGTGTACCGGTCACTTCGGATGGATTGTCCTGCTGGTACAAATAATCAATACGCTCGACGATTTCTTTCAGAATCGGCGGCATCGTATGAAAGCCCTGCTGCCCCTTGGCCGACTGTTCGGCGATCTGGAACACTTTGGATTCGGCTTCGTCGAGAATCTGTTTGGCATCACGCCCATTGGGGAAAAAAGTCGCATCGGCAATTTCGGTCGCCACCCCGGAGAGCTGGCGCAAAACCGATTTTTCACGGACGATTTCGGCGTAACGGCGGATATTGGCTGCGGACGGCGTGTTCTGCACCAAGGAGCCCAGATATGCCAAACCGCCGACATACGACAGATCGTTGGTCGTATCGAGCGACTCTTTGACCGTAATCACGTCAGCTGGCCGGTTGTGCTCGATCAGTTTGATAATCGCCTGATAGATGCGGCGATGGTCTTCGCGGTAAAAATCCTGATCACCAATAATGTCGGCTACGCGATCAAAAGCGGTATTTTCGAGCATCAAACCGCCCAGCACGGACTGTTCGGCTTCGACCGAATGTGGCGGAATACGGTAAGTCGCCGTCTCATCGACTTGCGATGCGGCATGGTATTCGGCTTGCACGTCACGAACTAGCTCGGTAGGATATTCGTTCATTTTCACTTTTTTGGCGGAAGTTTGTCGCAGACAATCTGTTGCAAACGGTGATTTTAACGCGTAGCGCCATTGGATGGGCTTCGCAGGACGATCATTTTACTCTGCCTCCCCCTTGATGACCATGCAGTCCGTCCGTAAATCAGTATTAGTCCCCCACTCTGCCGAGCAGATGTACGAACTTGTTGATCGTGTCGAAGATTACCCCCGCTTTTTACCCTGGTGCGGCGGGATCGAAGTTCACGAAAGATCGGAGACCATCCTTGATGTCACGGTCAAAATCGAGTTTTTGAAAATCAGCAGTTTTTTCCGCACCCGCGATGAAAAACGTGACAACGAAATCATCATGCATTTTGTCGATGGCCCGTTTCAGGCCTTAACCGGCATCTGGCGCTTTACGCCTTTACTGGAAGACGCTTGCAAAATCGAATTCGAGCTTGATTACGAATTCTCCAGCCGCACCATCGGCACCGTGATCGGTCCGGTTTTTGGCAAAATCACTTCCACCTTTGTCGATGCTTTTGTCAAGGAAGCCGACCGTAAATACGGATGAACATCATGAATTCCAGCCCGCTGATCAATGTTGAAGTGGTTTATGCCACTGCAGCCAAACAAAAACTGCTCACGGTCAAAGTGCCTGCTGGCAGCACTGCACAAACTGCAATCGAAAAATCGGGCATTCTGGCTGAATTTCCCGAGATCGATCTCTCCACGCAGAAAATCGGCATTTTTGCCAAAGCAGTCAAACTCGATACCGTGCTGCGCGAGAAAGATCGCGTCGAAATCTATCGCCCTCTGATTGCCGACCCGAAAGAAGTCCGCCGCCAGCGCGCCGCAGAAGGCAAGGTCATGAAGAAAGGTGGTGGCGAAGCCTGACTGACAAAATATAACAATATTCTTATATATTGCTGACTATTTTCATCAGCAACACATCCTGATTTGCAATACAATCTTTCCCCTATCCGACAGAGTCGGATTGACAATTATAAAGGGAGAGACTGATGCATCTTGGCACCGCCAGCAAAGCATTGATTATCATTTTGCTTTCACTCAGCAGCACATTTCTGATTGGCCAATCGATCTATCAGACCGAGCAATTAAATCAGGCTCGTACCATTGCCAATATGGTTGAGCATATTGGCAAGTGGGCCTCACAATATCGCGGCATCTGGATCAAGGAAGCGAAAGGTGATGTGGTCGATCTTGGCTCACATCTGGACACCCTGACGGCCACACTCGCCAATGATGACAACTCAGTCACTCACGGTGAAGATGTTTCCATCTCGTTGAACTTCCATCTGAAAAACCCGGCTCTGATACAGCGTGAAATTTCCGACATGATGAGTAGCGAGAAAGACAAAACGACTTATCGCATCACGTCGGACAAGTTCATGAACAGTAAAAATAGCCCGACAGCATTTGAAAGCGCGGCCATCCGGCATATGCGCGAAAATAATACGACCGAATATTCGGAAGTGCGCAATGGCTCAACCTTGTACGCACGTGGCCTGATTGCGACAACCGCCTGCATGCGCTGTCACGAATCACCGGAAAAAGCGCCTTATGCGGTCAGCCGCCTATACCCTACGCAAGGTTATGGCTATGAACTGGGCAAAGTTGCCGGCGTCATTTCGGTAAAAGTGCCTGCCAGCTATACACCAAAAACCATTTTTAGCGCCATCAATCTGGGCAGCGCCATTGCATTGGGCTTACTGGGTCTAATCCTCTTTTTCCTGCTTCGAAAAAGAGCATAAAAAAAAGGGGCTGAATGCCCCTTTTTATCAGCCCAGTTTGCCACTATCGGCAAGATGGCGAATTTCCCGCACTGTATCAATATCGGCCTCCTGCCAGGCCGACCTTAAATAGCTCAGGTATTTATCCAGCTCGGGGTCGCTGTCTTCCGGGTGCGGCGTTTCATAGATAAAGCGCACAAACAAAGCCCCGGCTTGCGGCTCTTCGATATACATCCACATCTGCCCGCCCAGATGCAATTCGCTAGGCTGGGTATCGTAATGCACCGAGACTTCATGTTCGTAATGAATATGGTCGATCACTTCGAGTTTACCCATCAGCACCCGGCGATGTATGCCGCTTTCATGCCGCAATAGAATTTCAGCTTCATCGATGTGTTCGACAAAAGCCATCGGCGCTTCGGCGCGATAGACCAGCCCTTGCCAGAGCTGGTTTCGCGTCAGCGGCACCGCAGTTGGATGTAGCAGGTCATTAATCTGAACCAGATGCTCAAATTTCATCGCACTCTCGCACTCAAAAAACCGATGATTATAACCATTTACAAGGCTTTGAAATCAATCTCGCCAACATGGTTAAAAACATAATCGGGTTTATACGGAAAATCATCGAGCATGGCTGTTGTCGTAACGCCAGAGAGCACCAGTGCGGTTTTCATTCCGGCCTCCATGCCGCCAACGATGTCGGTATCCATCCGGTCGCCGACCATCACGCATTCTTCCGGATGCACGCCCAATTTGCGGCTGGCGAGCATCATCATCAGCGCATTGGGCTTGCCGACGATATACGGTTTTTTGCCCGTTGCAGCTGAAATCGCCGCCAGTATCGTCCCGGCCGCCGGCTCGTTGCCGCCTTCAACCGGGTCGATCATGTCCGGGTTGGTGCCGATGAATTTGGCGCCGTGGTCGATAAAGCGCACGGCTTTTTTCAATTGCTCAAAGCTGAAAGTCGACGATTTGGCGACGACGACATAATCCGGGTTCGATTCGGAAATCGAAAAACCGACGTTATACAGCTCGTTGATCAGGCCGCCACCGCCGATAACGTACACCTTGGCGCGCTCTTTTTGCTGACGCAAAAACATGGCCGTCGCCATCGCGCTGGTGATGAAATTATCTTCAGTCAGCCCATGAATGCCGAGCGATTCGAGTTTGAGTTTTAAATCGAGCGGCGTTTGTTCGGCATTATTGGTTAGAAACAGAAACGGCGTTTTATCCGCCAGCAGTTTCTGCACAAATTCGTTCGCTCCGGGAATCAACTGCTTGCCGCGGTAAATCACGCCGTCCATATCGGAAATGACACTGCTGACCATTAAAATCTCCAATTTATGATGGGTATAGCCTTGAAATCAAACATCTGATTGGTCTACAAGCATATACATCGAATTACTTAGCCGGATATTTTTGCGCATTGAGCTGCATTTTATGCAAGAGTGCCTCTTCCATATCAATGCCCAGCTCATCAGCCAGACGCAGCATATACAGCATCACATCAGCCATTTCCTGCGCAATGGGCGATTGCTCATCCACATCCAAGTGTGCGGCCTGTTCGGGTGTGAGCCATTGATAATGCTCAAGTAGCTCGGCCATTTCGACCGACATTGCCATCACCAGATTTTTCGGATTATGAAATTTTCGCCAGTCGCGCTCGTCGGCAAATTGCCGTACCTTGATTGAGAGTTCTGCCAGATTCATCGTTTTTCAGGACTTTATGGAGACTAATCCGTAGAATACGCCCTCTAGATTAAGGAAAACCAGCATGACGATGAAAAAGTACGAATTGGAAAAGCGCAAAGCAGAAAAACTACACAATGATCTGCACGGTGCCAGCACGCCGGATCGGTTTGGTACCGCCAGCGCACAGGAAAAACAGCGCAAAAGCGGCATGAATAACCTGATGAGCAAACTAGTCAACAAGACCATCCCAAAATAATGCAGCACACGATTTTCGATACGCCGATTTTGCGCAACATCAGCCCCTTTCTTGCGCGGCTGGCCTTGCGTTTGAGCGGCTGGAAAATCGAAGGTGATTTCCCCCTGCTCGATAAATACGTGCTGATCGGTGCTCCCCACACCAGCAACTGGGATTTTCCGGTGGCACTGGCGATCTGTTGTGCCTGCAAACAGAAATTTTACTGGATGGGTAAACACACGCTGTTTCGCGGCCCTTTGGGACCGATTGCACGCTGGCTGGGTGGTATTGCGGTCGATAGGCGACAAGCCAATTCGCTGGTCGAGCAAATGGTTCAGATTTATCAACAACACGAACAACTGGTCGTCGCAATATCTCCAGAAGGGACACGCAAAAAAGTCGAGAAGTGGAAAACCGGTTTTTACTATATTGCGCTCGGTAGTCAATTACCGATCGTGCTGGGTTATCTGGACTTTGAACGCAAAGTAGGCGGCTGCGGCGGGATATTCTATCCGACGGGAGATATCGAATCCGATATGGCTCAAATCCGTCAATTTTATGCGCCGATCAAGGGTAAAAAACCGGAAAACCAATGAATACTTCAATTTTTGAGGACAACAAAAAACCCGGCAATGCCGGGTTTTCTACTAGCTTGAAAATTCAGCTCTGAATTACAGAGGTTGAATGTTAGAAGCTTGTTTGCCTTTAGGGCCAGTAGTTACTTCGAAAGAAACTTTTTGACCTTCAGCCAAGGTTTTGAAACCTTTAGAAACGATTTGTGAGAAGTGAGCGAACAGATCTTCGCCGCCTTCGTCTGGAGTGATAAAGCCGAAGCCTTTAGAGTCGTTGAACCACTTAACGGTACCTTGTGCCATTTTTCGTATCCTAAAATGCGGAATAAATAAAAGATGCACGAAAATCAAGGGAAAGCACTGCGGTACGGACTAGCCACTACGACAAACACATCCACTGCTTGAAGATCCTGCGCTGTATATATTCGCCGAGCCCAGCAGAGCTGGCAAGCACTTTTTGCACGAAAACGACAAATTTTTAGCAAAATCGCATAATTACCACTGCTGATATTCGCCCCACTTCACCTTTAGTCGCCCAGTTGGGATTTTAATGCCGCAAACTCGGCTTGCAATGCAGCCAGATCGGCCTCAAGCTGCTCGATTCTGGCTTGCAGTCCACTTGGATCCGGAGCAGCACTACGCGTTGGCAAAGCCGCCAGATCGACCTCACCCGAAAGTAAATGTGCCCAACGTGGTTCACGCTCACCCGGCTGGCGTGGCAATAAAGTCACCAAGGCTCCGGCGCTGCGCTCGGCCAGTTCGTGCAGAAAAGCTTCAATCGCTGAAATATCGGAAAAACGATGCAGGCGCTCGCAATTATTGCGCAACTCGCCCGCCGTCTGCGGACCACGCAGCATCAGGATTGCGAGTACAGCGACAGACTGGCTGGGAATTTGCAACACTTTGCCAAACAGCTGGCTATAGCGCGCGACGCGACCACTCAGATGATCGGCAATCCAGCCCTCACTTTTCAATTCATCCAGCGCATGAATCAAATCCGATTCGGTGAGTTCCATCACCGGATCCCGACTGCTTTTCTGATTGCTCCCGGCCAAAAGACTATTCAAGGTCAATGGATAGGTGTCTGGCACGGTGCGCTCTTTCTCGATTAATACGCCCAGCACCCGAACTTGAATCGGGGTCAAAACATTGCATGAGGTCATGCTTGCTCCAAAAATATGCGTTGCGCCGCATTATAAGACTATAAAAAGAAAGCGATCACTTTCATGCGCCCTGTCTCGGTATTGGAGCACAGAACTCAAGCCAGATGCGAACAATGGCCTCAGCGGAACACACTATTTTGGCAAAGGATATCGAATGAACTCTTTCGAGCAAAGCGGCATCAATTTGGTCAATCCGTATATCGAAGACTGGGATTCATTTCAGGATTTTCGCGACGGTCTGGCCGATCATGCCCCGCAAATTGAAGCGCTGATTGCTCGATTGAGACACCAGCCTGATGACCGAACCACGATCACCAATCTGTTTCGTGAATTCCACAATATCAAGGGTGATGCAGGCCTATGCCGGCTCAGTTTTGTCATCCCTATCGTGCATGGTGCCGAAACGCTGCTGGCGAGAATGCGCGCCGGCGAAATTTCATTTAACGATGCGCTGGCCGAAGTATTGTTACTGACGCTAGACCGGCTGGAACAGTCCATTGAGCTGCTGAGTCAGCGACAAACGCTGGCGTCACTCTCGCTGATGGCACTCACCAGCGGAATGAACCATCTGGCCGAGCAGCCTGAAGAGCAAATCAAAGCAGCCACTTTGCGGCTGATCGAAGCGGTCACCGGCTTCAAACCCAATCAGACACTCAATAAAAATTATCAACCGCAATTTCAGGAGCGCAGCAGCACCGCCCTGCATCAGGATCTGGTTTTTTTCCGCGAGCTGGCACTACAGCTGGAAGCACACTCGCCGCTCTTTGCCGGGCGCA
Organism: Chitinibacter sp. S2-10; assembly: GCF_046530675.1. Taxonomy (GTDB): domain Bacteria; phylum Pseudomonadota; class Gammaproteobacteria; order Burkholderiales; family Chitinibacteraceae; genus Chitinibacter. The sequence continues at coordinate 2,222,667 of NZ_CP172558.1, read as the reverse complement.
CCGAACGGAATCTGCACTATGCACTGGCAACCAATAAAATTGCCGGCAATCGGGTAGACCCAGAGCAGCTTGAAGCAGCCGTTTATTTGCACGATATCGGCATGATGTTTCTTCCCGACTCACTCTGGCTGCAGCCGGGAAAACTCTCGACAACGGCAATGGCACAATTGCAGCGCCATCCGCAATGGGCCGCAGAAATTGCCAATCGTTTTGTCGGCTGGCAGCCGGCAACGCAGATGATTCTGCAGCATCATGAAACTGTCACCGGCAACGGCTATCCGCAGCAATTACAGGAAAACGAAATATGTGACGGCGCAAAAATACTGGCGATTGTTGATGCTTTCGAAGCCATCTTGCTCAAACACAGCCATCGCGGCCAGCAAAAATCAACGCTACGAGCGATTGCCGAAATCAACGCGAGTGATCGACAATTTTCAGCCGAATGGGTGCAGGCCTTTAATCAGCTGATCCGCGAGCAAATCGAAGCCAAACATCAGCAGGGTATATAAACAGAAGCGTTGTTCAACAAAAGGTACAGAGCAATACCCATCAAATTCTTTCATTGGGCAATAAATAACGCCACTGTCCTTCGGCCAAAGCGCCCAATGGCAGGCTACCAATCCGGATGCGTTTATACGCTTTCACGGTCAAAGCAGCGACATCGCATAAATCAGGCACGATGCCTTCGGCATTAGCCCGAATCACCATCCGCAATTGCTGCTCGCTCTGACGACTGGTTTTCCAGCCCTTGATCGGCGTTTCGTCAAACATTTTGACTGCATTCATCGCTTCAATCTGGCTTTCGCTGGCGATTTCATTGAGCCAGACCAGATACTCCTGCTCATAATCATTGACCTGCGCCAGCTTGCCCGCCAAACGCGTATCTTGCGTTAGCAGCACCAGCCCGGTTGCATCAGCATCCAGCCCCAATGGCGTAACCAGACGTGAGCGATGTTTTTTCAACCAGACAATGCCCGAACGATCATCTGCAGCACGATTTTCCGGCACAAAAAACTGCGTGTATTCCTCGCCCGGCCAGACGGCGACGCCAGCCGGTTTATGCCACAACACCGTTATTTTATCGCCGGGGGCAAGCATGCTGCTGAGCATATCGGTTTCAAGGATTTTGATGTCCTGATGCGGCAGCACGCGGCTACCGAGCACGTCGACGATTTGCCCGTCGACCTGAACTCGTCCTTCGGCAATCAGCACATCGGCCTGCGTACGTGAGCAAAGCCCCAATTCCGCCATGCGTTTTGAAAGACGGATTGCTGCTGGATTGTCGTTGCTCATGGCGTGGTTCTCATTGCTAAAACGCCATTGTACGCAGTTTCAGCCACTTCAATCGATGCGAACTTTCCCGCGCTGCGATTTAATTGCGCCGCGCTGGTTTTTCTTATCCATTCGCGTTTGTTGCGAGCCCCAGCTCGGCTTGGTCGCACGACGCGCTTTGGGTCTATGTGCAACTTGGTCGATCAACGCTTGCAGGCGTTGCAAAGCTTCATACCGATTGGCTTCGAGACTGCGCGAAGATTGTGCCTTGATGATAATGACGCCGTCCTTGCTGATGCGCTGGTCTGGCCAATGCAGCAGGCGGTTTTTTAACTCATCCGATAAACGCGAGGCCCGAATATCAAAGCGCAAATGCACCGCGTTCGAGACTTTATTAACATTCTGCCCACCCGCGCCCTGCGCGCGGATCGCAGTAAAAACGACGTCGGCTTCGTCAACTTGATGATTCATGATGTTTTGTTCCAATAAAAAAACAGCCGACCAAAGTCGGCTGTTTCATGGTTCAAATCGCAATCAAATTACGCGCGCTGACCTTGGGCAATCTGGATAATCCGCATCGTGTTAGCGCCCAGATTCACATTGCTTTGTGAAGCCAGTGTCACGATCAGACGATCACCCGGCACGACACAGCCGCTACGCAACAATTCAAGCTGGGCGTATTCGACATGCGACTCGCGGTCAGCGCCGATTTTGGCATCAACCATAAATGGCGTCACATAACGGTAGAGCGCCAGTTTGCGATAGGTGTTGATTTCTTGCGTAAAGACATAAATCGGTACGCCGGAAATATAGCGTGACAGCCACAACGCTGACGCACCTGAATGCGAAATGCAGACAATTGCTTTGACTTTCATATTACTGCTGGCATATACCGCAGCCATTGTGACCGCTTGGTCAATGCGCTCGAAATCGCTGACATTATCGAATTCGCCTTCGACTTTGCCTTCGCCTGAGCGTTCAGCCTCCAGACAAGTGCGCGCCATCGCCTGTACCGCTTCGAGCGGATATTTACCGGCTGCCGATTCGGCAGACAACATGACCGCATCAGTCCCGTCGAGCACCGCATTGGCACAGTCAGACACTTCGGCGCGAGTCGGAATCGGGCTGGTAATCATCGATTCCATCATTTGCGTCGCAGTAATGGTGATCTTGTGTTTCTTGCGCGCCAGCTTGATCATGCGTTTTTGCAGACCAGGAACCGCTGCGTCGCCAACTTCAACGGCCAGGTCGCCACGCGCAACCATGATACCGTCTGAAGCATCGAGAATTTCTTCCAGATTGGTAATCGCTTCGGTGCGCTCAATTTTGGCGATCAGTAAAGCATGGCCACCCGCAGCACGTACCAGTGTGCGCGCCATATACATGTCAGCCGCTGATTTCGGGAACGATACAGCGATGTAATCGGCTTCCAGAATCGATGCGGTTTTGATGTCTTCCATGTCCTTGGCGGTCAGCGCCGGCGCAGTCAAACCGCCACCCTGACGATTAATCCCTTTATTGTTCGACAAGGTGCCGCCAACCGTCACTGTCGTAAACACTTTCGGGCCAACCACAGAATCGACGACCAGTTGAATTTTGCCGTCGTCCAGCAGCAGCACAACACCGGGTTCAACGTCGTTCGGCAACTCTTTGTAATCCAGACCGACGGTATCCTGATTACCCAATTCGCACTCGGCATCCAGAACAAATTTTGCGCCTTTGGCCAGCTCAATTTTGCTGTTTTCAAATTTACCAACGCGGATTTTAGGGCCTTGCAAGTCAGCCAGCACGGCAACCGATTTACCCAGTTTTTGAGCAATCGCACGCACGGTTGCAGCACGGTCAATATGATCTTGCGCTGTGCCGTGCGAGAAATTCAAACGAACAGTGTTCACTCCGGCCTGAATCAGGCTTTCCAGAACCACAGGATCGGTAGAAGCGGGGCCGAGCGTCGCTACAATTTTTGTGCCGCAATGCATAGTAAGAAATCTCCGGAGGGAATAAGCCAAAACAGTCAGGCGGAAAGATACGCCTGTTAACGGACGAAAGACATGATTTGGCGCAGAAAAACGGTCAATTTATTAGCTTTTTTGTTTACATAGATTAAAAAGCCAGAAAAACTACATAAAATTTCTGTAATTTTACTACAGTCAGCGCAACACTCAATCATTCAAACAATAAATCTGACATCAAGCAGACACCTTGCCACGGCGATTCAATTTGCGAACAAATAAACCAGCAAGCCAAATACTGGCAATAGGTATACACATAAAAGCCTAATACATCAAAACCTGCAGACAGATACCCTCGCAAAAATCAACTCAAGCGGATTGCAACTCACTTATTTGCTATCCAGTTGCTTATTACGAGCTTTTTCGGTGGCCTGATAGGCCAGATACAAACGGTTTACCGTGGAGACATAATCGACCATATTGCGACCGACCGATTGCAGTGCAATCTGCTCGACATGACCCGGCCAGATATTCGGGTTGAGCCCTTGTGCTTTGGCCTTACGGCGTAATTGTTGCAGCCGCCCTTCACCGGCGTTGTAGGCGGCAATCATGAAATACAGCTGGTTGTCTTCGCTGATCCCTTCCCGGCTATACATTTTGCGCAGGTAATTCAGATACAAGGCGGCGGCTGAAATATTGCCTTCGTTGCCATGTGGATCACGAATTCCCATCGCACGGGCGGTCGAAGGGTTCACCTGCATCACGCCGGTCGGGCCATTTTTACGGATCATCGGCGTCAGCTTGGATTCCTTCTGCCCAATGGCGGCGAGCAACAACCAGTCCAGATTATTGGCCGCTGCTGCGGCCTGGAAAATGGGAGCAAAAATAGCCAGTTTATCCATCGAAGAAATTTTATCGCTGCGCTCAATCTGGGCTCCGCTAATCAGAAACCGTCGGGTCAGCTCGATGGCTTTCTCCATAGTGACGCGATTTTTGCTGCCCAAATAACGGTTCAAATCATCGGCCAGCGCGACATTATCCTGATCGACACCCCAGACCAGCGAAACCGTATTATTTAAACATTCAGACAATTTCAGACTAGGGTAAGTCGCAGACCAGAGCCGGTAAACCCAGCGACTGCTCAAACTTTGCAAGGCCGGATTCTGGTTCATATCACGCAGCAGCATTTCGGCATTACTCCCCTGCGGCGGCTCATCAAGCGCGACTTCCTTGCCCTCAATCGCGAGCAGACGGCGACCATAGCTGGCCGAATTCAACGTCAGTGCTTTTTGCCCCAGCTGGTCAAAAGTAAGCGGATTATCACGATGACTGACCAGACACCATTGATCCTGCGCATACGGCTCGGTCGGTCTGATTAATGATTTCAGACTGTCACTGTATGGCAGCATGCCAGCTGCAATGTCGCCACGCCCTTCACGCAGAGCAGGAATCAGCTCACCCGCGTCAACCGGAATAAATTGCAGACGAATCGGTGGGCGACCTTTGGTGCGACGGCGGTTTAATTCGCTCTCGAAGCCTTGCAATAAAGCAAACTCCAAGCCATGCGGCCGACCATCTTTCAGAAAATAGGTCGATGGTCCCAGCGCCACCAGAACCCGCAAGCGATCCGGCGGGTTGTCTGCATCATAAGGCGCACCATCAGCTTGCTGCATTGCTGGATGGCTCGCTCCCGTTGCAGCCACTTTGCCAGTCGAAACCGTTCTGGCTTGCGCCGGGGCGCCAAGCAAAAAAACCAGTAAAAACACAGATAAAACCGAACTCCAGACTCGCCTCATGCGGGTCTCCTCGATTCGCAGAATTACAGCGATTCTATATGCCAAGATGGCAATGTCCAAACTGGATGGCTTTTCAGTCAAAAAAAGCAGAATGTAAAACATAACGGTATATGACTCCCAGGCCGTATAATCGCCACTTAAATTGCTACCTCAAAGTTATCCCATGCCCTTGCTTATCGTTGAAAATGCCCACCTCGCTTTCGGTCACTGGCCACTTTTAGACGGCGCCAATCTGGTGCTTGAACCGGGCGAGCGCGTGGGGCTGATCGGCCGCAATGGCGCGGGCAAATCGTCGCTATTGAAAACCATTGCTGGCGTCAACAAGCTCGACGAAGGTGCGATCCGACTGATTAATAATGCCCGGATGGCTTTTGTGCCGCAGGAACCGGTGTTCGAGCCGGGTCACACCGTTTACGAGGCCGTCGCCGAAGGTCTGGGCAATGTGCGTCAGTTGCTCGTCGATTACCACGCGGCGATTCATGATCTGGATGACTCGGATGAAGGCATGCAGCGGCTGGCCGATTTGCAGCACGAACTGGAAAATCAGGATGGCTGGCGTCTGGACTCGCTGATTGCCAATACAATGTCGATTCTGAATCTGCCACCCGATACCTTGGTCAGTTCGCTCTCTGGCGGCTGGAAAAAACGCGTCGCGCTCGCGCGCGCACTCGTCACCGAACCCGATGTTTTATTACTCGACGAGCCAACCAACCATCTGGACGTCAGCGCGATTGAGTGGCTGGAAACGCTGCTGAAAAACTTTAGCGGCAGTGTGCTGTTTATCACGCATGACCGGAGCTTTCTCGACAACGTCAGCACGCGCATTGTTGAACTCGATCGCGGCAATATCGTTAGCTTCCCCGGCAACTTCTCGGCGTACGAAGTCAAAAAAGCCGAATTACTCGCCGTGGAAGAAACCGCCAATCGCCAGTTTGATAAAGTCCTCGCTCAAGAAGAAGTCTGGATTCGCCAAGGTATCAAAGCGCGCCGTACGCGCAATGAAGGCCGTGTGCGTCGCCTGGAAGCGCTGCGACGTGAACGTGCCGCACGGCGCGAGCGCGTCGGTAATGTCTCGTTCCAGCTCGATGCTGGCGAGCGCAGCGGCAAACTGGTCGCCGAGCTGGAAAATGTCAGCAAGTCATACACCAACCCGGATGGTAGCGAAAAAATCCTGATCAAGAACTTCACCACGCGGCTACTGCGCGGGGACAAAATCGGCCTGATCGGGCCCAATGGCGCGGGCAAAACCACTTTGCTCAAAATGATCTTGGGCGAGCTCGAACCCGATTCAGGTACAGTCAAACGCGGCACCAATCTGCAGGTGGCATATTTCGACCAGTTCCGCGAACAGCTCAACGAAGAGCAATCGGTTGCCGATACCGTTGGTCAGGGCAATGATTACGTCGAAATCGGCGGCCAGCGCAAACACATCATCGGCTATCTGGAAGAGTTCCTGTTCCCGGCCGAACGCGCACGCAGCCCGGTGAAATCATTGTCGGGTGGCGAGCGCAACCGCTTGCTGCTGGCGCGCCTGTTTACCAAAGCGGCGAATATTCTGGTACTCGACGAGCCAACGAATGACCTGGATATCGACACGCTGGAATTGCTCGAAGAATTACTCGCCAGCTACACCGGTACCGTCTTTGTCGTCAGCCATGACCGCGCTTTTCTGGATAATGTCGTGACGCAAACCATCGTTTTCGAACCGAATGGCGTTTTGCTGGAAAACGCCGGCGGCTACGCGGACTGGATTAGTGCACGCGAACGAATGATCGCCAGCCGGGTTGAGACGAAAAAAGTCACGCCGCCCGCTGTGACCAAGGCTCCCGAAGAGAAAAATAAAACCAGCCGCAACAAACTCAATTTCAATGAAACCCGCGAACTGGAGCGGCTTCCAGCCGAGCTCGAAGCCCTCGACGCCGAGCAAACAAAATTACAACAAACTTTACTTGATCCGGCCATTTATCGTACCGAGCCAATCAAAGCGCGCGAAATGCAGGCTAGAATCGAGGAAATTGAAATGCTGACCCTTGAAAAGCTCGAACGCTGGGAAGCCTTGGAGGCGAAACAAAATCTTTGACGTTAGCTTATTAGACGACGACAAAACACCAAGCAATCATATTACCCGGCAAACACTACGCGGTTTGCGGGGTGGCTTGCTTGGGTTTTATGCCGTAATGGTTCTGCTGGTATTACTGACGCTGGCCTGGATTACCGTGCGTGATTACCATCAAGCCATCACCGAAGCACAACGCAGCGATCAGTCACTGGCGCGTGCGCTCGATGAAAACGCCACGCGCGCTTTTGTTTCGGTTGAACAGGCAATGCAGAATATCGCCGAGGATCTGAATCGCCTTGGCGGTGTAGAAAAAGCCGACGAATATCTGATGCATTTGTTGCTCAAGGATAAAGTACGTCTGACACCGCAAATTCGCGGCATCATTACCATAGACAGCACTGGCAATATTCACAGCCATGGTCTGGAATATCCGGCCCGTAAAGTCAATTTATCGGATCGGGCGTATTTCCAGTATCACCGGGAATATGACAGCCTTCAATCCTTTATCAGCGAACCTCTTCTTTCGCGCACTGATGGCAAATGGCTGATTGCCTTGACGCGCCGCATTAATGGGACTCAAGGCCAGTTTGGTGGCGTTTTGCTCTCCGGCATCGAGCCCGGTTATTTCTTGAATTTTTACAAATCACTGGATCTACCCAAAGGTGTCTCGATTCAGCTATTGCGCAGCGATGGCATTGTGCTAGTGAACTACCCTTTTGATGAAAGCAAACTGGCCACTAACGAAAGGGAACAATACTCGCTGCTATTCGAACAACTGCGCCTCAAACGCCATAGCACCCAGCGAATTGAGGGGGAAATGGGTAAGGAGCAGCTATTCACCTTTATGGTGAATCAAAGCCAGTTACCCCTGATCATTACGATCAAACACGATTACGACGTCATCCTCGCGCCATTTCACCAACAAACCATGACCCGCATCATGCTGGCAATGGGGCTGATGGTCGTGGTATCCCTGCTGCTCTATATGCTGCTGCGTCAAATCCGCCAGCTCGAACAGGTTGAAGGAAGGCTGTTTCTCACCCAGCATACCGTCGATGAGTCACCCGACTTGACGCTCTGGTCAGATCACAATGGACTGATCCGCTATGCCAACAAGAGTCTGGCCAGCGTCTCCGGATTTGGTCGGCAAGAATTACTGATCCAGCACTTTATCGATCTGTTTACCGAAATCAGCGAAGACGACTGGCAGAACTACTGGCATACACTGCAGGATCAAAAACAGTTAAGTATTGAAAGCCTGCTGCAAACCAGCAATGGCGAAAAAATCCCGATGGAGTTGACGCTTTCACTGATCAAGTTCCAACGTGAAGCCTATGTCTGCTGTACTGCACGCGATATTTCCGAACGCCGATTAGCCGAACAGGAATTACGTCAGCACCGCGACCAGTTACACGAAATGGTACAGGAGCGTACCGCCGAAATCCGCACCGTATTGGATGCCAGCCCACTGGCCGTCATGCTCTCGCTCAATGGCGAAATTCATCTGGTCAACCCCGCATTTGAGCTGCTGTTCGGCTATACCGGCAGCGATATTATTGGCGTCGAAACCCAGCAAATTTTTGGTTCAGTAGAAAAATACGACAATATCCGGCAGAAAATCTGGTCGCGCATTGCGACTGGCGGCGTTTATCGTGGCGAAACCGAGCTGTATCGACGCGACCAAACGCCATTCTGGGCGATGATCTACGCCAAAGCACTCGTCGCCGGCGATATGAGCAAGGGCATGATTGCGATTATCGAGGACATTACTTCGCAACGGATTGCAGCCCAATCACTACGTCAATCCGAACGCCTGAACCGCACGATTATTGACCAGACCGCCGACGGCTTTTTGCTGATCGATGCCGATCACAAAATTCGTGACGTCAATCATTCGTTCACCCGCCTACTCGGTTTCAGTCGCGAAGCATTGATCGGACAAAATCCGCACGCGATCTGGGGAGATACCTCCACCCAGTTTTTCCCTGAAGACCTGATGAATCTTGCCCTGCAGGGACATACCATCAAGGACATCGAGCTTTCCGACCAGTATGGCAAACTACACCCCTTCCTGATCAATAGCGGCATCGTACTCGACGAGCAGGAAAACATTGAATACGCCTATTGTTTCTTCACCGATATTGCCCAGCTCAAGGAAATCGAGCGCCGCTTGGTCGACGCCAAAGATGCCGCTGAAAACGCCAATCTGGCCAAATCATCCTTCCTCGCCAATATGAGCCACGAGTTGCGCACACCGATGCATGCCATTTTGTCATTCTCCGAAATGGGGCTGGCCAAAACCGGCAAGCTCGATTTACCGGAAAGCAACCATTTAAACCGCTATTACGAACGCATCAATGCATCGGGAAAACGCCTGCTTGTCCTCTTGAACGATTTGCTCGATATGTCGCGGCTGGAAGCCAACAAAATGAGCTATGACAAAGGCAAGTACAGCCTGCAAGTCATTGTCCGGATGGCGATTGCCGAAATGAGCTCGCTGCTTGCAGGCAAGCAATTACAGGTTGAGTTTATCGAACACCCGGAAGACATTACCGGCATTTTTGACAAAGCCCGGATTACGCAGGTAATCGTCAACCTGCTCTCGAACGCGATCAAATTCAGCACCGCAGGCAGCCGAATTGAAATCACCATTCATCCTGTTGATCTGCTGGAAAATGGCGAACCTGCAGTCAGCATCGAAGTTCGCGATCACGGCCCGGGCATTCCCGAGAACGAGCTGGAAACGATTTTCGATAAATTCATCCAGAGCAGCCGCGTCCGCATGGGTGGCGGTACAGGGCTGGGGCTGGCGATCAGCCGGCAAATCATGCTCGATCACGGCGGCCAGATCAGCGCCAGAAACCACCCGGAAGGCGGTGCAGTATTTACTCTGCTATTGCCCAGCAATCCGACGACCTGACAGGGTCTAACGAAGTTTGCCCGAGACTCGCCCAGCCATTAGCAACAGCCGCTGGGCGCCCTGTTCTAATACTGCCAATCAGCGTACAATCGCGCGTTTTTCCCCCAGCCAATCAAGACCATGCCGGATATTCGCAGCGAAGTGGCGCGTCGTCGTACGTTTGCCATCATTTCCCACCCTGACGCGGGTAAAACCACGCTCACTGAAAAACTGCTGTATTTTTCGGGAACGATTCAGGCTGCCGGTACGGTCAAGGGTAAAAAAGGCGGCAAATTCGCGACGTCCGACTGGATGGATATCGAGAAGCAGCGGGGTATCTCGGTCGCCTCGTCCGTCATGCAGTTTGATTACCGCGATCACGTCGTCAACCTGCTCGACACGCCCGGTCACCAGGACTTCTCGGAAGACACTTACCGCGTTTTGACCGCCGTTGACTCGGCCTTGATGGTCATCGACGCGGCCAAGGGTGTGGAAGCGCAAACGATCAAATTGCTGAACGTCTGCCGCATGCGCCACACGCCGATTATCACCTTCATGAACAAGTACGACCGTGAAGTGCGTGATAACCTCGAATTGCTCGACGAAGTCGAAAGCGTACTCGAAATCCGCTGCGCGCCGATCACCTGGCCCATCGGCATGGGCAAGACGTTCCGAGGCGTGTACAGCATTCTGACCGACGAAATTATCCTGTTCACGCCGGGTCAAGGCCCGCTCGATGAAGTGGAAATTATCAAAGGCATCGACAATCCGCGTCTGGATGAATTGTTCCCGCTGGAAATCGAAAACACGCGTATGGAGCTCGAACTCGTTCGTGGTGCATCGCACCCATTCGATCTGGAAGAATTCCTCGCCGGTACTTTAACGCCAGTGTTCTTTGGCTCGGCGATCAATAACTTCGGTATTCGTGAAATCTTGAACGCGCTGGTCGATTGGGCACCGCAACCGTCGGAAAGCCATGCGATTCAACGCGATGTAACGCCGTTTGAGGAAAAATTCTCGGCTTTCGTGTTCAAAATTCAAGCCAATATGGACCCGAAACACCGCGACCGGATTGCCTTCTTGCGCGTCTGCTCGGGTGAATTTACGCGCGGCATGAAGTTCAAACACTTGCGCCTTAATCGTGAGATTGCCGCCAACTCGGTCGTCACATTCATGGCGCAAGGTCGTGAGCAGGTTGAAGAAGCCTATGCGGGTGACATTATCGGTCTGCCCAATCACGGCAATATCCAGATTGGTGACTCGTTTTCTGAAGGCGAATTGCTGTCATTCACCGGCATTCCCTACTTTGCACCGGAAATGTTCCGCATTGTGCGAATCAAAAACCCGCTGAAGATCAAGCAACTGCAAAAAGGCTTGCAACAGCTCGGTGAAGAAGGCGCGGTTCAGGTGTTCAAGCCGCTCAATGGTGGCGATCTGATTCTGGGCGCCGTTGGTGTGCTGCAGTTTGAAGTCGTCGCGTCGCGCTTGCTGAATGAATATGGCGTGGAAGCGATGTTTGAATCGACGCCGATTTACACCGCGCGCTGGGTGTCGTGTGAAGACGCGAAAAAACTCGCCGACTTCGAGAAAAACCTCGTCAACAATCTGAGCCGCGACGCTGCCGACAGCTTGGCCTATCTGGCCACCAGCCGGGTGAATCTCGATCTGACGATGGAACGCTGGCCAGAGCTAAAATTCCACGCCACGCGCGAGCACGCCATTACGCTGTAATCGACTTTAGACATACACACTAAGGGTATTGCCTTGCAGTTCTTTTCCAAATTGATCTGCAGAGTAATACCCTTAATTTTTCTGACCTACACTACACGCCAACGACAAACGGAAAATCCACTTCTGGTTTGCGCTGCGCGATCAAATCGCTAATCGCTTTGGCCGAGCCGCAGCATTCGGTCCAGCCCAGCGTGCCGTGCCCGGTGTTCAGCCACAAACTTGGATAGCGCGTCTGGCCGATATAGGGCAGATTTCCCGGCGTGGCTGGGCGCAAACCAGTCCAGAATTCGGCGCGCGCATAATCCATGCCCTGCGGGAAAATCTGGCTGGTGCGATCAATCAGCGCCTTGCAGCGGATCGGGTTCAGCTCGAGGTTGTAACCATTAAATTCAGCCGTTCCGGCGACGCGCAAACGATCACCCAGACGTGAAAACACCAGCTTGTAACCATCGTCGGTCAGGCTGACCGTCGGTGCAAAATCAGGGTCAATCACCGGTATCGTCGCCGAATAGCCTTTGGCCGGATAAATATCGAGTGTAATACCAAGCGGCTGCAAATACTGCGGGCTGTAGCTACCCAGACAGACGACAATCTGATCGGCCTGTAAAATTTCCACGCCCTCTTCTTCGCTGCGCACGCGTACGGCTTTGACGTCATCACCCTCGCGAATCAGCGCTTCAATCGCGCAGTCATAGCGAAATTGCACGCCCAACGCGGCACAGCGGTCGGCCAGCTCATTGGTAAACTGACGGGCATCGCCTGATTCATCGCTCGGCGTATATGTGCCACCGACAATCGGATGGCGCGATTGCGTCAGCGCCGGTTCGATCGCCAGACATTCGGCGGCAGTTTTAACCTGTCTGTCCAGCCCGACTTCGCGCATCAGCGCAGCAGCCGGGATCGCGGCTTCATATTCGGCTGGGTCCGTGTAGTAGTGCAAAATCCCTTCGGTACGTTGGTGATATTGCACACCGGTTTGCTCGCGCACTGCCTGCAGCGTATCGCGACTATACAAACCGAGCCGAACCAGATTCTGCAAATTGGCTTTGGCTTGCGCTCTGGTGCATTGCTGCAAAAAGCGCAAGCCCCAGCGCCACTGGTTCCAGTCGGCTTTCAGGCGAAACAGTAAGGGGGCATCTTCTTCGCCCAGCCATTGCAAGGTCTTCCACGGTGCTTTCGGATTGGCCCACGGCTCGGCATGGCAGACCGAAATCTGCCCGCCATTGGCATAGCTGGTTTCTCTGGCTGGCTCTTGCGCACGTTCGATCACCGTCACTTCATGCCCTTGTTGCGCCAGAAACCAGGCCGTCGTCACGCCAATAACGCCAGCACCCAAAACGATAATTTTCATTTTTGTTCTCCCCGATTAGTCCGCCGACCAAGAGCCAATAGCGCCGCCCCGAACAGCAAGCCCATTATGCCGTGCAGATATCGTTGATCGAAGCGGATTTTGCGCCAAGCCTGCGACAGATCAAAACTATTGCGCTTTACAACAGCTTCTTGCTGCAGGGGTGAATGCGTGGTCGGAATAAACAAACTCGATTAGACTGCATATAATTTGTTCAACCGTCGGCCAAAATCCATCATTTCCCAATGAATTTGTCACTTCGACCCGCCGTTGTCCTCGCCATTTTGCTGGGTTTGCTGCTTCCGGCCACAATCAATGGCTATCTGAGCATCCGTAATGAACTCAATACGGTGAAGACCAGCACTCATCAGGATCATCAACGTCTGGTTGATATTCTGGTGCTGGGCATGCAAGAACCGTTGTGGAATCTGGCGCCCGAAGCTGGCAAGCCCCTGCTCGACTCGGTCATGAGTGACCCGCGCGTCGTCCGAATCGTCGTCAACGATGCGTCGCTCGGCGGTATTTTTCTGCGCGTTGAGCAGCCGGAGCGCCGGATTGGCGAGCGCTCATCGATTTCGCATCTGGTTAGCAAACAAGGCAATATCATCGGCAATATCACGCTCGAACTCGATAACGGCATCGCAACCCAGGCGATTGAGCTCAAACTGCAACAATACTTGCTGGCCGTTATTCTGCAGGTCTGTTTCAGTCTGGCATTAATCCTGTTTTTACTGAATTCACGGGTACTACGCCCGCTGGAAAAACTCACGCAACAAGCTACGTTGCTGGCAAACAATGCGCTTGATCGCTCTCTGGACTGGCATCGCGGCGACGAAATCGGTCAGCTTGGCCGGGCTCTGGAAACGACCCGGCAAGCCATGCAACAACTGATCGGCACGCTGGAACAGAAAAACTTGCAGCTGGAAGGCGACCTGATGAGTCGCCAGCAAATCGAATCCGCTTTGCGTGTCAGCGAAGACAGGATGCGCCGACTGGTCGAATCAACCCGGCTGATTCCGTGGGATGCGCGCCCCGATGAATGGCGCTTTACCTATGTCGGCCCACAAGCCGAACAATTGCTCAATTACCCCTTGTCAATCTGGTATAGCGAAGGTTTTTTAAGCAGCTTTTTGCACGCTGACGACCGGCATTATGCCTATCCGCTATTTGCCGACGAACACCAACCCGGGCAAGTGTATGAATTTGAATGCCGCCTGCTGGCAGCTGGCGGCAAAGAAGTCTGGATTCAACTAATCGGCTCGTGCGATCTTGATGCCTCAGGCCAGCCCCATTTGCAGGGATTCTTGTTTGATATTAGCGCTCGAAAACAGAATGAAATCCAGCTGGAAAACTACCGCCATCACCTTGAAAACGTCGTTGAATCACGCAGCCGCGAGCTGGCCAATAGCAGTCATGAGCTGGAAATTCTGACCCATATCCTGGCACACGACTTGCGTACCCCGCTGCGAACAATTGAAGGCTTCAGCCAGATTCTGCTTGAAAATTATCAGCCGCAACTCAATACCAATGCCAGCAACTATCTGCAGCGCATCCGCAGCAGCATCAATGGGATGGCCAGCCGCATCGACGATTTGCTGATGCTGCAAGGGTTTACCCGTGCCGAAATTCATTTACAAGACATTGATCTGAGCGCGATGGTCAACGACATTGTCGATGAAATCACGATGCTGCAACCCGATCAGCCCCGTGATATCCAGATTGCCAATGATATTCATATCCAGGGTGACCCACGATTGATCCGGATTGCGCTGTTCAATTTGCTCGAAAACGCATGGAAATATTCGCAACACAAAGACATCATCAAAATCACTTTTGGCAGCTCGCAGGTTAATGGTCAAACGGTTTACTTCATTGCCGACCAAGGTGCCGGTTTTGACATGAGCCAAGCCAAAAATCTGTTTACGCCTTTCTATCGTCTGCATCCGTCGACACAATACACCGGTAACGGCATCGGACTGACCGCAGCACACCGGATTATCAGCCGCCATGGCGGGCGAATCTGGGCCAAATCGGCACTCGGCGAAGGCGCCATTTTTTACTTCAATTTACCGGGTTCAAATCAGCAAAAATAAACATTCGCATGCAGAACACTTGCAATACAGAACGAATGTTCTATAATCGCACTACCTCCACATCTCGCCCAGGAAAAGCATCATGGATGACAATAAAAGCAAAGCGCTCGCCGCAGCACTAGCCCAGATCGAACGCCAGTTTGGTAAAGGCGCGATTATGAAAATGGGCGACAACCAGATTGAAAACGATCTGCAAGTTGTTTCGACCGGCTCGCTCGGTCTGGATCTGGCACTCGGCGTCGGCGGTTTGCCACGTGGCCGTATTGTTGAAATTTTCGGGCCAGAATCATCAGGTAAAACGACCTTGTGTCTGCATGTCGTAGCCGAAATCCAGAAGCTCGGCGGCGTTGCCGCTTATATCGACGCTGAAAACGCACTCGATCCAATTTATGCACAAAAACTGGGCGTCAATGTTTCCGACATGCTGATTTCCCAGCCAGACACTGGCGAGCAAGCGCTCGAAATCGCCGACATGCTAGTTCGCTCGGGCGGTGTTGATATCATCGTCGTTGACTCGGTCGCTGCGCTGACGCCGAAAGCCGAGATCGAAGGCGAAATGGGCGACGTGCACGTCGGCCTGCAAGCGCGTCTGATGAGCCAGGCTTTGCGCAAACTGACCGGCAATATCAAACGCACCAATACGCTGGTGATTTTCATTAACCAGTTGCGGATGAAAATCGGCGCGATGATGCCAGGACAAAGCCCGGAAACCACCACCGGTGGTAATGCGCTGAAATTCTACGCCTCGGTTCGTCTCGACATCCGCCGTATTGGTGCAGTGAAAAAAGGTGAAGACATTATCGGCAACCAGACCAAGGTCAAAGTCGCCAAAAACAAAGTCGCTCCGCCATTCCGCGTCATTACTTTCGACATTTTGTACGGTGAAGGCATTTCGCGCGAAGGCGAAATTATCGAACAGGGCGTAGTCAACAAGATCGTCGAAAAATCCGGCGCTTGGTATAGCTACAACGGCAACAAGATCGGCCAAGGCCTGGAAAACTCGCGTCAGTTTTTGAAGGACAACCCAGAATTAGCCGAAGAAATCATGAAAAAAGTACGCGACAAACTGATTGGTAGCAGCATGCCGATTGAAATGGGCGCCGAAAACGAAGCCGAATTGGCCGAGTAATCACGGTTTTGGCGATAAAAAAGGCGCTCAATGGGAGCGCCTTTTTTATCGCATTTAAAATTGAATCAATCACAGGATCAGCGAGATGGTTTCGCTCAGAAATAAAGCATTGCAAATGCTTGGTCGGCGCGATCATTCACGTGCCGAGCTGGCGCAAAAACTACAAGCCTACACCGAAACACCAGAAGAAATCCCGGCGCTGCTCGATGATTTTGAAGCGCGCGGCTGGCTGTCTGACAGCCGCTTTGCCGAACAATGGACGCATTACCGCAGCCAGCGCTATGGGCTCGGACGATTAAAGCAGGAATTACGGCAAAAGGGTATTACTAGCGACATTATCGACGCCAGTATTGAAGCGGTCGCCGATCAGGAAGAAGAAACCGCCCGCCGTTTATGGCGAAAGAAATTCGGCCAAGTCGCGCAAGACCCCAAAGAGCGCGCCAAGCAATTGCGCTTTTTAGCCAGTCGGGGCTTTAGCACCGCCGTCATCTATCGCGTGGTCAGCGCTGGCGAGGATGAACTGCACAGCGAATTCGACATCGACGAATAAATACCAACAAGGGTATATCCATATAGATCAATCTATACCTATCCTGCATCAACATACCCATCAAAAAATCCAAATAAGTCTGCCAGCCAGATTTTCATTCTGATCAACAGGCTGGCACACTCAACGCAAGTTCAACGCTACACGCGACTAAGCGATACAAATCCCCTCGCCGCCTACCCGACTCTGTCGCTTTGCATTAGAATCTATACCCTTGAATTTAAACTGCGCGCGCGTGAACCGTCTTATGAAATCATCCCAGATTCGCCAGAAGTTCCTGGACTTTTTTGCCAGCAAAAGCCACCAAGTCGTGGCCTCATCCTCGCTGATTCCGGCCAATGATCCAACGATCCTGTTTACCAATGCCGGTATGAACCAATTTAAAGACGTATTCCTCGGCTTTGATAAACGCCCTTACACGCGCGCAACGACCAGCCAGAAATGCGTTCGTGCTGGCGGCAAGCACAATGACTTGGAAAACGTCGGCTACACCGCACGTCACCACACTTTTTTCGAAATGCTCGGCAACTTCTCGTTTGGCGATTACTTCAAACGCGAAGCCATTTTGTACGCGTGGGAATTTCTGACCAGCCCAGAATGGCTGGGGATTCCGAAAGAAAAACTGATGGTCACCGTGTATGCCACGGACGACGAAGCATTTGATATCTGGAACAAAGAAGTTGGCGTTCCGGCGGAAAAAATCGTTCGCATCGGCGACAATAAAGGCGCGCCATACGCATCAGACAATTTCTGGCAAATGGGCGACACCGGTCCTTGCGGCCCGTGTACCGAAATTTTCTACGACCACGGCCCGCAGCATTGGGGTGGCCCTCCGGGATCACCTGAAGAAGACGGCGACCGTTTCATCGAAATCTGGAACAACGTTTTCATGCAATTCAACCGCGACGAAGCGGGCGTATTGCATCCGCTACCCAAACCATCGGTCGACACCGGCATGGGCTTGGAACGTATTTCTGCTGTCATGCAGAAAGTTCACGCCAACTACGAAATCGACTTATTCCAGCATTTGCTCGCTGCCGCACAACGTGAAACTGGCGCAAAAGACGCTGATTCACCGTCGCTAAAAGTGATCGCCGATCATATCCGCTCGTGTGCCTTCCTGATTGCCGACGGTGCCCTGCCGGCCAACGATGGCCGCGGCTATGTCTTGCGCCGTATCATTCGCCGCGCAATTCGCCACGGCTACAAGCTGGGTCAAAAAGGTTATTTCTTCCACAAACTCGTCGCGCCGTTGGCCGACGTGATGGGCGATGCTTATCCAGAGTTGCGTCAGCGCAAAGAACACATCATTGATGCGTTAAAAACTGAAGAAGAAATCTTCGGCCGTACGCTCGAAAATGGCATGACCTTGCTCGACACCGTATTGGGTGGCGGCAAGCAAGTGCTCGATGGCGATGTCGCATTCAAGCTGTCTGACACTTATGGCTTCCCGATTGACCTGACCGCCGACGTTTGCCGCGAACGCAATGTGACCGTGGATATCGCCGGCTTTGAAGCCGCGCTCGAAGCACAGCGCAAGCAATCAAAAGCTGCAGGTTCATTCAAAATGACTGCGGGTCTGGCTTATGAAGGCGAAGCATCGTGCTTTCATGGCTACACCGAGAGCAGCCGTGCAGCCAAAGTTATCGCGCTATACAAAGGCAGCGAGCAGGTTCAGCAACTCAATGATGGTGATGATGGTGTAGTTGTTCTCGACCATACGCCGTTCTACGCCGAATCGGGCGGTCAGGCTGGCGACGTGGGCGTGATTGCCGGATCTGGCGTGTTTAATGTCACCGATACGCAAAAAATCAAAGCCGATGTGTTTGGCCATCAAGGCCAGATCATCAGCGGCAGCCTGAAAGTGGGCGACGCTGTCACGGCGAGCATCGATATTGCCAAGCGTCAGGCGAGCCAGCGTAACCACAGCGCAACGCACTTGCTGCACGCCGCTTTGCGCGAAGTACTTGGCACGCACGTAGAGCAAAAAGGCTCACTGGTGAACCATGAGCGCACACGTTTTGACTTCTCACACCCGAAAGCGCTGACGACGGAAGAAATCGCCAAGGTCGAAGACCTCGTCAATCAGGTCATCATGGCCAACGAAGAAGCCGTGGCTAAATTGATGAGCTATGACGACGCGATCAAAAATGGCGCAATGGCGCTGTTTGGCGAGAAATACGGCGATGAAGTTCGCGTACTGAAAATGGGCGAATTTTCGACCGAATTGTGCGGTGGTACGCACGTTGGCCGTACCGGTGATATCGGCCTGTTCAAGATCGTGTCTGAGGGCGGTGTGGCGGCAGGTATTCGCCGGATCGAAGCCATTAGTGGCACCGCGGCACTGGCAACCGTACAGGCGCAAGATGCCGAACTGAAAGCTGCGGCTGCGATTGCTGGCGCGCAGTCAGGCGAATTGCTCGCCAAGCTGGAAAAACTGCAAGCTGAACTCAAAGCTGCACAAAAAGAAGTATCTCAGCTCAAAGGTCAGATGGCGTTTACCCAGCTCGACCAATTGATCGGCGTCGGCATGCGCACCATTAATGGCGTGAAATGCATAGGCAGTGTGGTCGATGGCGTTGAAGCCGGCATGTTGCGCGAAATGAGTGACAAACTGATGGATCGCGTTGAAAGCGGCATTGCACTGCTTGCCTGCGTCAACGATGACAAAGTCAGCCTGATTGCACGCGTGTCGAAAAATTTGACCGGCAAAGTCAAAGCCGGTGAGCTGGTCAATATCGCGGCACAAGTCGTTGGCGGTAAAGGCGGTGGTCGCCCAGATATGGCACAAGCCGGTGGTACAGACACCAGCAAGGTCAAAGATGCAATGGAAGCTGCATCACAGTGGCTGGAAACAAAGCTGTAATTACACTCGCATCCAAGCAAATGGCCACCCAAGGGTGGCCATTTTTCAAGGGTATACGGCTGTAGATCAGCCATAAAATAGCCTGCAAAGACATACTGGAAAGGGTATACGATGAACGCGCCACACCTAGCTCCCGGGCTATATCGGCATTACAAAGGCTCGCTCTATGAAGTGATTGAGCTGGCACGGCATTCTGAAACCGAGGAATGGCTGGTCGTCTATCGCCCACAATATGGCGAACGCGGCTTATGGGTGCGTCCGCTGGCGATGTTTATTGAAGACGTCGAAATCAACGGCACTCGCCAGCCGCGATTTGCCAAAGTCGACGACGCACAGCATCACTGACATTTAATTCAATCATCGGCATCAAAATGCCGGACTCATTCAAAAATCAGAGAAGGAACTACCATGGCCGGAGCCAGCTTACTCGCGCTGCTTGACGATATTGCCGCGATTCTCGACGACGTGTCGATCATGACCAAGGTCGCCGCTAAAAAAACCGCAGGTGTACTGGGTGACGATTTGGCGCTGAACGCCGAGCAAGTGAATGGCGTACGCGCCGAACGCGAATTGCCCGTCGTTTGGGCTGTGGCAGTCGGCTCATTGAAAAATAAAATCATTCTGGTGCCTGCGGCTTTGCTCATTAGCGCATTCGCACCGTGGGCGGTGATGCCGCTATTGATGATTGGTGGCCTGTATCTGTGTTTTGAAGGCGTCGAAAAACTCGCACATAAATTTTTGCATTCGCCCAAAGAAGACGCCGCCGAACATCAGGCCTTAGTCGAAGCGATCGCCGACGACAGTGTCGATCTGGTCGCCATGGAAAAAGACAAAATCAAGGGTGCGATTCGCACCGATTTTGTCTTATCGGCCGAAATTATCGTCATCGCACTGGGCACCGTAGCCGATAAAACGCTGGGCACACAATTTATGGTGCTGGCGGGTATTTCAATCCTGATGACCGTCGGCGTCTATGGTCTGGTTGCAGGGATTGTCAAAATGGACGACGTCGGTTTTTACTTGCTGAAAAAAACCAATTCGGCGCTTAATTTAATCGGTCGCGGTCTCGTTGTAGCAGCACCAAAATTGATGAAAGTACTGACCGTCGTTGGCACTGCGGCGATGTTCCTGGTCGGCGGCGGGATTTTGACGCACGGGATTCCTGCGCTACATCATTATCTGGAAGCTCTGGCGCAAGCTGGCGGCAGCATTCTGGGTGCACTGATTCCTAGTCTGGGCAATCTCTTGGTCGGCATCGTCGCCGGCACTATTGCGCTGATCGTCGTGACCTTGCTCAGCAAATTATTCGGCAAAAAAACTGCACATTAATTCGTCTCGAACTGACCCAAACCACCCGGAAATCGGGTGGTTTTTTTGTGCGCTGATTTTGTTGCACTGCAGCTATTGGGTCTAATTGGTGCTAATTTACGTGTATCTGTAAGCAAAGGTCGCTACACTCGAATGGAATCAATTTGCTACACGATGGTCATAATAAAATGAGCGTGACCAGCGCCGCCTGAGGAGAAACAGAATGGTCAAAGCTGCTTTTATCGGCACAGCCTTGTTGCTCAGCAATTTCGCAGCGGCGCAGTGTAGCAAACCATTTAAACTGGCTCTGGAGCAATGGCCGCCTTACGTTTACACCGATGCCACCCAGCAAGCAGCGGGACTGGATATTGAATTAATCAAGATGGTGTTTGCCGAAGCCGGCTGTCACCTGGTTTTTGTTCCCGAATTACCCAAAAAACGTCGTCTGGCCGAGTTTATGGCTGGACACATCGACGTCATGCTCGCCGCCTCCGATGTGCCAGAGCGCCACGCATACAGCTGGTTTTCACAACCCTACCGCAATGAATCGGTCAGTCTGTTTAGCCAGAGCACGCAAAGTGCCAAATACCGCGACGTGACACAGTTTTCACAAATTCTGCAACGCAAAATCACGCTACTGAGCCCCAGCTCGGGCTGGTATGGCGAAGATTATAAAAAGCATTATGACGCACTGATGCAAGCCCAGTTAATTTCGACTTTTGAATCATTCGGCCAGGGCATGAAAATGCTCAGCGCCAAACGCGCCGAGCTGATCATGGGCGACACTGCTGCAGTAGTTTTTGAAGCAAAAAAACAGAATATTGCACTCATCGCCTTATCCAACGTCATTCTAAGCGAGCCGGTGCATCTGATGCTGAGTAAGAAAAGCGTCACTGAGGACGATTTAAATCAGATCAATGCGGCGCTCGAACGACTGGAGCTGCGCGGTACGCTCAAGACTATCCGCACACAATATGGCCTACCGGCCAAAGTTTCGACGCAAAAATAGCCACAATTTCGCCGACAACAAAAAAGCCCCTGTCGGGGCTTTTACACAATGTGATTTGTAGGCCTCAGAATGAGGCTAAATGCTCAACAGTAAGGCCTGAACCGCACTTAAAACAACCAAGGACGTGGACGAGGCACTGGCCGTTGTTCTTCCGACTCGGCGACTGTAAGTAAGCGCAATTGACATTCATAGCGGTGCAGATCCAATTGTGGCTCTACGCAGGCAAGGATTGGATGCTCAATCTCTTCACTTTCGCCAACAGACATATCAAAGATGTGTAGCATGATGTGGCCCTCCCCAAGTATTTAAAACAATTCGCAATTTGCGATGGAGACCCTTAATTCTTTTCCTTACAACTTGAATATCGGCGCGTCTGACAAAAATTTCAATCCTTATCTTGGATTTACGGCAAATAAATTCCAAATGGTACAAAAAAGGAGCCCGAAGGCTCCCTTTTTGAGGCGTTCAAAACACAGCTATCGTTTAACTGTAGTTATCCATACTCGGGCACGAACAAATCAGGTTACGGTCGCCGTACACATCATCAATGCGGTTCACCGATGGCCAGAACTTGTTATCGAGTACATAAGGCAACGGGAAGAACGCCGTATCGCGGCTGTACGCACGATTCCACTCACCGGCAATATCGCCCTTGCTGTGCGGCGCGTTTTTCAGCGGGTTGTCTTCCAGCGTCCATTCTCCCGCTTCCACTTTGGCGATTTCATTGCGAATCGAAATCATCGCAGCAATAAAGCGATCGAGTTCAGGCTTGGCTTCAGATTCGGTTGGCTCGATCATCAGCGTACCGGCCACCGGGAAGCTCATCGTTGGCGCGTGGAAACCGTAGTCCATGAGGCGCTTGGCGATATCGACTTCGGTAATGCCGCTGGCCGCTTTCAATGGGCGAATATCGATAATACATTCGTGCGCCACACGGCCATTCGCACCGCTGTACAGCACCGGGTAGTGCGCGCCGAGTTTCTTGGCGACATAATTCGCGTTCAGCAAAGCGATTTCAGTCGCGTTTTTCATCCCTGCAGCGCCCATCATCGTGATATACATCCACGAAATTGGCAGAATCGACGCCGAGCCAAATTGCGCCGCAGAGACTGCGCCTTGACCCACTGCGACACTCGCGTCGCCCACGGTGATCGGCGCTACGGCGTGGTTAGACATAAACGGTGCCAAATGCGCTGCCAAGCCGATTGGGCCCATGCCGGGGCCGCCGCCGCCGTGTGGAATGCAGAAGGTTTTGTGCAGATTCATGTGGCTGACGTCGGCACCGATGTCGGCTGGACGCGTCAGGCCAACCTGAGCGTTCAAGTTCGCGCCGTCCATATAAACCTGACCGCCGAACTGATGCACCATCGCACAGATTTCCTTCACCGCAGCTTCAAACACACCGTGCGTTGACGGATAAGTCAGCATCAGCGCGGCGAGATTATCTTTGTGTTGCTCGGCTTTGGCTTTGAGGTCGGCGACGTCAACGTTGCCGCTCTCATCGCATTCAACGACGACAACTTTCATATTCATCATCTGCGCCGTCGCCGGATTGGTGCCGTGTGCTGATTTTGGAATCAGACAGATATCGCGGTGCGCGTCACCACGGCTTTCGTGATAACGGCTGATCGCCAGCAAACCAGCGTACTCACCCTGCGCGCCTGAATTGGGCTGCATGCAAATCGCGGCAAAACCAGTGATGGCTTTGAGTTGATCGGCCAAAGTGTCAACTAAGATTTGGTAGCCTTGCGTTTGCTCGGCAGGAGCAAACGGGTGGATGTTGCCAAACTCGGGCCAGGTCACCGGAATCATTTCGCTGGTGGCGTTGAGCTTCATCGTGCAGCTGCCCAATGAAATCATCGAGTGATTTAATGCCAAATCACGATTTTCCAGACGTTTCAGGTAACGCAGCATTTCGTGTTCGGTGTGATAGCTATTGAACACTGGGTGCGTCAGGTAGGCCGATGTACGAACCAATTCAGCCGGAATCGCATCACTAGCCGCAGCATCAATCGCCGCCAGATCTACGTCTTTACCTACAAACAATTTGAGCAAGGTCGCCAGATCGTCTTGCGATGCGGCTTCATGGAAAGCCACACCCAAGACGGTATCGCTTACTTGGCGCAAGTTATAACCCGCGTCTTGCGCGGCTTGGTAAACAGCAGCGGCGTTGGAAAGCTCAACTTGTACCGTATCAAAGAAAGCGTTGTGAACAATTTTTCCGCCATTTCGCACAACACCCGCAGCAAACAGCGCCGCCAAACGATGCACGCGCTGCGCGATGCGTTTGACGCCAGCCGGGCCGTGATACACCGCGTACATGCCGGCCATATTGGCGAGCAGCACTTGCGACGTACAAATATTCGAGTTGGCTTTTTCGCGGCGGATATGTTGCTCGCGCGTTTGCAACGCCATGCGCAACGCCGTTTTGCCTTTGGCGTCGATCGACACGCCGATAATCCGACCCGGTGCCGAGCGTTTCATTTCGTCTTTGAACGCAAAATAAGCCGCGTGCGGGCCGCCGTAGCCCATAGGCACGCCAAAGCGCTGGGTGTTGCCGACAGCGACATCAGCGCCGAGTTCAGCGGGCGATTTCAACACCGCCAACGACAACAGATCAGCCGCGACAATCGTAACGCCGCCTTTGGCTTTCAGTGCAGCGATGGGCACAGACAAATCACTGACAACGCCATCGGCGCCCGGATACTGGAACAGCGCGCCAAAATAATCGCCTTCACCGGCCTGATCGGCAGCACCAACCACGACTTCAAAGCCGAAGTATTTGGCGCGAGTGCGCACCACGTCTAGCGTCTGGGGCAATACCTGGGCATCAACAAAGAAAACGTCGGTTTTGGCTTTCGACACGCGACGCGCCATCGCCATCGCCTCGGCTGCGGCGGTCGCTTCGTCGAGCAAGGACGCGTTAGCCAATTCAAGGCCGGTAAAGTCGATCACCATTTGCTGGTAGTTCAGCAAGGCTTCGAGACGGCCTTGCGCGATTTCGGCCTGATACGGCGTATACGCGGTGTACCAGCCCGGATTTTCGAGCACATTGCGCAAAATCACGCCCGGCGTCAGATTCGGGTAGTAGCCCAGACCGATAAACGATTTTTTGATGATGTTTTTGCTGGCGATAGATTTCAACTTCGCCAACGCTTCGTGCTCTGGCAAAGCATCGGGCAGGTTCAGCGCTTGGTTGAAACGGATATCAGCCGGAATCGTCTGGCCAACCAGATCGTCAAGCGAAGTTGCGCCAATATCAGCCAGCATTGCAGCTTGGTCGGCTGCGTGTGGGCCGATGTGGCGCGCGATGAATTCGTCGCGGTTAAATAGAGAAGTCAGTGACATTACAAAACCTTTAAAAAACTACACCACAGAGACGCAGAAACTCAGTGAAAACAAAGGCACAGAAATATGCAATGCCGTTCAGTTAAGGGTTTTGACTTTAGCCTCCCCCTTTATCAAAGGGGGATTGAGGGGGGTTTGGCATTACTTCAGCCAAAATGATGGCTCAAGTAGTGCAGAAATCCCCCCTAGCCCCCCTTCACGAAGGGGGGAACCAAGCTCAATTAGCTTAAGAGTAAGCGGCATCAGGCTCAGGAACGGAGGGTTTTCCTCTGTGCATCTGTGCCTCTGTGGTTCAAATATTTTTAGACGCCGATTTCTTTGCTGTATTCGGCGGCGCTCAGGCAGGCGTCCAGATCCGACGCATTGGCTGGCTTCACGCGGAAGAACCACGCCGCGCCGTACGGATCGCTATTGGCCAATTCTGGCGATGCTTCGAGTTCGACATTCACTTCAACGACTTCACCAGCAATCGGCGCGTAAACGTCAGACGCGGCTTTGACCGATTCAACCACACCCGCTGTTGCTTCAGCATCAAGCACGTCGCCAACCGCAGGCAACTCAACGAAAACCACGTCGCCGAGCAATTCCTGCGCGTGATCGGTAATACCGATGGTCACCGTGCCATCGGCTTCCAGACGCAACCATTCGTGGCTGTTTACATATTTCAGTTCTGCTGGAACATTGCTCATGACTTTATCCTCTAGGGGTATTTAATTGAAAATCTTTATTTAACTTGTTTGCAGGGCAATACCCATACAAATCAATATGTGTAGGGTGTGAAAATCCCGCAGGGATTTGCGCACAAAAATGCAATTCAAATTACAAGCCAATCGGCTCATCGACCCGGTGCGCAAACTTGCGCACCCTACGGTGTTATTCAAATACTTTTTTGCCGTTGCGAACAAACGGCATTTTGACGATGCGAACGTCGGTCAGCGTGCCGCGCAAATCAACTTGCGCCGTTGCGCCGGTTCCAGCCGGAACGCGCGCGATCGCAACCGAATGTTTGAGTGTAGGCGAGAAAGTGCCGCTGGTAATGATGCCTTCGCCGATGCCGTCAACGACGACTTTCTGGCCTTCGCGCAAGACGCCGCGACCTTCGAGCACCAGACCAACCTGTTTGCACTTCACGCCAGCGGCCTTTTCGGCTTCCAGCGCGGCGCGGCCGATGAAGTTGCGATCAGCAGGCTCCCACGCAATCGTCCAGCCCATGCCGGCCTGCAATGGCGAAATGGTCTCGTCCATATCGTGGCCGTACAAATTCATCCCCGCTTCCAAGCGAAGCGTATCGCGTGCGCCCAAGCCAATCGGTGCAACGCCAGCGCCGATCAAGGCTTTCCAGAATAATGGTGCTTCTTCGGCGGGCAGCATGATTTCCAGACCATCTTCCCCTGTATAACCGGTGCGGGCGACAAACCAGCCCTCTTCAACTGAACCGAACGGGAAGCCCTGAAATACTTTCAAGCCCTTGATCGTGCTTTCCCATTCTTCGTGCAGCACTTTGCAGGCTTTTTCAATCGCATTCGGGCCTTGCACGGCGATCATCGCCAGCTCGCGGCGCACCGTCAGCTCGACGGCACGACCTTCGGCTTGTTTGAGCATCCATGCGATGTCTTTGTCGGCCGTACCGGCATTCACCACCATGCGGTAGCCGTAATGCGTCAGGTAAACGATCAGATCGTCGATCACCGTGCCTTCCGGCGTCAGCATGCCCGAGTACAGCGCCTTGCCTTCGAAGCCGAGTTTTTCAACGTCGTTGGCGATCAGCGTGCGCAACCAGTCTTTGGCATCCGCGCCGGTAATGTCGATGACACACATATGCGAGACGTCAAACATGCCCGCATCAGCACGGACGATTTCGTGTTCTTTGAGTTGTGAGCCGTAATGGATCGGCATTGCCCAGCCGGCAAAATCAACGATTTTTGCGCCAGCGGCGACATGCGAGTCATAAAGTGGAGTAGTTTTTGGTGCAGCAGCTTCGGTGGTTGCGGTCATAAGACTTTCCTAGGGTATACCCTCATAGGCCGCTACTTTATTGATGTAGCGGGCAACACCCCTCTGTCCGTGTACCTGAGATTTTCCGACTGTCTGTCAGTCGTTAGCCCCTTCGGTGTCCCCAGCCGGGGCGCTCTCCAGAGTGTTTACGTCGATTATGCAGTCCTTTGACCTGAGCGATTCGCGGGTGCCATTGCGCCTTCGGTGGTAGTGGCCTTTGCGGACACTACGCTCTCCTGCATAACGGGCTGAATTATCGGGGGAAGTGTCGGCCTTGGCAAGCGAACAGACGATAAATTCGCCGATAAGATTCTGATGAAACGTTCACTTTTCCAAAGGCAAGCGACACTTTTACAGCGCAGGTGCCGGTTTGAGTCCGTAATGATTCAACTCCTGAATCCAGGCTGAATCCGTTCTGAGCTGGGTCACGGCATTTTTGATAAATTCCGACAGCTCAGGATAACCTTTCGCGATCAGAATATGCCTATTGAAGTGCGCCCTCAATGGCGTTGGTGCGAGATAGAATTTATTCAAATCCAGCCGCCCATCCCGCTCAGCCGCCATTAGCGCCGAGCGCTCGGCCAGAGCAAAATCGACATGGCGATCAGCAGTCAATTTTTTGATGGCCGATTCAGTGCTATTCGCGTCGTCGCGGATGATTTTTCCTGCCTCAATCATGCTATTCAAATCGGCATACTTGTGTCCCAGTACCGACGAAAACCGCTTACCAATCAATGAATTCAGATTTTCGTACTCCAGCGGGTTGTTCTTGGCCGACAGGATATAAGTGGGCTCATCCAATAGCGGCGCCGTCCAGTCATACTGTTTCAGTTCAGCATCATTAAACGGGCGCGGATTAGCCCAGGCCACCACGCTCAGTTGATTGGTCTGCAACATAAAATCAATGCGTTTGCGCGGAATATATTCAGCGACAAAAACAAATCGCCCATGAGCCATCTCGGTCAGACGCTTGCACAGCAGCACCGTCAACCCGGGAAAACGGCTGATATTATTTTGGGTACGATACGTTTCATGCGGATAAATCCAGGGGGCATAGTCGTAGTAGGTCGCAATCGTTACCTGAACGGCGGCCTGTACTGGACAAACGCCCCAGAACGCAATGGCACAGACAATAGAAAAACAGCGTTTCAACATGGGTGTTTTAAAGCGAGAAGAACCGGATATATGCAAGCCTAATACACATCAACAGCAAACAACACTGCAATTTTTCTATCGCCC
Organism: Chitinibacter sp. S2-10; assembly: GCF_046530675.1. Taxonomy (GTDB): domain Bacteria; phylum Pseudomonadota; class Gammaproteobacteria; order Burkholderiales; family Chitinibacteraceae; genus Chitinibacter. Next base: position 2,194,076 of record NZ_CP172558.1, on the reverse strand, counting down.
GGTGGGGTATCCGCCTACACCATCAATTCGGCGTAGCTGCGCCCAGCTGTTTGCACATAATCGCCTGATCTTCTTCGACAAAGCCGATTTTCTGATAAAACTGGTACGCCGGTACGGCACGGCCGGTATTTAGAAATGTCCAGCGATAGCCTTGCGCGTGCAGGCGCTGCTCATATTCGGCAAATAAGCGCTTGCCCAAGCCCTGCCCCTGCCATTGCGTATCGACACAGAATTCCTTCAGAAAAAAATGCCAGCCGTCGATCCAGCGCTCGCCCCAGCCAAACACCAAACCCACCGGCACCTCATCGGCCAGCATGCCCAGACCGTAAAAACGCGGAAACTGGCTAAACGTAGCAAAGCGCTCACGCACCGCGTCAATTTGCCAGCCGTCATGCCACGGCGCAGCGTTAAACACGCGCAAGTACAGCTCACAAAATGGGGCCAGATGATCGAGGGTGAATTCTACAAAGCGCAGCTGCATCGGTCTTTTTACCATTAGGGTCTGATTGCTAAAGCGCGAGCTTAGCAGCAAAATGCTTACAGAATAAAACAGCTTTAGAATACATAACCATCAGCATTTACGAGAACTGTATGAAGCTTAAAACGCTTAACCCGCTGGTTTTACCCGGCCTGATTATTGCGGCCATCGCGCTGGGTATGCTGATCCACGGGCCGATAGTGCAGTTGCCCAATTACCACCACTTTGCCGACCGCCAGGCGTGGCTGGGCATCAGTAACGCAGCCGACGTATTATCGAATCTGGGTTTTGCATTGGCCGGACTCTGGGGGATGAGCCGCCTCGCGCGCAACGCCAGTCTGGTCGAGACTGCGCGTACGGCTTATGGCCTGTTTTGTATTTCGCTATTTTTAACTGCATTTGGCTCGGGCTGGTATCACCTCGCACCCGACAATGCACGGTTGATATTCGATCGCATCCCGATCGCGATGGCCTGCGCCGCCCTGCTCGCCGCGGTCTGCTACGAATGCTACGGCAGCGCCGACAGTATAAAAACTCAGCGCCGGGTTTGCGCCGCTCTGACCGTACTCTCCTTGGGCAGCGTGGGGTGGTGGCAATGGACAGAAGCACTCAATCCGGGATACGGCGATTTGCGCCCTTACCTCTTCTTACAAGTGCTGCCGCTGTTGCTGATTCCGATCATCCAGTGGCAGGCTCGTGCCGCCCGCGCCAAACGTCTTGCACTGGCCGCAGCGATTGGCCTTTACATCGTCGCCAAAGTCGCCGAGCTGCAAGACCATCAATTATTTCAACAGCTAGTCTTGATCAGCGGGCATACGCTGAAACACTTGCTCGCCAGTGCTGCGGCGGGAGTGCTGGTGTGGCAGATGGGGATACCTGCGCGACGCTAGCCCTCGAGGGGTATTTTGCTACAGATCAATCAAATTACAACCATCAAGGCAATACATCGCCAGGTATACCCGTAGGTGCACTGAGTGTAGCGAATTGCACGGTATGGGGGGATTCATGATTGTATAATCAGAGAAACATTTTGCCCTGCACAAAATCATGACTACCTTACGCCGAAATATGCTCAAAACGCTGGTCGTCACGTCCAATCCTGCCGATTATCCGTGGGATGAATGGCTGGATGTCGCTAGCAGCTATGATGAGGCGGTTGACTTCATCAATGCGCAACCTTACGGGCTGATTTTCTGTGACGCCGCGCTGACGACCGATAATTCCAGCGCAGCCCGGCTATGCCGTTATATCCGCAAGCAGGGCTTGCAGACGCGCTTTTACGAGATGAGATCCGACTACAAAACGGCCGATGCCCGGATCATTATGCATTTTGGCGGTGACGGCGTGGTGAACCGCGGTTTAGACACCGTTTATGCCATGGCTTGCGGGATCACAACGTTTTAAGCAATGGCCATATAAATGAGGCTAGTTCGGGTGTGTTGAGGGAAGAGAATGGCGCCGAAACACCATAAAACAAAACCGCTGGGCACATCCAGCGGTTTATTTATTGCGGTCAACATGGGCTGTACAGGCTTAATCCAAGCTACAGTGCTGAATTACTCATTTCGAGGGCAAAAATATTCTCTAAATTTCCACTTTGAAACATAAGTATACATGCAGTCTTTTTCAAAAAACCACTGCTGCTCCTCAATTTTATTCAGGACAGAATTGAAGTCTTTGATGATCAGATAATTATCACCTTTCTTGATAATCTCATACGGAGCAAACTCAATATTCAGATTTTTATCATCAGCAAAATACGAGCTCGACTCTCCCTCCCTTATGACCAATATCAACCTACCAAAAAAATTATTTTCAAAGAATTTCCTGGTTCTAGCCGGAATATCCTTTGTCTTACGCATATCATCCAATGTTTTTTCTTCATTGGATTGCCATTTGCCAAGCATCTGTGTCTCAAGCTCCTTCGAACAAGCAGGCTGTAATACCAAGGCAAACAACAGCGCGATTAGACAATTTTTCATTTGATCCCACTCTGCCATTTAAGCAATCAATTGATGCAAACCGTACAACCCCACCCCAATCAGCCCGCCGACCAAAGTCCCATTGAGCCGCACAAACTGCAGATCAACGCCGACGTTGACCTCTAGCCGTTCGACCATCACGTCGTCGTCCCAGGCCTTGAGTTGATCGGCGATAAACTGGCCAATCTGGTGGCGGTAGCGTTTAACGAGCTGACCCGCAGCGATGCGGGCGTGGCGGTTGAGCCAGTCGGACAGGCTGGGGTCTTGCGCAAGCCGCTGCGCCAGATGCGTCAAACCGGAAGCGAGTTTGAGCCGCAAAGTCGAATCGGGCGTTTTCAGATCATCTGACAGCCAGCGCGTGACATTGCCCCACAGCCGATCAAGCGTATCGTGCAAAGCCGGGTCGGATAGCATTTTCTGCTGCGCGGCGGCAATCCGCGCCTGAAAATCGGCGTCGGTTTTCAGGCGTGTTTGAAATTCGGTCAGCGTTTGATCAAAGTGCGCGCGCAAGGCATGCGTGCCATTGTCGCGCATGTCCTGAATCTCACGCCCGGCGGCGTGGACGAGTTTGCGCGCCAGATAGCGGCCACCCGCTTCGTCAAGCGCGATCCATTTCAGGTAATCGAGTTCGGTCGCGATCAGCTGCGCCAGATGCTGTTGCAGCTCCGGTTTTTGCAATTGCGTATCCAGATGCGAGAGCACGGCATCGAGCAGCTTCTGATGCTGGCCGCTTTGCCGAATCAAACCCAGAATATCTGCGGCGGGTGCGGCCAGATCGATTTGGCCAAGCTGGGTACGCAATAGCTCGCGCAGCCGTGCCTGCATCACCGGCTCGACCAGACTTTGCAGAATGTAATGAAACAACAAAGCCAGCTGCTCGGCACTTTGCCGAGCGTTGGCAGGGGTTTGCAGCCAGCGCGAGAGCTGAAAAGCCGGATTGAATTCGCCGACCTTGGCCATGATGCGCTCGGTCGACAGAAAGTGCGCTTCGATAAATTCGCCCAGACTATCGGCGATGCGGTGTTTGTTTTTCGGAATAATCGCCGTGTGCGGAATCGGTAAATTAAGCGGCTGGCGAAACAGCGCAGTGACGGCAAACCAGTCGGCCAGACCACCAACCAGCGCAGCTTCGGCAAAGGCTTCGACAAAACCCAGCCAAGCCCACACCGGATATTGTGTGCGCAGCCAGATGACCCACACCAGCAACAGCGCCATCGCGACCAGCAGCCCGGTGGCGCGGCGCTTCATTGCGCGCAGGCGTGCGGATTTGGTGGATACTTGCGTTACAGCCATAGCGCTGTCCTTGCGTTTCCGGTTTTACTCAGTTTACGCATAGCGTAGCGTCTTGTCCGCCCTCAAATCTGAAGTACAAAGAGTAGGTAATGTTCTCAATGTGTGTTGAATATTGAGAATGTGGTCAGCCATATCAACATCCACGTAGAAAAGCCACAAAACGATGTACTGCCGCAGTCATTTCCCCCTTTGAAAAAGGGGGACTAAGGGGGATTTGGCAATGATTAAGTTGCCAAATACAATTTGAATAATGCAGAAATCCCCCCCTAGCCCCCTTCGGCGAAGGGGGGGAAAGAGGCAGCTCTACGAATTCCGCATCAACACGAATTGGGAACATCTCCAAATAGCGAAGGGTATATTAATAAGGAGCAATTTAAGATTAGCCCCCATCAATATACCCTTGGCAGTATTACGAAAATTAAGGGCGCGCTGATTTATCCGGAATTCGTCATACCGGACGAATCAGCGTTGACTTAAATCATCCGCACTTTAACCGGTTTGCCTTTGAGCTTGCCCTTGTCATTGCCCAGACGCTTGATGACTTGCGTCGCGTGGCGGCGGTCAACTGCGACGTAGGTTTGGAACTCGAATAAATCAATTTTGCCAATTGATTCAAATTGCAAACCGCCGTCGCCGGTCAGTGCGCCGACGATGTCGCCGGGGCGCACTTTCTGTTTGCGTCCCGCGTCGAAACACAGCGTCGCCATTTTGGCCGGCAGCGCGAAATCGCCTTCAACGGTGAGGTCTTCTTCGCGCCCCTTTGGCAACTCACTGTCGAGGTATTCCTCGATCTGCCGCTGACGCTTGGTTTGGCTTGGCGAAACCAGACTGACCGCATGGCCTTTTTTACCGGCGCGGCCAGTGCGGCCGATGCGGTGCACATACACTTCAGGGTCGTACGGCAGCTCGTAATTGACGACTAGCGACAAATCTTTAATGTCGAGTCCGCGCGCAGCCATATCGGTCGCGACCAGAATCGGGCAGCTGCCATTGGCAAAACGCACCAGCATCAAATCACGGTCGCGTTGCTCGAGCTCGCCGTGCAGTGCAATCGCGTCAAAACCGTCCTCCACCAGCGAATCAGCCAGCGCCATGCAATCGGCACGCGTATTACAGAAAACAACGCTCGACACTGGCTGATGGTGCGCGAACAGCCGCTTCATCAAATCAGGTTTGTCGGCGTTGTCTTTGACGGCATACACGGCCTGCTCGATATACGCCTGATCGTGCAGCGCTTCGACGGTGACTTCAACCGGGCTGCGCTGAATGCTGGCGGATAATTTACGGATGCCTTCGGGATAAGTCGCCGAGAACAGCAGCGTCTGACGCCATTTGGGCAGAAAGCCGATCACGTCCTGCACTTCGCCGCCAAAACCCATGTCGAGCATACGGTCCGCTTCGTCGAGCACCAGCGTGCTGACCTGTTTCATCGTCAGCGTTTCCTTGTGCAAATGATCCTGAATCCGCCCCGGCGTACCAACAACAACGTGCGCGCCGTGCTGCAGCGACGCCGCTTGCGGGCCGAGCGGCGTTCCACCGCACAGCGTCAGGATTTTCAAATTCGGTAAATGCCGCCCGAGACGTCGCAGGTCTTTGCTGACCTGATCAGCCAATTCGCGAGTCGGGCACAGAATCAGCGCTTGTGGGCGAAACAGTGTCAGATTGAGTTTATGCAGCACGCCAATGCCGAACGCCGCCGTTTTACCACTGCCGGTTTTGGCTTTGGCGATCAGATCACGGCCTTCGAGCACCAGCGGCAAGCTCGCCACCTGAATCGGCGTCATAAACTCATAGCCCAGCGACGCCAGATTATCGTGCCAGTCGGGCGAGAGTTGTTCGAGCGTGGTGAATGACGTTTTTTGTGACATGGGATCGAGACTGCCTTTTGTAATGACTGTAATACAAACGGCCTTGGTCAAGAGACTAAGGCCGTTGAATAATTTACGAATTTTGCTATTTTACCTGATTCAAGCGTGCGCTTGTCAGGTTTATTGTAGGGGCGGAAAAGAGCGCTCCTACGGTGGTTTTTCAGATTAAATTCCTGCGATCCAGCGCATGGCGTAATACGCCGCCATCCCCGCACCGATGGCCAGCAATAGCCGCTTGCTGCGCCACATCACGACGCCGGTGGCGAGCATTCCCCACAATGATGGATTGAGCAGGCTGATCTGAATCTGGCCGTGCAGTACGAATACTTCAGGAACAATAATCGCGCTCAACACGGCAACCGGCACATAAGCCATCGCCTGACGCAAAGCCGGCGGCAGCCGCTCGCCGATGCCGGGCAGAAAAAACACCACGCGAACACCATAAGTGACCGCAGCCATGCCCAAGAGCATGAAGATTAAAGAGAGTATATCCATCAAGGTCAATCCATGATTAAGCTACAGAGCAATACATACCGTCAGTATATTCATGCAGATTTATCGTAACGTGACATCCACATTCCAGCACTGACGCCGACGATCACCGCTAAAATCAAGCCAAGTTTATACGGTAAGCCGTGCGCGATCAGCGCGGTGGCCGCTGCGAGCAGTGCCGCCATCGCTTGCGAACGCGATACCAGCATAGGGACGACGATGCCGGTAAACGTCGCGACCATCGCAAACTCCAACCCCCAGTGCTGAATTTGCGGCACGGCCTGGCCGAGCAAAATGCCGATCGCGGTAAAAACAATCCACGTACCACAATTACAGATGCCCGAACCGAGCATATAGGCACCGATTGATCCGGAGTCATTGGGCGTCACTTTCTGATTAATTCCGGCCTGGACTGCGGCAAAGGTTTCGTCGGTCAGAAAGTAGGCCAAGCCGGCGCGTTGCCAGAATGGCAGGCCGGACAGAGGGCTCTGCAAGCTGGCGCTATAGAGGACATGACGCAGATTCACCACCAAAGTCGTCAGCACAATCACCGGCCAGCTTGCGCTTGCGGCGAGCAGAGTGAGCGCCAGAAATTGCGCAGCACCAGCATACACCAGCACCGACATCGCCAGCGCAGCCCACGGCGGCAAGCCCGACGGCGCGGCCAGTGTGCCGAAAATCAGGCCAAACGGCGCGACGCCTAATTGCATCGGCAAGGTCGCGAGAAAACCGGCAGTGAATGCGGAACGGGAAAAAGAGGAAGATGGCATCGTCATCGGACGATAGTAGCTTGCAGCTTGCTGATTGACTAGCAAGCAAAATCCCTAATGCTGTAATGCGCTGCGGCTCATGGCAGGGGCGAAAAAACGCTGAGCCGCAGCCAATTTGAAAACTTAATCAAACAACTCGTGCCAGATCGATTTTGGCTTTTTGTGGCCATAATCGCGGCGCTGATCATAATACTGCGGTGCTGGTTGTACAGCTTGCGAAGGCTGATGATACTGCGGCTGGGCTTGCTGCACGGGTGATGGCGCCACTTCCGTCGAGCGCTCGATGATTTTATCGAGCTCTCCCCTATCCAGCCAAACCCCGCGGCATTTCGGGCAGTAGTCGATTTCGATTCCCTGGCGCTCGCTAATCACCAGACGTTCAGTCTTGCATACCGGACAATCCATATCCTTCTCCTTCTTTAAGCAGATCCAATCAGATCCAAACCAAGCAAATCATTTAGTCGCTGATTCAGCCATAAAATTCCCCGCGCAGAAAAAATCACTTCGGCGGCGGCGAAAAATGCTGTTCAAACGCTTTGGCATACGCTGCTGGCAGCAAATGGATTTGATCGAGGTGCATCTGCCCGTTGGCGCGCCCCTGACCGAGATTGGTCAAAGTAAATACATCGAGCAGCCCCATTGCCGCTTGCGCCGCCTGCTCACGTAAGATGGTGTTAAACGTCTGCAGCAAACCCAGATATTGCTGCTGCCGCTCCTCTGAATACTTTGTCAGTTGTGCATTGCTGGCCGGTACGGCACACAGACTGATGTTCAGCCCGTACTGCTGGCGCTGGGCTTCGAGGTAGGCCATAAAATGACTGATCGTGCTGTTGATCAGCTCATCCACGTCGAGATCCGGCTTTGATTTCAGGACTTTCAAAATTCCTTCATCGAGACGGCAATCAATCTCTCCGACGCAAACCAGCACATCGCTACCGGGAGCTAGCTCGCTTAGCATTCGCTCGAACTGCATTTTGTAGCGGTTAGTTTCGCGATTACCCAGATGCCATTGCTTGCAACCTTCGATCCAGAGCGACTGAGCCTGCCGCACTTCACCCTGATAATGAATGACCAGCCCGTGCAAGCCCAGCGTATGGCTATCCCCGATCACATAAAGCTTGTCCACAGCAGTCGGGGCTTGCCGAAATTGCGGATTTTTCTGCCACCAGGACAGTAGCAAGCCCAGATAACTCCAGTAACTGCGCAATGGCCGCTCGTACTGCGCAATATCGCTGGCCAGCGTCAACATCTGGCGAGCGCCAGCATCATCGCCTTGCAAATAAGCGAGCAAAGCCAGCCTGACCGCCGACTCAAGCCCGGCAATCGATTTGGGCTCAAGTTGCATCGCGCGCAGGGAGTGCACAATCGCTTGCTCGAACAGCCCCAGATCTTTTTCGGCCTGACTCAGATAATTGAGCGTTTCAGCCCGATCCGGTACCAGCGCATCAGCATGCTGCAGAAACGACAGCCCTTCGACAGCAAATCCTTTGCGCAAAGCCAGATAACCCAGATTGACATACGCAGGCGCAAAGTTGGCATCCACTTTGATCGCATTTTCAAACAGCAGCAGCGCTTCCTCTTCCCTGTCCATATCGACCAGCACAATCCCGCAATTGCTCATTGCATCGACGTAATCGGGGCGTATGGCCAGCGCTTTCTGATAACAGCGCAAAGCATCCGGATTCCGGCGCAGTGTTTGCAAAGCATGCCCCAGATTGTAATGCGCCTCGGCAAACTGGGGGTTGAGCGCAATAGCGCGCTCGAAATACGCCAAGCCCCGGCTTGGCTGCCCCAGCTCGGTATAAGTGTTGCCCAGATTATTGAGCGCCTGAACATGATCGGCTTTGATCATCACGGCTTTTTCATAGCTGGCGACCGCCTTGTCGAGCTGTCCTGCCCTGCGGTAAGTGATGCCGAGGTTGTTATGAAAATTGGCTTCTCTGGGCGCGATATAAATCGCCTGATTGAGCAGCCTGATCGCCAGCTCGTACTCGCCCTGATCGCGCGCAATCAGCCCCAGAATATGCAGGCCATCAGGATCGCCGGGATTGATTTGCAAGGCCTGCTGCATCAGATTGCTGGCTTCGTCGATTTCACCCACCTGATAACAATGGATTCCTTCCTCGACCAAGGCAGGTAAAAGCTGCTGATTCCGATCACGTTCAGCTTGCGCCACCGCACCGGCGGCCTCATCGCTGATCAAACAGCATTGCTTGTATTTTTTGCCGCTGCCACAGGGACAGGGATCATTACGGCGAGGTTTGGACATGAAGGCAGCCTATCAAATAACAGACCTTAGTCTCTATACTTACAGCCACCATTGTCAATCCTTTCGTAAAAATCGTAGTCAATAAAAAACCGGGTCTATCACTCGACCCGGTTTTTGGCAGTTAATTTGATCGACTGAAGTCGATCACAGAACCTTACTGAAGGATAAACAGCAGCAGGTCAAGCTTAACGCTTGATCAACTGCTGATTTTCCACCCGAACTTTATCACCGGCTTTAAAGCCGTGATTCGGGTCTTCATAAGTAATTGCCTGCGTCGTGCCATCGTCGAGCTTGACGGTCACTTCATAGTATTTTTTCCCGGTCATATTGCCTTCGATCTTGTTACCGGCATAAGCACCGCCCAAGCCACCAAGAATCATCGCCGCAGTGCGGCCACTGCCCTTGCCGACCAGGCTACCCAAGCCTGCACCAACGGCGGCACCACCAACGGTACCCATCCAGCTGCCTTCACCGGGTTGATCGACTTCCTTCACCTCGGTTACAACGCCGCAAGCCACACAGGCCGGTTTAGCCGATTTTGCCGGCGCATTCATTGCGGTTTTCAATGACGCTTTTTTCCGGCTGGTCGCCTCGGTTTTACACGCTGATTGCGACGCTTTATCGAGTTCTTTACACACCGACTGCATCAACTGGTAATCGGCCTCAATCTGCTTTTTCTGCGCAGTCAGATCACCCTGATAAACCGGAGCAGGTGCTTTGGGGTCATGTTTGCTCCACAGCGCTTGATAAGCACCTTTACGCTGATTTTGAGCTTCGGTTTTGCACGCAGGCTGTTCGGCCTTGTCAAATTCCATACAAACAGCCAGATCCGTTTTATAACTGGCCTCGATACTGTCACGGCTGGCTTTCAGATTCTCGGCGGCCAATACCGAACCACACATCAACAAGCCCGCAAGGGCCAAACTGAAATAACGCATCATGTTCTCCTTGAATCAAACGGCGGATTAAACCTGAATCCAGCATAGCCTTCAAATGCTGAATCAATACTGAATAAGCGACCAACGTCGATTTTGCGGAAATAGTGCGATGCAATGCATCGGCGAGCTTAGCGTGACCCGACGTACCAGATAAGACTCCAACTCATCCGGCCTTGCCGTGGATAGCGGATAACACTTGATCTGACGATTTCGAGCCTGAGTCCGTGCAAAATTCGAGTGGCTGCTTTAGACTCTTTATTCTAACTGAACGCTTTCGGCCAATAGCGGTCTTACGGTAACATCGCGGCAGAGCAGACATAACAAACTGCACAAATCTTATCTCTAACGATTGCATGATGGATTTGTTGAACTTTTCAAATGAACCTAATTGACGAAATTAAGCAGGCATGGGGATGGATTGGAATTACTCCCATCGAAATCATAGGCGAAAACGATTTCGGCAATCTGATTATCAAAGATGCAGATGGTAGATATTGGCGCCTATGCCCTGAGGATTGTTATTGCGAAGTAATTGCAGCGAATCGTGCAGCTCTTGACATACTCTGTAGAGACCAAGAATTCCTCCGTGATTGGTACATGACCGAACTTGTGTTGTTCGCTAAAGAAAAACATGGCGAATTGACCGATGGAATAAAATTCTGCCTCTCAATTCCCGGTATTTTGGGAGGTGAGTACGGAGGGAGCAATCTTGGCACCGCTCCACTAGTTGAATTGGTTCGTTTTTCTGGCGATATTGCTCGTCAAATCAAAGATATGCCTGAAGGCACACAAGTTCGCTTGAAAATAGTTGATTAACCTCCCTAAACACGCTAACAACCTGCTTTTCTGGGGGGGCGAGAGACCGCTATGGGTCGGAAGCCGCCCCATTCCAAACAGCACAAATCGCTTCGCGCATAAAAAAAGCCGGATGCTTCATTCATCCGGCTTTTTTGCTTCAATGATTAAACTTACCAGTTCGTCTCGCGTTCGGGACTGGCTGAAATCTGATGGATACTCAAATCCGCACCATTAAACTCGTCTTCGTCAGACAGGCGAATGCCGACCGTTTTCTTCAGCACCCCGTAAACGATATAGCCTCCAACAAAGGCGATCACGATGCCCATCAGGGTGCCGACGATTTGCGCAAGGATACTCACCCCACCCATACCGCCCAAGGCCTTGCTACCAAATAGCCCTGCGGCAATACCTCCCCATGCGCCGCAGATGCCATGTAACGGCCAGACGCCAAGTACGTCGTCGATTTTCCATTTATTCTGCGTAATCGTGAACAGATAAACAAACATGCCGCCCGCAATGCCACCAACGATCAGCGCACCGAGCGGGTGCATGATGTCCGAGCCAGCACACACCGCAACCAAACCCGCGAGCGGGCCGTTATGGATAAAGCCGGGGTCGTTTTTGCCGGTGAAGGTGGCAACCAGTGTGCCGCCGACCATCGCCATCAGCGAATTCATCGCGACCAGACCCGAAATGCCTTCGATTTTTTGCGCACTCATGACGTTAAAGCCAAACCAGCCGACGATCAGAATCCACGCGCCGAGCGCTAGAAACGGGATGCTTGAAGGTGGATGCGCAGCGATGCGACCTTCCTTGCTATAGCGACCACGGCGCGCACCAAGATGGAGCACGGCAGCCAGACCGATCCAGCCGCCGACGGCGTGAACAACAACCGAGCCTGCGAAATCATGGAAAGTCGCGCCAAAGCTCGCTTTCATCCAGTCCTGCACGCCAAAATTGTTATTCCAGATCATGCCTTCAAAGAAGGGATAAACCAGCCCGACCAGAATAAAGGTCGCCGCCGATTGCGGATGGAACTTGGCGCGCTCGGCAATCCCGCCCGACACAATCGCCGGTATCGCCGCAGCAAAAGTCACCAGAAAGAAGAACTTCACCATGCCGTAGCCGCTGGCGATGTTCAGCTCGCTCACCGGCGCGAGCAGATTGACGCCGTAGGCGACGCTATAGCCAATAAAGAAATAAGCGATGGTTGAAACGGCAAAGTCGGTCAGGATTTTGACCAGCGCGTTGACCTGATTTTTCTTGCGCACGGTGCCCAGCTCGAGAAAAGCAAAGCCGGCGTGCATCGCCAGAATCATGATGGCGCCTAATAAAATAAACAGTACGTCGGTACTGGTGCGAAACGCATCCATAGCTGTTCCATATTGGTGACAAACAATGGGCGTTTTGTGAGCAAAGAGCGTGCCAGCGCCTCAAAGCAGTGCAAAAACTTAAAAATCAAAGGCTTGGCGCTCACCTTACGACAAGTCATGTCTTAAGATGGTGCAAAACATCAAAACACCACAGCAACCTGCACCATCAGAGTGCACAACACCATTCGGGCTCATACCGCTTCGTACTCCAAACCAAACCCAGGGGTATAAGCATGCAGATCAATCATTAATTAAACAGCACGGCAATACCAAGGTGGGTATCCCAGCATATTCACGCGCTTGAATTAATCCAGGCGTAAAAAAACCCGCCGCAGCGGGTTTTTCATCAGATCAGAGCAACGCCAGCTTAGGCTTTTTGTGCGCGCTCGTAGCTGGTCATGATCTCGGCTTCAGCTGCGGCTTTGTCGCCCCAGCCAGTGACCTTGACCCATTTGCCTTTTTCGAGGTCTTTGTAGTGCTCGAAGTAATGTTTCACTTGAGCGAGCAGCAACTCAGGGATGTCTTCCAGCTTTTCGATGTGGGCAAACATTGCGCACACTTTCGGTACTGGTACTGCGATCACTTTCGCGTCCATTCCTGATTCATCTTCCATGCCCAGCACACCAACGGCGCGGCATTTGATCACCATGCCGGGAGCCAATGGGAACGGGGTGTAAACCAGCACGTCAACAGGATCGCCGTCGAGCGACAGTGTGTGCGGCACGAAACCGTAGTTCATCGGGTAAGACATTGAAGTACCCACGAAACGGTCAACGATGATCGCGCCGGATTCTTTGTCGAATTCGTATTTGACTGGCGGTGCATTGGCTGGGATTTCGATGATGACGTTGAAATCTTCCGGCAGGTTTTTACCGGCGGCAATTTTGCTGATGTCCATGAGCTTCAAATCCTGAGGGTTGAGTTTGACAAACAGCGCGATTATATACGGGCAAAGCGTCAAACTGATAGCGTAGAATGGGAATCCGTACGGACTTTCACCTATTTTGCACCGCAATATATGTTGAAGTTGCAGTGCAACATATACAATGAAACGTGCCGATGTATCGAGAAAGCCCAATGAAAGCCCATTACCTCACGCCCTTGTTCGACCCCCGCGCCATTGCCGTGATTGGCGGCTCAGAAACCCCTGGCTCGGTCGGCGAAAAAGTCATGCGCAACCTGCTCGAACTGGCTTATAGCGGCAAGGTTTTTCCGGTCAATCTGCGCCATGACACGGTATTCGGGCTGCCTACGGTCAAAAAAATCTCGCAGGTCGATACCAAAATTGATCTGGCGATTCTGACTTCGCCGAGCAATACACTGGTCGGGCTGATCGATGATTGTGGCAAGGCGGCAATCCGTTTTGTCATGATTATGTCGTGGGATTTTGTCGGTACCGACACCAAAGGCAAAGTGCTGCTCGATCAGATCATTGCCCGCGCACGCCAGTATGGTATGCGGATTCTGGGGCCCACGGCGTTCGGCTTTGTCCGTGCGCCGAGCAAATTGCTGGCGTGCAATTATCAGGGCAAAGTCAAAAATGGCAGCATGGCGCTGGTGTCTCAGTCGTCGGCAGTGACTTCGGCAATTCTGGATTGGGCCGAATCGCACGAGCTGGGGTTTTCATCGGTCGTGTCCTTGGGTGCAGCAGCCGATATTGATGTTGGCGATGTACTCGATTATCTGGTGGCCGATCCGAAAACCAAATCCATCCTGCTGTATATCGAAGACCTGAAAGACGCCCGGCTGTTTATGTCGGCGCTGCGCGCTGCTTCGCGCTCCAAAGCCGTGCTGGCACTGAAAGTCGGTCGCTACGACAACATCCCCCGCTTCGGTCGCACACATTCGGAGCGTCTGATCGGCAGCGACGATGTGTTTGACGTCGCGCTCAAACGCGCCGGGGTGTTGCGGCTGCATTCGATCAACCAGCTGTTTACCGCAGCCCGCGTGCTCGATGGCTCGTATAAAACGAAAGGCCGTCGCCTCGCCATTATCACCAATGGGATTGGTGCCGGTATGATGGCGGTTGACCGCGCACATGAACTGCATGTGCAACTACCGCGTTTGAGCGACGACACCATCGCCCAGCTTGACGCACTGCTGCCGCCGCAAGCCCAGCACCACAATCCGGTCGATATTCTCGGCGACGCCGGTGCCGAGCGCTTTAAGGCCGCAACCGAAATCGTTCTGCGCGACCCGAATATCGACGGTGTACTGATTGTCTTTACGCCACAAACCGGCACCGACGATATGGCCACGGCACAGGCGATGATCGAGCTGCGCAAAACCAGCGATAAACCGCTGCTGCTCTCGTGGATTGGTGGTAAGAAAGTGCAAGACAGCCGCAAGCTGCTGAGCAAAGCGCAATGCGCGCATTTTCCCGCGCCGGAAAACGCCGTCGAAGTGTTTTATTCGCTCGCTTCATGGCAATACAATCAGCAATTACTGCTGCAAACACCATCGCCGATTGGCGAAATGGAAGCGCCCGACTTTGAAACGGCTCGTTTGATTATTGATAATGTACTGGCCGCCGGGCGCGACGTGCTCGATGAAGTCGAATCCAAAGCGCTATTGCGCGCGTTTCATATTCCGGTCACGCAGACCGTTCGCGCCAAAAATGCCGACGATGCCGTGACCGCTGCAATGGGACTGGGCTTGCCCGTTGCACTTAAAATCGACGCCGATGTCATTTTGCATAAAACCGATATCGACGGCGTTGTTCTTAATCTGGCGAGCCTGGTTCAGGTTGCATCCGAATCCAATAAAATGCTCGCGCGCGCGCGCGGCCTGCTCGGTGCCGAGCATGTCCGCGGTCTGGTGATCCAGCCCATGCACGGCAAAAAAAGTGGTCGCGAGCTGATGGTCGGCGTCTCGCGCGACCGCGCTTTTGGCCCGGTCATTACCTTTGGCTTTGGTGGCGTTACTGTCGAGGTATTTAACGACGTGGCAGTCTCGCTGCCGCCTCTGAACGAATACCTGGCCGATAACCTGATCCGCCGCACCCGGGTCAAACAAATGCTTGGTGCATTTCGCAACCAGCCTCCGGTCGACCTGGATGCAGTCAAAATGGTGTTGATGCGCGTTTCCGAAATGGTTTGCGAGTTGCCGCATATCCAGCAAATGGACATTAACCCGCTGGTGGCCGACGAAAACGGTGTCATTGCGGTCGATGCGCGCGTCATCATTGCGCCTGTTCCGTCCAAAATCCGTCGTTACAGCCATATGGCGATCCACCCCTACCCGGCGCATCTGGCCAGCGTAACACAGCTGAAAAACGGCATGCCGATGGCGCTGCGCCCGGTACGCCCTGAAGACGCCGAATTGGTCGCGACCTTTATCAGTAATTTGTCGGAAGAGAGTCGATACAACCGCTTTATGAGTACGCTCAAAACGCTGCCGCAAGCCCTGTTGGCGCGCTTTACCCAGCTCGATTACACCCGCGAAATGGCCATTGCTGCGACGGTCGATAGCGGCGCAGGCGAGCTGATCATCGGTGTTGCCCGTTTTACCGCCAACCCGGACCGTGACAGCTGCGAATTTGCCGTCGTAATTGATGATCGCTGGCAAGGCAAAGGCCTGGGAGGACGGCTGATGGACGCGCTGTTTAACGCCGCGCGCGACATGAACTTAAAAGTCATCGAAGGTGAAGTGCTATCGAGCAATAAAACCATGCTGGCCTTTATGAAACATCTGGGTTTCAGCATCGGGCCGCACCCAGAAGACGACGGACTTAAATGGGTCGTCAAACAGCTCGATTAAAGCTTTGCCGCACAGAAAAAATAATCATTTAATATTCAATACGCTATCCATTTAACCCACATGCTCTGCTTGCCAAGCCCCGGCAGATCATGAATAATCCGCCCTCTAAACCAGTTACCTGCCCAGGTGGCGAAATGGTAGACGCAGGGGACTCAAAATCCCCCGCCGCAAGGTGTGTCGGTTCGAGTCCGACCCTGGGCACCAAATTCGAAAAGCCGCTAGGTTTCAACAACCTAGCGGCTTTTTTCATTCCCCATCAGAACCACATTCCCGTAACGCCCTTTTGACCGTACACAGTTCTGTGCACAGTTTTCAGTTAGATGCCCTTGGCTTGTTTCGCGCCGACGTGATTTTGCCCCAGCCGTCGAGATTTGATTGACCCACAACATGACGTTGAATGCTATTGAAGCGTATCGGAAAATACGATTTTGGGGTGGGTCAGCCGAATCTCGGCAGATAGGTCAATAAATCATCGGCGACAACAGCATGGCTCAAAACACGCGGTATAAAAGCTGTTATTTCCCCGAAAACGAATCGAAAAGAGCGGCGGAAATGCGATTGGTGACATTACAAAGAGTGCCATGCTGTGGAGTGCATGTTTGGCAAGCTCAGGTATTACCGCAGAATCGCTATGCATTACAAAAAAATGCGATCAATTTCATGGCGATGCTGACATTTTCCGCAACTTTACTGTGGTTGCGATAAGAGGCGGCAAAACGTCAACAGAGCCTAATCTACAAGCAAGAATTTTTGTTTGCTCAACTCTGCACGGATACCCTGACTACTTCTGATCATCGGGCCTTGAGCCTTCAATGAGTCAGCCAAGCCGGTTTTAGCTGCCTGAGCTTCTTTTGCACTCGGAACATCCCCCGAGGCAATTGCAATGATTTGCCGCCCACCTGCGATGGTCGGGTAGGCCAGCAAAAATCCCTCACTTTCGGACGAAAGCCGACGCAGCATATTCTCTGCGGCGGCAGGGGAGTCGGCCAGCCAGATTTGCAAGGTAAAGCGCCCCTCTTTTGCGAGCCATTGCTCAGCACGATTAACTGCCTTTTTCAACTGGGGGGTGTTGTCACCGACTGCGATTTTCAAGCGCTGACTACCTGACTGTTTTTCACTGATGGCCGCTTTGGAGGGCACACTGGATGCGGCTTGAGAGGCCGCGTCGGACATAGTCTTGGCCACTAATTCATCGATCACCTGCCGCACTGGCCTGTCTGATGCCTTAACTTTACCGCCCTCGTTCCAGCATAATCCGATCCGGCTTGGCACCTGTACCTTCATGGGCACAGGGCCGGGTGTAGCCCCATTCATTTTGCTCTGAAAGGCTTGCTGCTCAATATTGGTCAGCATTGCCTTGGCTTCCTGCTTTTCCTGCAAGGCCTTGCTGTTTTCTTCGGCAATCAATGCCAATTGCCGCATGTTTTTTAATGCCGCATCTTCGCCGGCAAACTGGTAACGCACCTGGATCTGCTTGATGTTCAATGCATCCAGCCGCATTTTATCGCGAGGAAAATCAGTCGCATCAAAGGTATGAGTACCAGCCTGAAAGTCTTGCAAGAAGGCCAGAAAGCCTTGTGGGTCCGGATATTTTTTACTCACACTGAATGAAGGGAAGCGAATTTTCAGCGTTGCATCACCACAACTTTGCTGTGACCAGTTGAGTGAATCGGTAACCGAAAAATTCAGATTATTCAGGGTAAATGGCGAGTTGGCACATTGAACGCTCAGCACCGTCGCCAGCACATTCGCTTTGGCTCCCTCATTCAAGCCTGTCGGCAAACCTGTAATTTTTACCGGGTAGACCTGCTCTTTAAGGCTGGCTGCCGTGCTTTGCAATTCGTTCAGCTTGGCCTCGGCTTGCTTGCTTTGCTCCGCCAGCGTCTGTTTTTGCTGCTGCAGGATCAACTCGGCACGTTGCGCTTCTGTCAGCTGCTGTTGTTGAGCCACCTTCTGACTTACCTGATGCGCAATGGCGCCGTTAATGAAAGGCATAAATTCAGCGGTAAATGGCACCGACTGACCCAGCGTCTCAACAGCAAGGTAAGCATCCTGCCCTCGGCTGACAAACGGTTTAGCCGAACCATTCAAAAAGCCCCAGACACTGCCTTTCTCGCCATAAAGCTGATCGAGCATTTCCGGCAAGGCCGTTGCAGATTGCATCGGCCAGATTACTTTGGAATCCCAGTCTTTCTGCAAAACGCAGGAGGCCTGCCGATCAGCAAACCGCACAGCCAATTGCAGGGGGCCCGCCAATAATCCCCAGGCCACTTGATCCTCTGCATCCTGAGTGCGAATGACGCTGCGCAATTCGGATAAACGACTGTACGCATCCTGCAATGCAGACTTCGTGTTTGGATTAGCGTCAAAGCCGTGAAAATCAGCCGAAGTCTGGGCCGCTTTCGCCATGCTTAATGTACTGTCAGCCACCACCTTGCCCAACGCCGACTCATAGCCCTGATAAACGCCAATCGCTTTAAATTGCATTTCCAGTTCTGTTTTGGCTTGAACGATATTGCCGCCATCGGCAAACTGCTTGAGTAATTTGCCACCGATATCATTAATGGTTCCGGGGGTTTTGATCATGCCCTGTTGATTGGCGCGCTGGCGGATGGAGAATAATTGCTGATTCAAAGCCAGCCAGCCTGGCATTTGCTCTGGCGCTACACCTTTGAATTCGCTCACCAGACGATTCGCCAATTGTGTATAAGGGCTGTTTTGGGCGGTAAGTCTGACCATGACGCTGCGCCATTCATTTTCACCGCGCAGCAGATCTTCGCCCTGCGGGAAATTCCAGGCAAAATCGCGCCAGACGCGAATTTTTTCTGTCAGGTACCACTGATTGAACTGCTGCAGTTTCTCATCAAAGCGGGCCTGATTCGGCGCGCTCTTTCTGACTTCGGCCATAAACGCATCAATACGCGCTTTGCCGTCAACGGTAAACGCCGCGGAAATCTCCGGCAAACCGGAAGCCTGGCGTGTTCCCTGCCAATAATCGGCCAGCCGAACTTTTTTCAGATCAGGCTGCGCATCGCTCCAATCAATAATCCAGTGGAAATCATTGCTGCTCAGCGCAATCTGATTCAAATCATTGCGCAAAACAGCCAGACGCTGCAGGCGAAAAAGGTCATTGGGCTGCCACGCAAGCAGTGCAACGTACATTTCATTGAAATGGCTGGCAGCCTCGGGCGAAATGCCCGGATCCATTTCAAACAGAACCGCACCGGACAACGGCGGCATTTTACGCAGTTCTTCATGGCTGGCATTCTCCAGCCTCGCTTGAACCAGATTGATCCTGCGCACCAGAGTCTGAATGTAATCGGCCAAGAGTTCTGACTGCCCGGCACTGGCCAGGCTCTCGATTTTATTGCTAAATGCATCGTCCAGCCCCGGTAAAATATACTTGCGGAACTTGGCAACATAATTGGCTTTAATCTGCGTTTCTACTTCTGCGACTCTGCCATCAAAAGCAAGATAGCGTGTTGCCACCTGTGCATCGCGACGTTCCAGCCAGTACACAAAGCTTCTGAATTGATCCAGCGACTCGATGTCATGCCGCAACTGTCCGGTCAGGCTGAGCTGGCCCGGATACATATCGCGCATCTGGTTCAGCGTATTCAGGCTATGAACAAAAGAAAAACTCAAATAGCAGCCCGCAGCCAGACACAATAACAACCAGGCCATCGCGCCCAGATGCCGCGTTGCGCGACGCCAGTGACTGATCAAGGCTGCCGGATGAAGCAGGTAGCGATCACCGGGCAATACCCGGTCAAATAAATCATGCAAAAACAGCCCCTTGTAAACCGGGGCATGCTCAGGCTCTTGAGGGGCGATCTCTTTCAACAGGCTCGAAACGGCGCCGCCTTGCTGCACACCGCTGCTGAAAAACACACCGCGCAAAAACGGATCTTCCAGATAGGGGCTGTCGCCCAGCGCATGACGAAGAAAGACCTTCAGGGGTTCCTGAAGTTTCAGCAACTCACTGGGGAGCAGCAGCAGGCGAGGATCTGCACTTTCCAGCCTTTGCATCATGGCCAGCTGCAGCCGTTTCAGTTGCGTGCTCACATGCGAGAATGCCGCGTCAACAAACCCTGCTTCGTCCAGCTGCTCCTGCATGCTTTCAAGGCCAACATAACCCATTGCCTGATCCAGCACGCCTTCCGGCAGTAACTGGCTCCAGGCCTCCAGCCCATACAGCTGATCGCATTTTGTCACCAGCACATAGATCGGGAAGCGTTTATCAAACAAGCGGATCATCTGCTCGATCCGCATGCGGATCACCCGCCCCTCATTCGCCAACACATCCGCGTCAGGGTTGAGCAGGTGATCGGCCTGTATCGTCAGCACCAGCCCATTTAGACCTTCCTTGGCGCGATAGCGGCCAAGCAGGTCGAGCATTTTTTCCCATTCCTGCCGATCAGCTTCAATTTCTTCCGGTTCGATATAGCGGCCTGCCGTATCAAGCACGATGGCTTTATCGAAATACCACCAATCGACATTCAGGGTGCTCTCGACCTTTCCCGTAAAGCTGCGTTTTTTGAGCGGTGACGACAACCGTGCCCGCGTCAACGCTGTGGTTTTTCCCGAACCGGAACGGCCGATGACCATATACCAAGGCAAGACATACAAAGGATTTCCTAATCGGCGCAGATTGGAATTGCGCAGCAGGGAAATGGCCTCTTTCCATTTCGCTTTGAGTGCAGACTCGGCACTTTGTACCGGTTCCGGCTTCTCGACCGGCGTCGCCATCTGACTTCGCGCCAGACTGCCTTTGACCAGCCTGATGATCCAGCGGACCAGAAAATACAAACCCAGCACGCCAAAAAACAGGAACAAGGCAGCCCAAACCGGCCACTCATTCCATAACGCCACGCCCCAGCAACCAAGCGCCAGGATCAGGAGTCCGACTAATAATCCGAATACTTTCATCATTGCATTAGCCGTAGAAAATCATTGACCTGGCTGCTCAGCACAAGCGCAAATACGATATATAAAATCAGCAAGATACTCAGTGGCGCCAACAACAGCAGCACAGTCGTCCGTGTTGGTTGCCAGCGACGCGTCACAGGGAGAGCCGAAGCCTGCACATAGGCTTCCGGAAACAGCAAGGCGTTGTGTTCCAGGCTTGCATCTTTGCCCAGCAGGCTTTTCAACTCGCGCGCCTTGATTTCTTCCAGCTTGAAACGCCCACCATCTGCGGAATACTGCCCCTTGAAGCCCAGCGACAGACAGAGAAAAAAGACTTCACGCACATCATCTTCATTGCCATGCAGCTCTTCCAGGCGACTGAAGAAATCCACGCCTGCCCTGGTGGTATTGAAGTAGATTTTTTGCAAAGGCTTGCGACGCCAGAAATCAGCACCAACCCATTCCGAACACATCACGCTTTCATCAATCCAGGCCACAACTGCAAACATGGCGCTTTCGATCTCGTTGCGTGCGATCCCTGCATCCATGGCACTCAGTCTGGCTTCGGCCAATTGCTGCTCAATCCGTTGCCTGAATTCCGCCTCATCGGCATTGGGCGCATCCAGAAACAAGCGGGTATAGGCCAGAGGCTTGATAAATGAATCGGATAATTTCATCGACGCAATACCACCAGCTCAGCTTTCAGGTCTGCAGGGGCATCAGGCCAGTCCAGCGCGATGCTGCCATCCTTTTCGACCAGCTCCCATGACTCGGCAGCAGTTTCAACCCGGAAATAGAATGAATAAGCGCGGCGCGGCAGCCCTTGCGGCGCGACGGGCAGATGGCTCAACTCGACACCGGGCAAAGCACGACGTACCAGTGTTGGCAGCTCGTTGATCGCGGCCAGTTTGGCCGAGGTCTGAAATGAATCGACCAAAGCATCCGGATCGCTTTCACTGCGCAGAACCAGATAGAAACGATTGCGCCCGCTGAAAAACTGCTTCGGCAAATCGGCGGCCAGATAGGCATCGCGCGGCTCGAGAAAGACCAGAAACTCGGGGCCAACCGAGATCTCATTGAGCAATTGGTTGATCAGGGTTTGAGCGGCAAACAGGCCATGCGCCAGATCATGATGATTGTATTGCGGCAATCCGGGGGTGCCATCCGCGAATTCGCCAAGCATATTGCAGCGCTCTGAAAACGAGGACAGCTCACCGACCATCTGCCGCAGCACACCATATACCTCCCACGGGTGTACCTGTGGAGATTCGATAAAATGGTGCAGTAAAGGCGTATACCTGTTTAGTGTGCGTAACGCCAGCAGGAAGACCATATAGCTGGCGTCAAACTCGGCCTTCTGCATTTCACGCGGGCTTTTGTATTGCTCCAGCTGATGAGCACGCCCTGAAACGTCGTCACGAATTTCCTTGACCAGATTGTACAAGGCCGGCGCGCTGCCCAAGGTGTAACTCGGCGGAATAAAACGGGGCGACAGCCGCACTGTTTCTGCATGACGTTCGACCACCGCGACTGGAATGATTTCGTAATCGGTAAATTTTTCCAGCTCGTCTTCCCACAAAATGCGGATCACATAATTGAGACTTTTGACTTCAGCCAAAGGGCCATCGGAATGGATGTCGCGGAATTCTTCAGCTTCATGCGAGGTCACGCAGCGAATATTCATATCCGCGCCGTCTTGCAATTCGCGTACCACCGCCACATTCGGTTCTGACAAACTCAGTTTTTTGATCCCGAAATAAACGGGCAGAGGTTTGTTGGGGTCCTTCCAGACGCCATCAAAAGAACGCGCTTTGAGCACGGCATTACCGGGATATTCAAGGTAGGTGCCATCTTTGAACAGCACATGAGCCGATTGCACCTCAAATATCCGGGTCGCCAGCGCGGCTTCGTTGATATTGAGTTCACCAATTCCCCAAAAATAGGGTAATCCGACTTCAAGGAATGGCTTCAGGCGAAAACGGGCGTGCAAATCCGTTAGCTGAAAATGCTGTGGCTGTAAAAATAGCCCCTGATGCCAATATACCGGTTTCTTGATTTCCATTCTTTTCGCTCTTTTGGCGCTGGTCTGGTGAGATTATGCCTTGCTTTCGTTCTGTTAAGGCAATGCGGCCTGAAATTTGCTTGTCCCTGCGGCGAATCTAGTCACTCAATTGAATGGCACCCGTTTCATCGGGGGGGCCGGTCTCCCCCTGCTGGGGGACCTCGGGCGAAAGCGCCGCGATCGAGCCACTGAGCAAGGCATCCTCTCCCAGCTTTAGCGTCAGCTCGGACACGGCAGCTTCAGCTTTGTACTCACTGACAATCAGGCCGCTTTTATCGACGGTAAGCGGCACATTGAACAGGCGTGCCGATTTGGCAATGTTTTCGCCAAAGTAAGCAGGAATCACTCCGATCAAGCGCGTATTCTGACTGCGATCCAGTCTGATCAATGCCTGCTGGCCGGGCAAAATGGCATAGCGCCGGATACTCAAAAAAGCCGCAGGCGGCTTGTCGCCTTGCAGGATTTTCGTCAGCTGGTTTTCGTCTGCCAGCAATTGATAAAACGGGGTACTCTCGGTCAATTGCACAACCGCCAGCACCAGCGGATGCGGCTGGGCATCATAAAAATTCAATGCCGGGCTGGCATCCACTTTGATGGCAATCCCTTCTGCGGCAAAACCCCAGCTGGCCTGAATCAAGGCGTCTTTTTCGCTATTACCGCCCATGGCCTGATTCAGAGAGCTGCACCCTGACAACAGCCCGGCGAATCCCAGCAGCAGAACGACGAGAAACTTGCGCATTATTCCTCGCTATACCCGAGCATATCTTTCAGATTACGGCGGGTGGAGTCGTCCCTGACCACCTCGCGAATCCATTCATCCAGGCGCATATTGCCCCAGCGCACGGCCTTGTCGACCAGATAGGAAACCGGGCTATGCGGCTCGGTCGTGCGATAAAATTCGGCGATTTCGTTCAGGCGCCGCAGTGCCTCTTCGCGCGTTGTGGGCGGCCCTGCTCTGACGTTGGCTTGCTGCACGACAGCCGGAGCCAGCTCTCCATCCGTGACGGATGACTCTACGACAGCGGGTTCACCCTCAGGTGAACTCATCACACCTTTTTCACCTGCAAGTTTGATCACCACTTTCACAACATTGCTCAGGGTTTCAATCGTCTGAGCCAAGCTGGGCGCATCGTAGCCAAATTTCTCGTCCACCGTTTTGGCCAGTTGCTTGCAAGCTTCCAGCGCCGCCTGACTATCCGTTGCCAATGACTGGTAAAACGCCGCTGGCGTCTGGTTGACCGCAGACACCCAGATTTCGGAATTGATCTTTCCTTCCTTGAGTGCCTGTTTGAAGGCGTCTTCGTTTTGTCGGGCCAGATTATCGACGTCACGCGACTCCTGCCAGCGAACCCAGCCGAAACCCTTGCTTTCACCATAGGGTCCGGTCACCGGTATCTGGCGCAGCGTCAGCGGCAAATTGTTTTCCAGCCAGACCAGACGGCCAATCCGCAGTTCGGCATCGTCGCCATCAAGCTCAGGGTGCAGACTTGGCCAGAATTGTTGCAGCAAGCCATCGAGCAGAGCAAAACCTTCTGCGGCCCCCGCAAAACCATGCTGATTGCTCAAGGCTTCAACCAGCCACACCGCAACCTGCAAATCCTTGCTCCGGCTGCTGAGCACTTCAATTGCCAGACGCTTTGCAGCTGGCCAATCGGCGGACTTCACTTCCGTTTTCCAGTCGCCCTGCGACAGATAATCTGCATCGGCGCGCCGGGCTTCCTTGATTTCATCAATAACTGGTTCAAATGAAACATCCTGCCCACTCGGAGAGTCCGGGCTGATAGGGGCAAGAAGGCTGGTTAAATCAAGTATTGACATGGCACTCATTCATTTTGGCTAAATTCATCAAGACAGAAACGGCAATGTTCTTGTCGGTTTATCGCTGGCAATTAACCACCGATCATCACAGTCGGGCACCCCAGAACAATCGAGCCGCCGTGTGCGGTGGTGTCGCCCATCCGGGCTGCGGGTTTCCCTCCGATCAAAACCGTGGCGCTGCCTTTCACAATCGAATCCGGTGGTCCAACACAGACACAGCTATCGCCGACAACCGCAGCGGGTAAACCGCCGATCAACACGGTCGGTACTCCCGGTCCAACAACCGGCCCGCCGACATGAGGGATGGGCGGAACTCCGGGGGTTTGCATCGGGCAGGTGTGCATATCGGTTAAACGGGCAGCTAATGACATCACGAAGTTCCTATTTCAGCAGCAATCGATTCAATTTCTCTGGCACGATAGGCGTCCTATCGTATTAAAACGCTTAATTTATCATCACAATCGCGCCTTTCACGGCGGTCTGGCCGCTTGCCGAGAGCTCGGCAGTCGCATTGCCTTTGACCGTCGCAGCAATATCGCCCTGAACAGCCACATTCAATCCGGAGATCGAAGTATCTCCATCGCAGGCCAATGAGGCGCTCGCCTGCCCTTTAATCGAAACGCTCGGTGCCTTGACATCTGCACTGCTCGTTCCCTCGACATGAACCGCCATGCCTTTGATCGTGATCCCGCTGGTATCAATCTTGATGCTGTTGCTACCCACTTTGAGCTCAATCGATTGCATCGCTTCCATTTCGGACTTGCCGGCATTGATTTTGGTCACCTGATTACCGGCCTTGATCAGCAATTCATCATTTCCCAGCGAAACTTCGACCGAACGATTGCCGGTTTTGACCAGATGCTGATCGTTGCCCTGATCGATCTGCACGGTACGGTTGCCGCTTTTCAGTTGCAACAGCGCATCGCTTTCGACCACCACACTGTGCTTGCCTTTGGTGACGGTATAAGTGCTGTCGCCTTCCTTGATTTCAGTGCTGAGATTGCCCTTCTCGATCAGTAACGAATCATTGCCTTCCTTGATAGTCTGGCTGCGCTGATTCTTGATTTCTATGGTCTGATCGTGGCCAACTTTCAGATCGTCGTCGTTTTTGACCATCCGGTGAAAATCTTTTTCTGCCTGAAAATAAACGTCTTCCTCGCCTTTTTTGTCTTCAAAACGCAATTCATTGAAGTTTTCAGCCGTGCCATTGGGCGTACTGCGTGTTTTGATGCCGCTCTGGGTTTTATTGGCCGGCAAATCATAAGGTGGCATTTTCTGGGCGTTGTACACCCGGCCGGTGATGATGGGCTGATCCGGATTGCCGTCGATAAACTCAATCAATACCTCCTGACCAACCCGGGGTATATGCATGGAACCCCAATTCAGACCTGCCCAGCCATGAGATACCCTGACCCAGCATGAGCTTTTATCATCTTTGGTCGAATTGCGATCCCAGAGCATTTGCAGTTTTACCCGGCCATACTTGTCGGTATAAATTTCTTCCCCCTGCGGACCGACAACCATGGCGCTTTGCACCCCGTGGATGCGGGGCACAGCGGTCACCCGCTCCGGCCTGACCGTGAGCGATTTGGGCTGACAAACGAAAGCATTGTCGTAATGGCCGCTGGCGTCTTGCCAGGGCAGATTATTCACCGCCTGATGGCGTATCCGGGTAATAAGATAGTCCGCGTTATATTCAGCGCGGTAATGATCGGTCAGCGAAAAGCAATAACCCGCAGCCAGCGTCCGGCAATCACCTGCCGCGTCAATGCGCAGTTGATTGCTTTCCAGCACCTGCATTTGCAGCTTGGCTCCGGCCTCGCCATCGGCCTGATTCAGGTGAGTCGCCGGATAATCATAGATATCCAGCGCACTTTGCTTGGCCTGTGTCGCCACGGTCGGGCTGCTGGCCAGCAAACTGTTTGTGGTTTGCTCGAAATTGAAGGCATTGAGCGTCAATTTAGCCGGAATCACCGTCAATGATTGCATCCAGGACACAATGTCATCGCCCTGATTCGTGCCTGCAGCCGGCCGGTACGGCACGCTATCTTTGACCGGACATGGCTTGAATGCGGAGTTGGCGTCAACCAGCACCAGCGTGTGTTTGTCCTGACTGTGCTCGAAGTAATACGAAATGCCGACTTCTTCGAGCAGGCGGGAAACAAAGGCGAAATCCGATTCGCGATACTGGACGCAATACTCGCGCACCGCATAAGACTGCGACAGCGAAAAACGAAAATCCTGAAAGCCACGCGCTTTAAAGACTTTTTCGACAATATCAGGCACCGATAACTGCTGAAAAATCCGGCTGTCCTGAGTATGTTGCAACAACCAGAACCAGGGCAGCAGCTCGGCCTGATACTGATTTTTATTGCCTTCATTCCCGATCTGCGCGAATCGCCCAACAATGCCGTGCCAGATGCGTTCGGTCTGATCAGGTAATTTGATCTTGAGCGAAGCCGGTTCGCCAAGCAATTTGGCAAAATCAAGCTCGTCATTTTCCGCAGCCAGCTTCACGGTGAAATGAAACAGGCCGGATAGACACTCTTCACCGGAAAACGATTCGACTTGCAGCGCATTGCTGCCCAAAGCCGAATCGAAACCCAGCAAACGCATGCTCTGGTCAATCACCAAAATCCAACTCCTTCAAACCCATGACAGCGGCTGGCACGCCAGATCAGGCCAGTTGATACGAAAACTGCTTCTGCTCGTTCAGGCCCACCGCAATATGCTGCACGGTTTCACCCATCGCCATTTTTGCCAGTACACTGGAAGCCACTTCGGGCAGCAAGGTACCGGAAATAATATTGTCGATATTGCGCGCGCCACTATCGACCTCGGTACAACGTGCGGCAATTTCATCGACCAACACTTCGCTGAAGCTGAAATCGGCATTGTGGTTGAGACGGACACGTTTTTTGATTTTGCCCAGCTTGAGCCGGACGATCTGCTTGAGGACTTCGTCCTTGACCGGATAAAACGGCACGACCTGCATACGGCCAAGGAAGGCCGGCTTGAACACCAGATTCAGCTCGTCGCGCAGCGCATCGCGCAGCGATTCGACCGTCGGCATGGTGTCAGCATCGCGGCAAGCGTCCATGATGATGTCGGTACCGGCGTTCGAAGTCAGCAGGATGACCGTGTTCTTGAAGTTGATCTCGCGCCCCTCGGCGTCGTCCATCATGCCCTTGTCGAAAACCTGGAAGAACATTTCCAGTACGTCCGGATGCGCTTTTTCGACTTCATCGAGCAGTATCACGCTGTAGGGCTTACGGCGAACCGCCTCGGTGAGGATACCCCCCTCCCCGTAACCAACGTAGCCGGGAGGCGAGCCTTTCAGGCTGGACACGGTATGCGCCTCTTGGAACTCAGACATATTGATGGTGATGAGGTTGCGCTCGCCGCCGTACAGAATATCAGCCAGCGCCAGCGCGGTTTCGGTCTTGCCGACACCGCTGGTTCCGACCAGCATGAACACACCGATCGGCTTGCCCGGGTCTTCGAGGCCCGCGCGCGAAATGCGGATGCGCTGCGCAATCGCTTCGAGCGCATGATCCTGACCAATCACGCGATCAGCCAGCGTTTCCTTAAGCTTGAGCACGGTCGCCAGCTCATCCTGCACCATTTTGCCCAGCGGGATTCCCGTCCACGCCGAAATCACTGCGCCGACGGTTGCTTCATCGACGCAGACCTGCACCAGCGGGTCCTTGCCCTGCAGCGTGGACAGCTCATCGTTCAGTTTGCCCAGCTCGGCCAGCAGCGCGGGACGTTCTTTGCCCGGTTCAGCCGCCTCGGCGTCAGCTTCTAGCCTGTCCTGCACGTCGCGGATTTTGCCCACCAGTTCCAGCTCGGCAGCCCAGCGCGCTTCCAGCTGCGCCAGTTCGGCCTCGGCCTGCTGCTGCTGATCTGCCAGCTCGGTCAGCCGGGAGTCGTGGCTGCCACCGCTGGCGGTTTCCTTGTTCAGAACGCGGATTTCAGTCGCGAGGCCGTCGATACGGCGACGCGTGTCCTCGACCTGTGCCGGCGTCGCCGACTGGCCGATGGCGATGCGCGCGCACGCGGTATCGAGCACGCTAACCGCCTTGTCCGGCAACTGGCGGCCGGTGATGTAACGGTGCGAAAGCTTGACCGCGGCGACCAGCGCCTCGTCGAGCACGCGAACCTTGTGGTGCGCCTGCATTTTCTCCAGCAGGCCACGCAGCATGATGACGCCCTGCTCCTCGCTCGGCTCGTCGACCTTGACGACCTGGAAGCGGCGGGTCAGCGCCGGGTCTTTCTCGAAGTATTTCTTGTATTCGGACCAAGTCGTCGCGGCAATCGTGCGCAGCTCGCCACGCGCGAGCGCAGGCTTGAGCAGGTTGGCTGCGTCGTTCTGACCAGCCTGTCCACCAGCGCCGATCAGCGTGTGCGCTTCGTCGATAAACATGATGATGGGTTTGACGCTGGCCTTGGTTTCCTCGATCACCGATTTCAGCCGGTTCTCGAATTCGCCCTTCACACTGGCGCCGGCCTGCAAGAGACCCAGATCAAGCATGTGCAGCTCGACATTCTGCAATACGGGCGGCACGTCGTCGGCGGCAATGCGGATGGCCAGCCCTTCGACGACGGCAGTCTTGCCTACGCCAGCCTCGCCGGTAAGGATGGGGTTGTTCTGACGACGACGCGTCAGGATGTCGACCATCTGGCGGATTTCAGCATCGCGGCCCAGCACCGGGTCGATCTGCTTCTGGCGCGCGCGCTCGGTCAGATTGACCGTGTACTGGTCGAGCGCCGGCGTCTTGCCGCCTTTGTTCGCCACTGGCGTACCACTGGCTGCCGGACCGCTGCCCAGCGTGGTCGCAGCAGCCGCTTCGCGCGAATCGGCGGTGATTGCGTCAAGATTCTTCTTCAGATCGTCCACTGCCACATTGGCCAGATCCTTGGACCACTGACGAAGCAGTTGCGCCAGATCATCGTCGCCCAACAGCGCCACCAGCAGATGACCGCTGCGGATGCGGGTTTCATTGCAATCCACCGACGCGACCAGCCAGGCCTTCTTGAACAACTTGGGCAGATTGGCCGCCAGCACCGGATTGCGGGTATTGCCATTCTTGAAGCCATCGAGCGCAGTATTGAGATCACGCTCGAAACGGCTGCTGTCTATGCCGTAATGACGCAAAATCTTGAGCAGATCGGTATTGTCGGCTTCGAGCACCTTCATCAGCAGATGTTCGACATCAATCTCATAATGTCCGCGTGAAATGGCCAAACCTGCGGCCGACTCCATGGCTGCACGACAGATGGGATCCAACTTGCCAATCAATGATTTCAAATCGGTAGACATTCAGCTTCCTTGGCTAAAAAAGTGGTTATCGGTCACGACGGTCAGGGGGCTCTCACACCCCGTCACCGGACAATTCTCCATTGGGCTTGCGCTTGACATCCTTGATGGCGAATTTGGCGTGTTCAAACAATTTTTTGAAATTCGGATAATTACGGCATTCGCCGATCAGATCGGCCAGCGTCAACGGTGTATGCCCATCCCTGCCGTCGATGAATTTGAGCAAATCCGTACCTCGCGCATCGACTGCATCCCGCTTGTGGCGGAAACACTTCACACGCGTGCCACCGGCGGCAAAATGGATGTGGTATTCCCCCAGTTTGCCGGCAATTGCAAAGCGCGTGTTGTAACCACCATAACCATCATCCTCCTGAATGACGCCGGCCCAGACCACACCGCCCGCTCCCGCCGTCACAACGTCATCATTATCTGCGGCATACCACTGGTAATATCCCATCGTTCTTCTCCTTATTGTTTTTCACGCAGCAAGCCGCGCGGCATGCTCGGGCAAGACCACGTCGCTGGCATCGTCGATTGCCGTTTTCGATCGGCCAAGCCAGGTCGTCCACCCCAGCCGGGCGCCATTTTTTTCCGGCGCACCCAGCAGGCAATGCGGCGTTTCGCGCTTGTCGAGCACCAGCTGCACATCGAATTCCTGCGCAGAGCCAACGCAGAACTTCACCATGCGCAGCAGCGCGCGATAGGCCTTGCCGGTGGGCAGAAAGTCATCAAAACGCCGTCGCTTGAGCGGGCCGACCCGGATACGGAATTTGCTCTGGCAATCCCAGACCTGCCGTCCCAGCATGGGAAACTCGCCCAGGGTACAGTTGCCCATTCCGAGCCGGGAGCAATCAATGTCATCCAGCTTCATCCAGGCGCCGCGAAATTGCTCGATACTCACCGGAACTTCAAACTGGTCGGATAAAATCGCCTGCAAACCTTCCACCGTGGTTGCCTGGGCAGAAAAACGACCCGCATAAAAAGCAAACAACTGGTCATCAACACCATCTGCCGACAGGCGCTGCTGCAAACCGGGCGTACCAAGCCCAAGCAAGGACAGCAGGTAGCGCTGAAATCCGTCACGCCCGCCCCGCTCATAATCGACAAAAACATGATGCTTTTGCCAGGCCTGATAAAACAGCGTGGTCAGCCTGTGGCTGAACATGTCGAAGAAGTTGTGCGCAGTCTGATCCCGATAATGGTATCGACGTTCGAGCAGCATTTCGGTGTAACGGGTTGGCAAAGTGCCTGAAGGCCCGGTCAAACCGAGAAAGGTCACCGTCATCACCGGCGGACGGAAAGGCTCGGGCTGGGCTAGGGTGTAGATCGCGCTGGCAGGCGTTTCCAGCGACAACAGCGAGCGAAAGCGCACCGGATCATCGCTACTGGCTCCGCCGTTCTGAATCTGCGCTGCACGCAGCAAACGCACCGCCTGAAAAAAATCATAGGCATAAGGGCGTAGATACAGATCACCAAGCACGCCGGTGTAATTCATCCGAGCACCGCCTTGCCAGCCCTGGGTGGCCAGACACGAAGCGGGTTATCCCGCTGACGCGTCTTGACGGTTAGCCGGGTAAAACTGTTAATCGAACCGTATAGGCCGAAAAACCTTTCCAGGACTGACGATAAGAGATATACCCCCGACCCTTCAAACTGTTCTTCGTCCAGCTCCAGCTCGATTGCAATGCCGCGGATAAATGCAGCCTGGTTACGACTGATCAATTTGGCCGTCGTCGGTTTGCTGCTGACCTGAACAATCCCCATGATCTGTTTGCGCATCGCCGCCGAATTGGCAAAGTTGTAGAGCCCCAGCAATTCGCGGAACGCATCCGTGCTTTCACCTTCGCCATCCGCGATGGACAGATGATTCAGACTCAGATGGGAAATCAGCCGCCACATCGCGGACCGACCCATGGCCGGACGCTGGGTCGGCGTTGGCTTGCGCAAGCAATGAATGCGCGAAACAGGAGAGCCACCGTCAATTTCAAAATCGCCCTGTTCACCGCCAAAGGGCAGCAATCCGGGCAACTCGCGGTTGGTGCACGTGATTTCAATACTTAAAGCTTCATCCGCCGGCAGGTTGGGATCGAAATCGAGGTCAACCAGTGATAAAAACACGTCCGACCCCAGATCGTCAGCGCGCGCACCCGGCCGCCGCTTCGCCAACCAGAAGGTCTGCTGCGGATCAACCGTGTTGGCATGATGCAGGCCAAAAAACGGTTGATACTCGACAATATTGGCATGTCCGCCATCCTGCACCAGTTTGCGGACTGCGTTGACCGAATACACCTCAAGCCCCCAGGGACGGCGAATGTCCGGGATGACCTGATATTCGGTTTTCAGATGGGTAATTTGCAAAGGTTCGGCACTTTGCCGGAACAAATTGACGATGGGCGCGCAGCCCAGCCGAAACGTATCGGCATTGATCGTATCGGCCAGCTTGGCCATCCGCTCGGCGCGTTCGAATTCGCTGATGTAAATGGCAATTTCCATATCACGGCAGCCAGTTGGCAACGCCAGCTGATCCAGCCCCGTGACATCAAAAAACATGAATTTGTCGGGAAATGCAAAGTATTCCTGCAACAAACGATAAGCAATGGATGAACGTTTGTCGTAGTCGAGCAAGCCTTCATCTTCGTCAAAGCCCACCGGGCAGATGGCATCTTTCGCCAATTTAACTTCCTGCCCCCCGGCATAAACGGTTGTTTTGGCCACGTTGTTGAACAGCAATTCGTACAAGGCATGCATCAATGGCGGTTCGCCTTGCAGAAAAAACCGCAGGCGGTCTATCCCCATTTCAGTCAATGATTGACCCGGATGAGCTTGCAACCGGATTCTGATGATGCCCGCCACATCTTCATCCCGTGACGAGAAGGCCGCACGGTGTATGGGCTCAAAACACGCATCCACCACCTGAATCGGCCATAGAACGACCGGATAAGCCGTGCGAAACCGGCAGGGCATGTCGTTGACACGCCGCGAAAGCAGCTGGGTATGCCGCGGGATTTCCAGTTTCCCGGAAAGATTCATCTGTTGCGGGTCGACCGTCAACTGCACGATCGACATTGACGGAATGGGGCGCAAATAATGCGGGTAAAGCACCCCCAGCAAAGCATCGGTAATCTCGGGAAATTCATCATCGAGCTTGTGATGAATACGTGCGGTCAGAAATGCAAACGACTCGATCAGCCGTTCGACATGCGGATCTTCCGAGACCCCTTCTTCCAGCAGCAAACGACCTGCCACCTTGGGAAACTGGCTGGCAAACTCGCGACCGAGCTGGCGCAAAGAGGCCAGCTCGCGGTTGTAATAGGGAAGCAGTTCGTTTTGCATGGATGGTTTCTGGCTGGATCAATACTCAGGTCGCAACGACACACCAGCTGAGATCAACAAACTGGGGGTCGCTGGCATTGCGGTAGGGCGAACCGCCCAGATCAATACTGACGCTATCGGGCTCACCCACCGAAATATCGCCCAGATAACCGGTTACCCGGATGCCTGAGTAACCCAGGGCTTTCATGGCATCACAAAGCTGTCGTGCAATTGACGTTGGCGCAGTGCGGCCAGCCCCCAGTGAAGGATCGCGTCCGATATGTTCATTGGCGGAAAATTTGCCTATCACGTCACTCTTGTTCATCAAGCCACTGCCGCAGGTCATCATATGCAAATTGCGAAAAGCCTTGGTCAAACCTTCGGCTTCCAAGTTGGCGGCCAATTCCGGCATCCGGTAAGCCTTGGTCTGGCCATCGGCCCGCGCCGCGCCAATCGAATAAGAACCCGCCTCACCCGCTCCATGACAAACCACATACAACACATCGTCCGCAGCAATATTGCTCAGGCAACCCCCACCCAGCTTGCGTACAGCGCCCTTGCGCCAGCCGGACTCGAAAGGATTGCTGACCTGAGTCGCCACAGTACCGTGGGCTTTGGACATATAGCGCATGATGACACCGCCCATCTCGCGCATTTCACCTGTATTGATGGGGAGATAAATATAAGGACGCATTGTAATTGGCTCGGCTAGATATGAAATTAATCAAAACGAAGTTTAAACACGATCAGTTGCCTGACTACGTCGCGGACCCATTGCGCTCAAAGCGGCAATCCAGCGTCTCGCAGACATCCTCTCTATCCTCATGGCACTCCGGAAAGCGCTTATTCAATTCGGTAAAGCTGTGTCGCCACATCCAGAACAGCATCAAACATCACAGGCTCAGGAACGGGATCGATCTTCAACAGGGCTTCAATATGGAAACTGAATGCATTGATCTCTCCCTCACGCGCCACAAGATGAACCTGAATCTGGATAAGACGCGGCTCGAAACGCGCAATGACCGAGCTGATTTCTGCCCGGATGCGTGCGCGATCAGCCTCATTGGCTGCGCTCAGCGTCGAAAAATCCGGCAATCCATAAGTCAGCACCGAGCAACGCAACTCGGGAAAAAAGGCCAGATCCGGCGCCGACCCCGCTCGTGTATTCAGCAAGCCTTCAAGATCGCGTGCAACCGATTGCTTTAGCTGCTCCAGACCTTGTCGAAAATTCGGCTGAAAATCTGTTACTTCCAATGGATCATCGTCAAACAATCGGTCCAGCAAAGACGGGGTAATCCTGATGGTTTGCGGGCGAATCGACATGACGTATCCAGAGAAAAATGCGAGCCGCAATTGCGGCTCGCCTTGACCAGCATTTTCAGGTTTAAACCTTGACGTTGGTCGTCACGTTCCAGCCTTCCGGCCCGATCTTGCTGTCTGTCGAACCATCATGCTTGATTGGGGTGTATTCCCAAGTCACTTTGCCATAGGCAATCGACAAGCTCTCTGTTGGACGGTCATCACCACCCGAACTGCCACTCCACTGGATACTTTCGATCATGCAGTCTTCGAACACATACTTGATGTAGGTGTGCTTTGAGCCCGTTGTCAGGCAAAGCTCAACTTCACACTTTTCGAAATGCTTGCCGGCAGCCGCAGCAGAAGCCAGCTTGACTGAAGCCTTGTCATACTTCTTCATCACATTGAACGAAGAGAAACTTGCCTTACCCGCAGTCAGGCCACCAGTGGCCGAGCCTACGGTTACCGGATTGCTGATGCCAAGATTAAATGAATACAGCTCAACCCAATCTTTATGCTTATCGTCAGTGCTTTCGCCCTTAACATCACCAATTTTCAGATATGAATCGTATGCCATGAAGATGTACTCCAAAAAAGAAAATGCTGGATATGAGCGTCACCCACGGTGGCGCTCACTCATAAAATGCAGGGATTATTTGGCTGGAGGCGGCAAATCAGCGACCAGACGCAGGCTGGCAGTCAAGCCTTCAAGCTGGAAGTGCGGCTTGAGATAGGCAACGGCCTTGTAAAAGCCCGGCTTGCCAGGAATCTCACTCACGTCAACCCGTGCTTCACGCAAAGGATATTTGGCCTTGATTTCCTGACCGGCATCATCCGAACCGACAACATAGTTGTTGATCCAGCGACCCAGGAATTGCTCGCACTCGGTACGGGTCATGAAACTGCCGACCTTGTCGCGAACCATAGATTTCAGGTAATGCGCAAAGCGTGATGTCGCCATGATGTATTGCAATTGATTAGACAAACGCGCATTGGCATTGGCCGCATCAGTATCGTATTCCTTGGCTTTTTGTACTGACTGGGTTGAAAAGAACGCTGCGTAGTCAGTGCCTTTGCAATGCACCAAGGGGATAAAGCCCAAGTCAGCCAGTTCTTTTTCACGACGATCAGTAATTGCGATTTCAGTCGGACACTTCAGAGCGACTTCACCATCATCTGTAGTGAAAGTATGCGTTGGCAAACCTTCAACCAGACCACCACCTTCAACACCGCGAATCGCTGCGCACCAGCCATATTTTGCATAGGCGTTGGTCAAGCGGGCACCCAGTGAATAAGATGCATTCACCCACAGGTACTTATCGTGTTCTTTCCCGCTGACGTCTTCTTCAAAGTTGAACGCCTCGACAGGTACGGTGGCCGAGCCATAAGGCAGACGACCCAATACATGCGGTAAAGTCAACCCGACATAACGCGCATCTTCCGAATTGCGGAAAGACTTCCATTTGGCGTATTCAACGGTATCAAAACCTTTGGCCAGATCACGAGGTTTTGAAAGCTCGGTCAGGCTATCCAGCCCAAACATGCCGGCATTGGCTGCCGAGAAGAATGGCGCGTGCGCTGCAGCGGCAACGTGCGACACTTCTTCCAGCAGATACATGTCTTCCGGATGGTTGCTGAATTCATAATCACCCACCAGCGCAGCAAAAGGGGCGCCGCCGAATGTACCGTATTCTTCTTCGTAGATTTTCTTGAACAAGGCTGACTGGTCAAACTCGGCCGCGCCTTTGAAATCTTTCAGCAAGTCTTTTTTCGACGCATTGAGCAAATTGATTTTCAAACCGGTACTGGTTTCGCTCTGATGCACAAGGTAATGCAAGCCGCGCCAGGAAGACTCCAGCTTCTGGAACTCTTCGTTATGCATGATGCTCGACAATTGAGTAGAGAGAACACCGTCAATTTCGGCGATCCGTTTCTCAATACTGGCAATCAGGTCTTTCGAAACCGTCACGGTTCCTGAGAGTACCTCATTAACAAAGCCACTAATCAGATCCTTCGCACGCTCTTTTTCCGAATCAGACCGGGCTACACGCGTTTCATCAATAATGCTGTCAAGCAAACTGCCTTCCAGCGTTGCTACGCCATCTGCATTTGCCGCTTGTTGTGCTTCGCTCATTATTTAGCCTCCCCTGCTTCGAAACCGGTTTCCTTGCCCAAAGCCTGCAACTTGCTGGTGTCATCCAAAATTTCTTGCAACACTTCACCAAGGCGTTCATTGCTGTACATTTTGTTTTTCAAATCGGAAAGCTTGGCACGAATTTCCAGCAGCTTGCGCAGAGGCTCGACTTGGGCTGCAACTTGTGCAGGTTCGAAATCGGCCATGGTATTGAAGCTCAGATCGACTGAAATCTGGCTATCGTCATTTGCCATTGTATTGTCGACACGAAAGGCCAGATGCGGCTTGGTGCCTTTCAGAACATCGTTGAAATTATCGCGGTCGATATTCACGAATTTGCGATCTTTCAGCTTTGGCAGTGGCTCAACCGGATGACCAGTAAAATCGCCCAGCACCCCCATTACAAAAGGAAGCTCTTTCTTTTCAACGGCGTCGCCGACTTCAACATCGTAAGTAATCTGGACGCGAGGAGCGCGAACACGATCCAGCGTATGCTGCCTGCTTTCATTTGCCATTACCGAATCTCCAATACAAATCAAACAACCAAGGGATGGCCTCGATTGACACGTGCAATTCAAGGCACAATAACCGACGAAAGGTTAAATTGATATACGTCAAATTTCAAGGGAATTTACATGACAATTTCATATTGTTGCACAACCGTGGGCTCAGGCGACAGACAATGTCCGACACAAGACAAAGGAAGTGTTCTTGTTTGATCCAAGGGAAAAATCCAGCAAAGCCAATTGCACCAAAACTGTGCAATTCAAATAAATGCCAATGCTTATAAAAAGAATGAAATCAATACAAAAGTTCAGCCACACCCAATTGGGATAAGGGTGGATATCGCTTGAGCTGTCGTGCCGATTGCATATTGATCAACAAGGAAAAACGCTGCAGAACTTCAATCGGAATCTGATCCGGACTGGCTCGTTTGAGCAAAATTTGTTCAGCCTTATAAGCCGCGAAACTGCCTGCGTTGAAATAATTACCGACCAGTCCCAGCAAAGCACCGTGCTGACGAATCGGTGCCTCAGTCGCCGAAATGACGGGAACGCCAGCCTGAGCAAATGGCAAGGTGATTGCGCCAGCCTGTTGAATGATTGACGAATCAGACGGCAGATACACCGCATCCAGCCGGGCAGCCAGTGCATCATGCACGGTACGATCAATAGCCTTGCCACTGATTTTTCCCGATGCATCGGGCTCAACTGCAAATGTAGACAGGTGATAACCAAATGCAGTCGCATTGGCCTGCAACTCCTTGACTGCCAGCTGTGAATTATTTTCTTTGGCGTTGTAAATCACGCCAAACCGTTTCATTTTCACCAGTTTCTTGGCTGCATTGAGCTGGTCTTTCATTGGCACCAAATGTGAAACTCCGGTTAAATTTCTCCGCGAACTTTTGAGAGTGCTTGTCAGCCCGGCCCCAACGGGATCGGCAACGATATTGAATACGATGGGAATATTGCGAATGAATTGCCCCGACGTGTCACCCTCCCGCCCCGCAACAGCCAAAGTCATCGTTGTGCCAAAGGTGTAAATCAGATCCGGCTTCAAACGCTTCATTTCGGCGAGCAATGCCGGGATTTTATGCACATCTTCCGCAACATCCCGCACAATGAACTCCACTGGCAGACGTTGCCGCAAAGACGCCATAAACCCTTTTTCCGCCTCGGTCTCCCCCCGATAAAGCAGCATGGCCACACGATAAGGGCGCGAATCTGCAGCAAAGGACAGCGTAGAGCCCAGCAACAACAGACATAAGCAGCATATTTTTAAATACTTCATGCCTCGGCATCCTGACGGTCAAAGCAATAAAACGCCAACATGAAAACGGTCGTTGTCGTCAGAATCAAGGCACCCACACCGTAAAAAGCCCCCTTGAACCCATAAACAGCGATCAATACGCTGGCAATCAACGGTCCAAAGACATTACCCAGGCGCTCCAGCAAGCGAAATACGCCAGTTGCAGTCGCCTGCCCCAGATCACGCACAGCGTCGGCGCAATAATCACTGACCAACGCCAACTGGGGAGACACGCCAATCGCGTGGGCAAACCCAAGGCAAACGATGCTGAGCACCAGCCCCCACATCCCCTCTTGCAACAAGGAAGCAAACATCGCCATGCCTGCGACATACCCGCCAATAATCACAAACCAGCGTCGCGACCCCAGCATATCGGCCAATTTCGCAATCGTCGGAGAAACCAGAATAATGGCCAGGCTGTACAGCATCATCAGCCGCCCCGTATTTCCCTGCGAAGTTCCCAGCGATTTCAGATACAGCGGAACCGAATAATACAAAAATCCAGCCAGCGCAATTTTGGCCGGAATCGCCGCCAGCACGGTAATTGCAGCAAATTTTTTATGCCGCATCAATTTGAGCACATCAGCCAGTTGAAATGTTTTCTTGCTCCCGCCAACACCGCTTTTCGGGCTAATCATCCGGGCCACAAACCAGGCCGCCATGATGGAGAGCAAGGCTGAAAGCGCAAAGGTCCAGCGCTCGCCCAGTTTATCCACGACCATGCCACCAATCGCGGCGCCCGCCAGTGAGCCGGAAAAGAAGGTCGAGAGGAAAATCGCCATCCCGCGAGTTCGTTCATTCGTTGCCGTATTGTTGGCAATATAACTTTGTACAGTCACAAAGACTGTGCCATAGCCAAATGCCGTGACCGAACGCCAAATCAGCAGCTCGACAAAACCGCTCGCCAGAGCAGTCAGAATCAGACCGGCAGTGGTGATGGCGGCGCCCCAATAAAAAGCACGCCGATACCCGACCCGGTCACACCATTGTCCAGCCCATGGCATGGCCAATGCCCAGACCAGCATGAAAACGGAAATCGGCAAACTGCCAAAGAATTGGCGGGACAAACCTAAAGCCGGATCAAAAAACTGTTCGGCATAGACAGGGAAAAACGACAAAGACAGCGAATCGGCGAAAACCAATAGAAAAAAGGGCCACCGGATATAATCCAGCGCGGAATGATATAACTCGCTGCTTATCCACGATGCTTTCCCGTTCTCCGGCTCGCCCAGCATTTCGTTTTGAGCCCGATCACTGGCTGCTCTTGTCTCCAGCAATGCATTCAGACGCGAATACACCCCGCCGAGGCCGCCAAAATGACCGGATGGCAAACGCATCTGAAATTGCTGCAGCCTCATTTTGGCAAAAAATGAATGCAGCAATGCCAAGGGCGTCGTGATCGAAATCGTCAACAGTAAGCGCAATTGTTCGACTGCCACCAGAATGGCAACAACCATCACGGTTAAAATATCCAAGGCCACATTTTCCAGCTGTTGCCGGGCCACATCAGCCTGCCGCCCCAGATATAAATACCCCAGCAGAACACCCCCTCGCCGTATAGGCACAACCGTATTTAAATATCTGGAGTCCGGCGTAATACCCCCATCAACCGTAGTCAGCACCTCATTGGGCTGACAATCCTTGGTCTGGCTGGAAAACAATAATCGGCGCTTCGCATCGGTTAGCAACAAGTAACTAATCTGAGAATTGTTCCGGCGCACCTGATCCAGATATTCATTCACTCCCTTCATTTCCTGATAAGGAATACCATGCTCAAAGCCCTTTCCCAGCACCCGCAAAACGGATGCGGCAAGCTCACGTTCGCTCGCAGCAATCGAAGGCTTCAAGCCGCTTTCAAATTCCCGCAAGGAAAAATAGGAAAATAAGGCCGACGAAAACAGCAAAATCAGGGCAGACAGAACAACCAGACGAAATTGCAAACGTTTCATGATTCACGAGCCTGAACAAGATCAGCAGGCGGCTGCAGCATCCGGGAAAATTCGCGTACTTCTGCCGACAGGGCATTGTCCAGCAAACCGAATTCCGGTGCTGGCGAGGCTTGATCGGGTTGATCAACGATTTGCTCCAGTTGAGAAATTTCCTGCTGCATCTGCCGTGTCAGCCACCAGACACACA
The DNA here is from genome assembly GCF_046530675.1 of Chitinibacter sp. S2-10. Classification (GTDB taxonomy): domain Bacteria; phylum Pseudomonadota; class Gammaproteobacteria; order Burkholderiales; family Chitinibacteraceae; genus Chitinibacter. The sequence goes on along the minus strand of NZ_CP172558.1, from coordinate 2,153,258 downwards.
CAATGGTCACGGCAAAAACGGCCAGGACGACGAGTGCAAAAATCTGCAGCAATTTCATTCCCATTGTCGCCGACGCTTTACTCACCAGCGCCTGTGGATAGGCTAAAACCAGATAACCAGAAACGACCCCGAAACTGTTCTTGTAAGGCAAGCCCATATAAATAAAAGACGCATCCTGCGTCTGCCACTCAGCCGCTTCCCCCTTGGCTACCGGCGGAACAAGGCAAGGCTGGGTGCTCCGTACATCCCCCAGCAGCAACAAGGATTGACCCCGTTCATCACACAACTGGATATGGTGAACTTCCCCGGATTCGCGATACAGCCGGTTTAATTCAGGCGCCAGATTGGCATTGGCTCGCGGAGCAAGCCCGATATTCAGACCCGACTCAATCAATTGACGGGCATCAATTCCCAGCACCAGCGCACGATCAAGCAACAACTCCTGATAGCTTTTCTGGTAATTGAAATAATTCAGAAAACCAATCAAGCCCAAAGCCATCGAAATCACCAGCGCCATGGGCAAACCGAGTTGCAAATAAAAAGGCCTGGCGCCAAAACCACGACGAATCCACATGCAACATACCGCCCCATATAAATACTACAGAAATTCCAAACGAATACCCCCCTGAGAGAGGGCACCTTGTAAGCAGCGGCATCGTATCACAGACAACCATGCCAACCTCATCAAATGAATAATCTGCAAGATTTAAAGGGGCTTAATGTGACGGCTAGCCAGAACCACCCCCTGCAGCAATCCTATCAACTTAAGCCTTCAAATTGCCGCTTTGTAAGCAATGTAATCATGCGGTTTGGTATGTTTGGAACGGGTCTTTTGGCACCATGGTCGAAAGAAATCTTTGGAGTTGGCTACGCAGCACGGCGGCCGTGACGCACAGCAAATGCAGCTTGTCCGCGACGATTTTTACCCCAAAATCCTGTTGCGCCCCAGCCAGTTGCCCCCCGTTAGCGATTCGAGATGCAGGCGGCGTTTCAGACGCTTGATGCTTTTTTGCTACCGCACGACGAGCCATTCCGACACAGCGCAATGCACGGCGCGCACATACCGCACCAAGGTATATTGATGAAACCCTTTATTCAAAATTGCTTCAACAACATACCCATAAAAAACTCAAACAATTTTGCGCTGGTAAGTCACAAAAGCGTATTCGATGCCTTTTTCCGAGCAATGCGCTTCGCGGCTGGATTCCAACCAGACATCACGGTCAAATTCGGGGAAGAACGCATCGCCCTCGGGACTGAGATTGACTTCGGTCAGATACAGCGTGTCGGCCAGCGCCAGCGCCTGGCGGTAAATTTCGCCACCGCCGATCACGAACAATTTTTCCAGCCCGGCACACGCAGCGATGGCCGATTCGAGACTAGTAAAAACTTCCGCCCCTGGCGCATTCCAATCAACATTGCGGCTGACGACCAGATGCCGGCGGCCGGGCAACAGCCCCGGCAAAGACTCAAACGTCTTGCGCCCCATCAGCATCGGGCTACCCATCGTCAGCCGTTTGAAATACTGCAAGTCCTCGGGCAATCGCCAGGGCAGGCGGTTGTCGATTCCGATCACGCCGTTTTTGCCAACGGCGGAAATGATGGCGAGTTGCATAAAACCTCAGGGGGTTAATTTAAAACGAATTGAAGAGAGCGTTCGACCCAAAGCAGGAGTATTTGTAGGTTGGCGCTGAGTTTGCGAAGCCCAACACACGCGGTGAACGTTGGGCTGCATTTCATTTAGCCCAACCTACAAAGCTGCTCATTCCTCACTATTTTGTTGAGCGCGTTTGGCAGATTTTTTTTGGCATATCATCCACCTGAAAACTTCCCCAAACCGCGATAAGCAACAAAATCACAACAGGGAAAAAGTGAAGCCACGCAATGAATCGCACTACATTACCGCGCCGAATTTTCGTTGGCTTGCATACCTTTTCATTTCTTGGCGGAAACTGATGATCACGCAGTATTTTATATCCTCGCCATCCAAATGTTGCCGCAACCGTTAGCGCGAAAAACACCGGCATTGCAACAAAAATGCCATTCCACAAGACCGTTAAACCATCGATACCCAACACCTTCCGGCAAGGGGCTGTTTCCACAAAATGGTTAAACCAGGGCAAAAGATAACTTCTCGTTAAAAATATAAGCGCCGCCCCAATCAGCGTTCCAACGCAGACCAATCGGATTTTTTCTGCTTGAGTATAAAGTTCCGCATATTCAGCTTCGGTTTGCATGTGCTCTCTCATATGAAGATCTCTTTCAACTTTGAAAATACGTAAAATGAAATAGTGCGTAGGTCGGGTGAGCGTAGCGTTACCCGACAATTCCGTGTCGGATAACGCCTTCGGCTCATCCGACCTACATCATTCCTGATTTCAGCCTCTAAGCGAAAACCGCTCGTGTAATTTCTGCCAATATCAATCCCCCATCAACACCGGCATCAGCGGCAAATCGGTCACGCCGATGTCGATGCCGAATTGTTTCAGCAACGTTCCGGCCTGTGCGCGGTGGTGGGTCTGGTGGTTGAACATCTGTTGCACCTGCACCCAGCGCGGGATGGTTTGCGTGAAGCCGTAGACCTTGCTCGTCCATGTCACCGGCTCGGCCAGCCAGTCGGCATTAATCCCATCCGCCCAAGCTATGATGCGCTGATCCATCGCGATTCGCGCGGCGTGCAGCTCGGCAAAGTCGTCGTAAATATCGACGCCTATTGGTCTGGCGATCAGCGTTTCATCGCAAAAGCGCGCCATCCAGTTCAGATCGCCCCACAGAATATGGTTGAGCGTACTGTGAATTGAGCGGAAAAAAGCGCCGCAATCGGCTTTGCGTTGCTCATCGTTCAATTGCAAAGCGGCAGCATAAAGCTGCTGATTTTGCCACTGATTGTAAGCCGCCATCAGTTGCGGCATCGTGCCATTGAACATTTACAATCTCCATCCTTCACATACCAGCAATGGTATATCACCATAAGCCAATACCATCGATACCTGTATCAATATACCCCTAGGGCAACATCATCATCGGATTGATCGGCTGCCCTTTATATCTCAATTCAAAATGCAGCTTCACACGATCGGTGCCGGTGCTGCCCATTTTGGCTATCGGCTGGCCTTGTTTGACTTGTGCGCCCTCGGCGACGAGCAGCGTCTGGTTATGCGCGTAGGTCGTCAAGTAATCGCCTTCGTGGCGGATGATGACCATATGTCCGTAAGCGCGGATGCCATCGCCGGCGTAAACGACTTTGCCGTCGGCGGCGGCAACAATGTTGTCGCCTTCCTTGCCTTCGATATCGATGCCTTTGCTGCGCGGCGGCGCGTATTTTTGGATCACATTACCGCGGTGCGGCCAGATCAAAGTCACTTTGGGCTCAGTCGTTGGGCTGGGCGTTGGTTTGGCGCTTGCCGTCGCGGCTGGATTGGGTTTGCCAGCCGGAGCGCTCGCGCCATTGCTGACGCGCAGGAGCTGGCCCACTTCAATCTCATTACTTTGCAGTTGATTCCAGCGTTTAAGCGTTGCGACGCTTTGACCATTATTTTTGGCGATGCGATACAGCGTGTCGCCCGCTTTGACGCGATAAAAACCGACGGGAGCGGAATCACTGGCCGTCGTGCTACACGCCGCCAGTATTGCCACGCAGATCAATACCAATAAGCGCTTCAGAAACATACCCATCATGATTTGCTTTTTGACTCAGATAAACCCAGTGCAAGCCAGCCGGCCAGACCGAGTTTTTCCAGCGTTTCAATATTGCGCTCAAAAATGCTTTCCGGATTCGGAAAAGCCTCGACCGCACGCGCAATACTGGCTTCGCGCAGCAGGTGCAAGGTCGGGTACGGCGCGCGGTTGGTGTAATTGCCGATGTCGTCGGGCTCGGTGTCGGCAAACTGGAAATCGGGGTGGAAGCTGGCAATTTGCAGAATGCCTTCAAGCTCATGCTCGGCGACGATTTCATCGGCAATCGTCAGAAAATCATTGAACACTTCAAAATCGGGAAACAGCGTCGGGTGGATCAGCAAGGTCGTGTCGATTTCATCAGGGTTGGCTGCTGCCAGCAAATCGAGTTCGCGATCCAGATCGTCGAGAAAACCATCCAGATGCTTTGCGTGCGAAACGACAAAGCGGATCTGGTTTTTGACGTACACCGCTTTGGCAAACGGGCACAGATTGAGGCCGATGACAGCCTGTTCGAGCCAGTGCTGCGTTTGAGTAATGATAATTTCGTCCGACATGGCCGCTCTATGCAAAATTGAATGCGCCAATTTTACCGAGCTGCACTGCGCTTGTGCGAATAAAAGCGCGCCTAATGCCGTTCGCTTAAAGGTTTTAACTTTACCCTCCCCCTCGTCTGTCCCCTTGTGGGATTGTAAAAAGGGGGATTGAGGGGGATAGAGGGGGATTTGGCAGTATTTCAGCAAAAACGATGGCTTAAATAATGCAGAAATCCCCCCTCCCCCCTCGTTTGCCCCCCTTGCGGGGTCACGAAGGGGGGAACCCAGATCAAATCCAGCTTAAATGAACGACATTAGCAATCTACCTCTTTTTCCCTTGGGGTTTTAATGGCAAACGCATGTGCTGCCATGCACGACAGTTCCGGGCTTGGCCGTGTCGATCAGCAATTGCTCGCCCCGTTCAATGGCACGACGCGCGATTTGCGTCGCCGCCAACATATTGGCCAGCGCGCTTTCGGTTTCCGGCCAGCCACGGGTTTTCAGGCCGCAATCAGGGTTGATCCACAGCCGTTCAGCCGGAACAACTTCGAGCGCTTTGGCGATCAGCCGCAACATTTCATTCACCTGCGGCACTCGCGGGCTGTGAATATCGTAAACGCCGGGGCCGATTTCGTTTGGATACACAAAGCCGTCGCCCGCTTTTCCCGTAACAGTCTTACCAGAGAAGGCTTCGAGCAGCTCCATATCCGAGCGGCTGGTTTCAATCGTAATCACGTCGGCGTCCATCGCGGCAATCGCGGGCAGAATGTCGTTGAACTCCGAATAGCACATATGCGTGTGAATCTGCGTGTCATTGGCAACGCCCGATGCCGAGATGCGGAAAGCGCGCCCCGCCCAGGCCAGATAGTGCGCCCAGTAGGCTTGTTTGAGTGGCAAACCTTCACGGAAAGCCGGCTCGTCGATCTGGATAATGCCGATGCCGGCGGCTTCGAGATCGCAGACCTCATCGCGAATCGCCAGCGCGATCTGATCGCACGTCAGCGAGCGCGGCTGGTCGTCGCGAACGAAAGACCATTGCAGAATCGTCACCGGGCCCGTCAACATGCCCTTCATCGGTTTGGCCGTCAGGCTTTGCGCAAAGCTCGACCATGCGACCGTCATCGGATTTGGCCGCGATACGTCACCGAACAAGACTGGCGGTTTAACGCAACGGCTACCGTAGCTTTGTACCCAGCCAAACTGTGTAAATGCAAAACCCGCCAGTTGTTCGCCAAAATACTCGACCATATCGTTGCGTTCGGCTTCGCCGTGCACCGGTACGTCGATGCCGAGCGCGTCTTGTTTTTGCACAACCAGCGCGATTTCAGCCTTCATCGCTGCTTCGTAATGTTCAGCTGAAACTTCACCGCGTTTAAACGCCGCCCGCGCAGCGCGAATTTCCTTGGTTTGCGGGAAAGAGCCGATGGTCGTTGTCGGCAACAATGGCAAGTTAAACCGAGCCCGCTGATCGGCCTGCCGCGTCGCAAATGGCGATTTTCGCTGATCGACTTGTTGATTCAGATTCGCCAAACGCGCGGCGACCGCCGGATTATGAATTCGTTTTGATGTGCGGCGTGCATGCTGCGCATCCTGATTTTTTTCCAGCTCGGCGCTGACATCTTGCCCATTGAGCGCTTGTTTCAGGATGCTCAATTCAGCTAATTTTTGCTTGGCAAAAGCCAGCCACGATTTGAGTTCTGCATCCAAGCTTGCTTCCTGAGCTAAATCAACTGGCACATGCAGCAAGGAGCAGCTAGTCGCAATCCACAGCTGAGCGCCCAATTTGCTATGCCACGGCTGCAAGATGCCCAAGACTTTGCTCAAGTCCGCCGCCCAGATATTGCGACCGTCGATGAGCCCCAGAGACAGCACTTTATTTTCCGGCCAGATGGTCGCGAAAGTAGCGAGTTGTTCTGGCGCACGAACACCGTCAATATGCAGACCAGCAATTGGCAAACTCGCCAGCAGCGGCGCGTGCTCAGCGACCGAATCAAAATAAGTCGCCAGCAGCACCTTCACGCTGCCCTGCCCGGCCAGACTGCGATATGTCGACTCAAATGCCGCGATCCAGTCGTTTGGCAGTTGCAAAGCCAGAATCGGCTCGTCGAGCTGAATATAGCTCACGCCCAAGGCTGACAATTTATTAAGTACACGGGTATAGGCTGCAACAACAGATGGTAAAAGTGCTAGCTTGCTATACCCCTCTTCTTTGCATTTGGACAGCCACAAAAAGGTCAACGGTCCCGGCAAAACGGCTTTGACTTGATGACCCTGAGTTAGCGCATCTTCGATTTCGTCAAAAAACCATTCCACGCCGCCGTCAAATGTGGTTTTGCTGCTCATCTCCGGCACGAGGTAATGGTAGTTCGTGTCGAAATATTTGGTCATTTCCATCGCAAACTGCTCGGTATTACCGCGAGCGAGTTCAAAGTATTGCGGCAAACTCAGGCGCTTGGCGTCAAAGCCAAAACGCGCAGGCAAAGCGCCCAGCAAGGCGGCGGTGTTCAAAATCTGGTCGTACCAGGCAAAATCGCCGACGGTGACAAAATCCAAGCCTGCCTCAGCTTGCCACGCCCAATGACGGCGGCGCAGCGTTTGACCAACTTGCGCCAATTCTCCTTCGCTGATCTCGCCGCGCCAGAATTTCTCAACGGCAAATTTCAATTCACGCTGCGCGCCGATACGCGGAAAACCTAAAACGTGGGCTTTAATATTATTAATATTACTCATTGCAAAATACCTCATCCATGAAAGTAATTTGCATAGTACGCGCAGCTTCGATATGATTACAGCTCATTATTTTTGCAATCAACGTGAAAATAATTAATCAATTACTGGAGCTGCCATGCAGTCACTACTCGAACTGCGCCACCTGAAAACGATCATCGCCATCGCCGAAGCGGGCAGCCTGACTCGCGCCGCCGAACGATTGCATCTGACGCAATCGGCGCTATCGCATCAGGTACGCCTGCTCGAAGATCATTACGGCCTGCCGTTGTTTACACGCAAATCGGCGCCACTCAAGCTGACCGCAGCAGGCGAAAAACTGGCCGCGCTGGCAAACGAAGTACTGCCCGTCATTGCCGCGACCGAACGCGATATTGCGCGCTTGCGCGAAGGTCAGGCCGGGACGCTGCGCATTGCTGTTGAATGCCATACCTGTTTTGACTGGCTGATGCCGGCAATGGACCAGTTCCGCCAGCACTGGCCGGAAGTCGAGCTCGACATCGTTTCCGGCTTTCACGCCGACCCGGTGCAATTGCTGTATGAAGACCGCGCCGACCTCGCCATCGTTTCCGAAGTCGAAGAACAGCCCGAGCTGAGTTTCATGCCGCTATTCAGCTACGACATGGTCGCGCTGCTCGCCAATGATCACGCACTGGCGGCCAAACCGTATCTGGCAGCCGCCGACTTTGCCGACGAAACGCTGATTACCTATCCGGTGCCCGATGAAATGCTCGATCTGCTGCGCAAGGTATTAAAACCGGCCGGAATCAACCCGAAACGCCGCCCGACCGAGCTAACAGTCGCAATGCTGCAACTCGTCGCGAGCCGCCGCGGCATCGCCGCCCTGCCGCGCTGGAGCGTGCAAGGTTATCTGGATCGTGGTTATGTGCAGGCCAAGCCGATCACAGCGAACGGGCTTAAAAGCGAGCTTTACGCCGCAATGCACAGCGACCGGCTGCAAACGGCTTATTTGGCCGATTTTGTCGAAACGATGCGGACGGTAAGCGTGCAGAATTTGCCGGATGTGGTGTTGCTTTAGTAGCGTAGGTCGGATGAGCCGAAGGCGTTATCCGACAGGTTGACGGAATAAGCCTGCTGGCGCAGGCGGTGAACCGGCGGTTTCGCCCGCCGGACGAATCAGGGGCAGTCTTGCCTTGCCCCTGATAACCCTAACGCGCCCGATCGCCGCGAAACCCCGTCCGTCCGGCAATTGGCAAGGCGACGCGGGAACTCGCGTTGCGCTAGCGTCGCAACGCTCAAACAGCCGCGTCTTAAAACCTCGCCAACCGCCTCCCGAACGGCGCGGCTCCACGGGCAATCCGTTCTAACCAAGGCAGGGGTATATCAATCAAAGCAAGATGAAAATTGACTTTCAGGGCAACGCCCAGGCATGTATATGCCGCAATGGTTGGGCTGCACGGATTCCCCTGCAGCTGCGCCGAGCGAGGAACAAGCGGCAAGGGGTTTCGGCGGGCTCTGTTTTGTTAAAGCCCGCCGCCTTGCCGATTGTCCGCTGCGAGGGCATCCCGCGCAGCGGGACGCAGACGCCGGGGTCGTATATGGACTCCTCCCAGCTTGCAAGCATTTCACAGTTCTGGTTGTCGGATCGACTGCTCACGTATATCCGGCCTTCGCATTGGGCCTAATGACCCGGGCCATGATGGGCTATTCGCGCGGCAGGTCCTCATCGCCTTCACGTGCTTTTCGCACTTGGACCCCGTCAGGTTTGCCTGCCGCCGGTTCAACCTTTTGGCCATCACTGCTTCTTGCTTCGCAATCGGACTGGATTTTATTCGTTACACATTGCCACTACAAACCCCATTTTCTACTGCACGCTTCAAACTACTTCACCCCTTGCTAAACCAAAGTCGGGGTCATAATCCATATCGCGACTGAGTAATGCCCACACCATTCGTGCCGTTTTATTGGCTAACGCAACGGCGGCAATGTTTTTGTTACGCCGACTGCACAGGCTTTGAATCCATACACTCAGCCTATCCGTCTTGCCTAATGCCGTTTTAACTACAGCACGTGCGCCATGAATGAGTAAGGTGCGCAGATACGTATCGCCCCGCTTGCTGATGCCCAGTAACCGCTCCTTACCACCGCTGCTGTGCTGCCCCGGTGTTAAGCCTATCCAAGCGGCGAGGTCTCTGCCGCGTTTAAAGTGATGCGCATCTTGGCCTATCGCTGCAATCAAGGCGGTCGCGGTAATGGGGCCAATCCCGCGTAATTGTTGCAAACGTAATGCTTGTGTATTTTCGCGCGCTTGCTGTTGCACTTGTTTATCCGCAGTGGCAATTCGCTCGTCGAGATACACCAGATCATCGCGCAAACCATTAAGCAGGGCACGGAAGTCGGGGGTTAAGCCATTTTCGGCATCCTCCAGTAGCTCTGGTAATGCTTTGCGCAGTGACTCAATCCGTTGAGCCGTCACAATCCCGTACTCCCCCAACAAACCACGGATTTGATTGACCTTGGCGGTGCGCTGCTGCACCAGTTCGCTGCGGATACGGTGCAGTGCCTGTAAATCTTGTTGGGCGATGGTTTTGAGGGGCACAAAGCGCATCGATGGCCGACCTACGGCTTCACAAATAGCGGCCGCATCGTTGGCGTCGTTCTTGTTGCCTTTGACGTAGGGTTTAACGAACTGGGGCGCAATCAGCTTGACGGTATGCCCCATCAATTGCAGTTGACGTGCCCAGTGATGCGCGCCAGAGCAAGCCTCCATGCCAATCAAGCAAGGAGTGAGCTTTTTAAAGAAGTCGAGCAATTGCGACCGACGTAATTGTCGAGTGCAAATGACTTCTTCTTTGTGATTCACGCCGTGAATTTGAAAAACGGTTTTGGCAAGATCAAGGCCAATGCGGATAATAGACATGGTGGACTCCTTGTTCTGTGTGACTGTTGGCTGACACTTCCAGTCTGGCACATCGATGCCGTATCAGAGGGAGGAGTCCATCCCATTGCCTTTCTTTGGCTTACTTTTCTTTGGCGAAGCAAAGAAAAGTGAGTGCCGCGGCGCATAACCGCCAATGCCCGTTGATTGAATATCGCAGGCAAAGAAAAACCGCCAAATAGGCGGTTGTATTTATTCCAATAAACGTTGGGTTGCGCAGGCTTAGCCCAACCAACCTCATTTTAGTGATATTCAAACCGCGGTCTTCGATGATAAAGGCGGAGACCCCGAAAGAGGTAGGTCAATTCAGTCACTTGCCAATCAACACGGAACTTACTGCATTTATTTTTCAAGTTCTTTCTGAAGCCAATGCTTTGGATAGTTTTTACCTAGCAGCACCGCCTTAACCATTGAATTTTCAAAATCTTTAATAAATTTAAGAATCATAATCAATATTAAATAACTGATTACCCACCCCAATGCTGCTAAGAATACAAACAAAACCATCCATAAACAGAAAAATATACCACTACTAGGTTGACTCACAATTGGCGCAGATGGGTTGATGTTAAAAAAACCAGCCAGCTCCACGCCCAAATAATAACCACCAAAACCGATAAATAGAGCACTAACTGTCAATGGCAGCCAAAGGAGAATAATTTGATACCTTAATCTCAACCTAGAGAAAAGCACTCTTGGCTCGTGTTGATTATTAATCATAAATTCCCTGCAGAGTATAAGTAGTCGTGCCAAGTTTGCGAATCTTGATCTGACCCCAACACGTTAATTTATTCAGTTATTGATTTGAAGCACATTGTGGCGCGTACTGCCGCAAAAACTCCCGCAGCACATCCTGCTCCACCTTCGCACGTCGCCCCAGCGGCACTGGCAATTGCAACTGAAACGCAATCGACTCGATGTCTTCCAGATCGATGCGCACGCGCGGTTCCATGATGACGGTGTTAAAAATCTGCAGCTGCGTTTGCTCGTTCACATGCGCCGCCAGCTCGTCGGCGTATTCGGCCAGCGCCTGATGGCCTGCGCTGAGCAAAATGGCTTCGGCGCGCTGCCAGTCGGATTCGCGCGCTATGCTGACGTGGACGGTATGCATCACGAAGGTGCCCAGCCGCGTTTCGTTGAACACCGGGTTGCCGAGCAGCAGGCTGTTCGGAATCGTGATCACACGCCCGACCGTGCCCTGCTGGGCGCTGGCGTAGCTCGATTCGGTCAGCGTGAACGACAGGATATTGGTGTCGATCACCTGCCCCTTGAGCTTGTTGAATTCGATGCGATCGCCCACGCTGAACGCGTGCGTGCTGGTGCGGTAAATCGATCCCATCATGCACATGATCATTTCCTTGGTCGCCAGCACCAGCGCGGCAGCAATCGCAACGAGCGACACGGCCAGCGTCTGCAGCTCGCGACCCCAGATGAACAGCAAGCCGGCGATGAACAGCAGCAGCCACATATTGCGCAAAGTCACCAGCCAGCGGCGTTTGACTTCGACGCTCAGATCGTTTCGCTTGATGACCGAACGCCGTACCAGCCAACGGGCGATCACCAGCAGAATGACAAACAGCAGCGTCGCCGCGACGTCATGCTGGGTCGGCTTATCGACTGCCGACGGCAACAGTTCGGCCAGGGAGAATTGGGAAGTTAAAGGCATTGCTCACACGTCCTTGAAATACAGCCGGATAGGTAGTGTGCCAGCCATTGCACCGCGCTACAGCCACTAATAAAAAAACCCTATCCGGGGATTAGGGTTTTTTGACCTAAGATTCTGACTTTAGCTTCCCCTCGTCAACACCCTTGATGAGGTCATTGAAGGGGGAAGCAAGGTCAGAACCAGACGCTGTTTTAATAATGCAATTAAAGTTTGAAGCGGGTCACCGCCGAGCGCAACTCACCTGCCAGTTGCTCCAGTCGGCGAACATTTTCATTCGCGGCGCGCACTGATTCGGCGGATTCCTCAACCATATGCGTAATTCGTTCGACATTAATTGCCAAGCTGCTACTGGCCTGGCTCTGCTCCGATGTCGCATTAGCCACATCACGGATTTTGGCCAGCGTTTCGGAAGCACCGCCGCTGATTTCACGCAGCATTGCTGCACCACGATCAGCCATATCGACACTGCGCGCCACTTGAGGTTTAGCCTCATCCATGCTGGAAACCACTGACAGCGTGTCGGTCTGAACCGCATGCACCATCTGCGTAATCTGGCCAGTGGCCTGCGTGGTGCGCTCTGCCAATTTGCGAACTTCATCTGCAACTACAGCAAACCCGCGCCCTTGTTCACCGGCACGCGCAGCTTCAATTGCCGCATTGAGCGCCAGCAAATTGGTTTGATCCGCAATTTCCTTGATGACACTAGCAATACTGTCAATTTCTCGTGAACGCTCAACCAGACCGCCGATCAGCACCGAAGCGGTAGAAATCTGGGCTGACACCAGCTGAATTTCTCCTGCAGCTTTGGATACCAATCCTTCACCTTCATTGGCCAGCTGCGAAGAGCGAGACGAGTTGGTTTCGGTTTCCCGGGCGCTGTGCGAAATATGATCAATACTCACAGACATTTGTTCGATCGCAGCGGCGCTGGACTGCGTTGCATCGGCCGATTGACGCGAAGCCTGATTAATCGACTCCATTTGCTGAGTCAGGCCACTGGCCGCATTTTTGAGCTCGTCAGCACCACGCTGGATACCCTGAATCATTTCGCGCAAGCTGGTTTGCATACTTGAAACGGCGCCAAGCAAACTCTCCGGGCTGAAATTCCCCTGCAATTTGCGCCCCAAGTCACCTTTTGAAATTGCCACTGCCACTTCGGCAGCATAATCGGGTTCACCACCCAGCTGCAGCAGCAGTTTGCGAACACTGGACAGCAGAATAAATGCGACCGCTGCAGAAATAAGCAGACAAATCACCACTTGCCAGCGTGCATTATCCCAGAACCGGGCATCGGCTTCGGCAAAGCTTACGCCATTACCGACAATCCAGTGCCAGCGTGGGCTTTCAATCGCTACCGAAAGCAGTTCGACGACCGTCTCATCACGTTTTGATGACCACCAATATTCGGTCAGCGCACCATTCGATTTTTTCAATGCGGCAACGGCCAGCGCACCAACACTACCACCATTCGCATCCTTGAATTCGTTGAAGCTGGTGCCATGCAGCTGCGGATCCAGTGGTGTCGCCACAAAGTTGAGTTTCTCATCAACCACATAAACGTATTCGGATTTATGGTATTTGTTTTCACGCAGCAACTGCGTTGCGATCGCCTTGGCCTGATCTTCCGGCAGCTTGCCGCTGGCTGCCATTTTTTCCAGCTCGGTAATTGTTAGATAAGTACTGCGCAAAAGCTGCTCAATCCGCGCTTTGTTATCCTCGTTGGCAGCTGTTTTCATCGTTGACAGCCCCACGATCATCACGCTGATCAGCGCAACCATCACGAGAAGTGATAATAACCATGCCTTGGCTTTAATTGACATCACGAATCCCCACCCAATTTACCTAACAAAGTTCAGAATAAACTGCAAAACTTGCTAATGCCAGCAAGAAGATAACTTTTTGGCGTAACTACACATTGATTGCTACATCTTTTCCGCGACCATTTCGAGCCTTTTTAATGCTGTTGTAACAATCTTATGCACTCCATATTAACACGCGCTAATACGAAAAATTGTAAGCAATGCTTCTGGTGTGCAGCATTTGTGTAATTTTTTGTCTTTTTTTCTGGATGGACAATGATTTGCTGTTTGGAGAAAACCGCTCTTCTCACAGCAAAAAAGCCTTGTTTTCCAAACCGGAAAACAAGGCTTTTTCTGTTTAAACTGACTCAAAAAGCGGGGATTTTTATGATCCGTGCTTATGACTTGATCAGGATTTCGTTGTAACGAACCGACACCGCAGCTTCAAGCTGGTCAGCGCTTGGCATACTCCGATTGGTAACAAGCAGCTGTTGCAATACTTTTTCAGCTTCGCGCAACAGATAGCGTTTTTGCTGGCGTTTGCTCAGACGTTTGATTTTGGCGTTCATGAAAAAACCTCGCAGAATAATCAGCTGGCGATTATACCCTGATCCATCTCTCTGCCAATTTAGATGGAGAAAAGAACAAACCCAGGGGTATTGCCACAAAATAAATACAGATAAACGACCACGTAAACATACTCTAACGGGTATCAAGCTACATCGCGATACTTCGCCATCAATCGCACATAATGCGCTGCCGAATAATTGAAATTGGCAATTTCGTCGTCAGAAAGTGCTCGCACTTCCTTGACCGGGCGACCCATATACAGGTGGCCGGATTTGAGTACCTTGCCCGGCGGCACCAGCGAGCCCGCGCCGATCATCACATGGTCTTCGATCACGACACGATCAAGCACAATCGTCCCCATGCCGATCAGGCATTCATTGCCAATCGTACAGCCGTGCAGCATCACGCCGTGGCCGATGGTGACGCGCTCGCCGATGATCAGCGGCGCGCCTTCGGGATCGTCGACGCGCTTGTGCGAAACGTGCAATACGCTGCAATCCTGCACATTTGAGTCATCGCCGATATGGATATGATTGACGTCGCCGCGCAGCACCGCGCCGGGCCAGATCGAGACATTGCGTCCCAGCTTCGTTTCACCGATCACACTGGCCTGCGCGTGTACCCAGGCACCTTCGCCGATTTGCGGCATGATGCCGTCGAATTGTTCAATAGACATTGAGGTTTACCTTGAATTTGACGCTGTTGCGCCCATTTACTGGAAATCCGTGGAAGCGGGCGAACAGCTCCCACCACTTATGCCAATGAGTATCTACACCAGTTGATGGCATTTGTCCCCCCTTTGTGAAGGGGGAGACTACCGTGGTAACGCTGATGAATTGAGGCTTTTACCCACTTTGCAAAGCAATACTATGTAGATACTTATGTCACTTAGACCAACCGATTCTACCTGAGAGCGCACCATGACCACGACGACGAATTCCAATCCGCTGCTCGATTTCACTACCCTACCCCGGTATAGCGATGTAAAGCCTGAACACATTAACCCAGCGCTCGATACCCTACTGGATAATGCTGCAACAGCCATTACCGCTGCCGAAGCCATCAGCCATCCAAGTTGGGATGCGCTTGCCGTGCTCGAAGAACCGCTCGAACAACTGGGGCGCGCCTGGGGCGTGGTTGGTCATCTGGAATCAGTGGTTAACACGGCTGAATTGCGCGATGCGTACAACAGCAATATTCCGCGCATTTCCAATTTCTTTACCGAGCTGGGTCAGAACGAAAAACTGTATGCGCTGTACAAAGCGGTGAAAGAGCGCGAATACGAGCAGCTCAATCCAACGCGTAAAGTCATTATTGACGACGCGATTCGCGGCTTTGTACTGTCGGGTGCCGAATTGCCAGCTGAGCAAAAAGAACGCTTCAAGGACATCGAGGAAAAACTCTCCGAATTGACGACGCGCTTTTCGCAGAATGTGCTCGATGCGACCGACGATTTCGCGCTGTATGTTAGCGCCGACGAACTGGCTGGCCTGCCCGACGACAATCTGTCGGCCGCTGCGGCGCAAGCCGCCGCCGACGGCAAAGAAGGCTTGTATAAAATCACGCTCAAAATGCCGAGCTATTTGCCGGTAATGCAATACGTGCAAAACCGCGCCTTGCGCGAGCAGCTTTACAAAGCCTATTCAACGCGTGCGTCGGAATTTGGCAAGGCCGAGTGGGATAACGGCGTGCTGATTCCGGAGATTTTGTCGCTGCGCCATGAGAGCGCGGCGCTGCTCGGCCACGAGAATTTTGGCGAAACGTCCTTGATTACCAAAATGGCCGACAGCCCGGAGCAGGTCATTACTTTCCTGAAAGATCTGGCCGGTCGCGCCAAGCCGTATATGCTCGCCGACCGCGCCGAACTCGAAGCCTTTGCCAAAGCCGAGTTTGGCATCGACAAGCTCGAAGCGTGGGACGTTGCGCTGGTGTCCGAACGACTGCGCGAGCAGAAATACTCGTTCAGCGAGCAGGAAGTGAAACAGTATTTCACCGAACCGACCGTCATCAACGGCCTGTTCAAGCTGATTTCCGAGCTGTACGGCCTGGCTTTTGTTCCTGCCACTGCGCCAGTCTGGCATCAGGATGTGCAGTATTTCGAGCTGAAAAACAACGATGGCTCGCTCGTCGGCGGCCTGTATATGGACTTGCACGCGCGCGAAGGCAAACAGGGCGGCGCGTGGATGAATGACGTTCGCGGTCGCAAACTGAAAGCCGATGGGACGATACAAACGCCGGTCGCGCTGATCGTCTGCAACTTCGCCAGCGGTGTTGATGGCAAGGATGCGCTGCTGCCGCACGACGACGTGATCACGCTGTTCCACGAAATGGGTCACGCGCTACATCACCTGCTGACCGAAGTTGACGAGCTGGAGGTGTCGGGCATCAGCGGCGTCGAGTGGGATGCAGTCGAACTGCCTAGCCAGTTTATGGAAAATTTCTGCTGGGAATGGCAGGTATTGCCTGCACTGACCCGCCATATCGAGACCTCGCAGCCTATACCCCGCGGTCTATTCGATAAAATGCTCGCGGCGAAAAACTTCCACAGCGGCTCGGGCCTGCAACGCCAGCTGTATTTCTCGATTTTCGACATGGCGCTGCATCAAAAATCCGAAGCGATTTCGGCGGGCGATCTGACCGTATTTGCCCAATCGGTTCAACAAGAACTCGCGCTGCCCTTGCCGCCCGAATACAACCGTTTCCCGCAATCGTTCAGCCATATTTTCTCCGGCGGCTACGCAGCGGGTTATTACAGCTACAAATGGGCCGAAGTCCTGAGTGCGGATGCGTATGCGGCGTTTGAAGAAGCAGCGGATCAAACGGGCAGTAGCGTCGTTAATCCAGCCGTTGGTGCACGTTTCCGCAAGGAAATCCTCGCCGTCGGTGGGTCGCGCCCGGCAGCGGAGTCGTTCGCCGCATTCCGTGGCCGCGCACCGACGATTGATGCACTGCTGCGGCATAACGGTTTGACCGACATCTAATCCCCTCCCGTTCCCTTAGCCTTGGCCACGGTCTTCGCTAAAGCACATTGTGCAAGCTACGCCACGCCTTAAGGCAGCCTCGCAAGTGGGGTATCACATCTATCTGACCCCTGCTCCGGCAGGGGTTTTTCTTTTTGAAACAACCTTTTATCGGCCAAGTGTTGTATCAAATCCTTGCACTGTCGTCAGTTAGCTATAGGCTTTAGCTTCTACAGATCTAAAAAACGAATGCTCTCTAAACTGGATAAGGAGTAGCACGATGCGCAAAGCAAAGATGCTTAAATCAATTAGCCTGGCGGCTGTATTGCTCACCGCGTGCGCCAACCCGATGATGGGGTCGCAATATGGCGCCCAATTTCAATCCGCAGCAGATCCGCAAATTAGCGGAAAAGCGATGCTTGAACGGCACAACGCTGATTTGCGGCTTAAGATCATGGTTGCAGGATTGAAGCCAGGGGCGAGACACGGTTTTCATTTGCATGAAACGGGTGATTGCAGCGCCAGCGATTTCAGCAGCGCAGGCGCCCACTTCAATCCAAATCAGAAAGACCACGGCCACCAAAGTACGAAAACGCATTTGGGTGATATGAGCAATCTGATCGCCGATGCACAAGGTCAGGCCATGGCCGAATTCAAAATCGACGATTTGAGTCTTGACCCTGCGGCAGCCAATAGCGTGATTGGACGTGCCGTCGTCATCCATGCAGATGCCGATGATTATAAAACTCAGCCTGCAGGCAACTCAGGCGCTCGCATTGCTTGCGGTGTCATCAGCGAAATGAAACAGTAAACGGATACATCGACAGGTATAGAGCTGCACAAAGCAGCTCTATTGGCTTTCAAGCAAATACCCATAGTTATCTGCACCAATTAGTGCAGCGTAACGTTATGCAACATGACTTCAAGCTGATCAACCAGCTCGCACCAGTCTGAATCATCATCGAGTGCTTCACGTAAAAACTCGCGCTGAGAGAAATTCCAGAACGGTGCAGCACTGACTTTCATTCCTTGTGGCAGTGGGTGTTCGCGAATAAAACGGTCAATCGCCTGCGGCTGATCATCCAGCCCGAGCTGACTGAATAATTGCGGCATGGCATGAATGGCGTCTTGCATGGCAGCTCTCCAACACGATTTCTAACAGTACCAGCATACGCAATCGTTACGTCGTCCATTCAGTTTTATTGTGGCTTGAGCCGACCAGCGTAAAATTCAAGCCATTGAATTAAAAGCCTTTTATCTAATTAATCGTGACACACAATCGCATTTGTGCTGAGATAACAGGGTAGGTTTATTCGTCAGCAATCCACGCAATGGTCGAGCGGCAATGATGAGGCAACCATCATGAATCTGCGTGCCAATCAAACGACTTTCCAGTATGACTCACTCGCCTTATGGCTCATCGGCGGCGCTGTGGTTTATTTTGTTTTGTTAGGTGAAACAAGCGAAATATTGTTGAGCATTGCCATTTTTTTGCTGGCTGGTCGGCACTGGCTTAATGACTGGCAATCGCTGCTGCGTCCCCCCAGGCAAGTTCTAGCGCTACGCAGCACCCGCAGCATCCTGCTCTACGATGGGCTGCTGTGCCTAATACTGGTCTATTGCACTTTCAGCTTTGCCGCTCACGATGCCCAACTGAGCACAGCCATCATCGCCTTGAGCGCCCTGATCCTTGCTTTTCGGCATGTCCTGAATGACTGCGAATCTCGTAATATTTTTGGCAGCAAAGGCACGCGACATCATTTGTTCTAGTTCAATTCATCTGATCACCCGCAGCTGGCATGCTGACGTCCAATTTTTAATGCATTCTCCAACGATCTCGCAATTGCTCCAGCGTTTCTTCTTCACAATGCTCTGGCGGACTCAGTCGCGGCTCTTGCCAGTTGCTGTGCAAATAAAAGGGAGAATGCGAAAAAGCATCGTATTTTGCCCCGGCAAAGGCATCGTGTAAGTATCCACTCAGGTTTGTCAGAAAACGCAGCATTATAATTTCCCCTTTATCGCAATGTTTTTGATATTGTTATGGTAGACATCCTAATCCCAGCCGATAAGGGCAAAAAATCGAATACTATGTTCTCAAATGAAAACAATACTTGATCCTGACTCTCTATTAGCTTTCGAATCTCTTTCTAGACTTGGTAGCTTTACTGCCGCTGCAGGTGAACGTGGGTGCGCCAAAAGCCATATTAGTCAGCTGATTCGCGAGCTGGAAAAAGAGCTAGGTACTGTGCTGGTTTTACGCAGCACCCGCAGCATGTCGCTCACTGAAGCCGGGCAAAAATTACTACCACATGCCATTGCATTACGCGAATTGCTCGGTCAGGTCAGACTGGAGATTGAAGACACCCAGCAGCAAATCGAGGGTGAGTTATGGATTAGCACCACGCCTTCTTTGTCGCAGTACGCAGTCGGCCCCTTGATGGCCGAGTTTGCGCAACGCCATCCACTATTACGGATTCGGGTCGATTCAAATAACCGCCTGATTTCGCCCGGTGCTGATGGCGTCGATTTCTGTATCCGGGTCGGACGTGTGGGTGATGAACGACTGGTCGCCAAAACACTGGGCTTTGCACAAGACAAACTCTTTGCCTCCCCCGCTTATCTGGCTCGTGCGCCCCGTCTTGACCATCCTGATGATCTTATCAAGCACGCCACGCTGATTAACGATGATTATCAGGATTCCCGTCAGTGGCTGCTTCAGTGTGGCAACGAAGAAGTCCGCGCAGCACTCAAACCGATTCTGTGCAGTGACACCAATCCTACACTGGCAGTTAGCGCCATTAATGGACACGGCATCGCGCTGTTGCCCCAGTTTGTTGGCGAAACCTATTGCCAATTGGGATTGCTGCAGCCGGTTTTAAGTGAATGGCACGCAAACCCCATACCGGTATATCTCGTTTACCCTTATAGATCAACAATTCCACGCAAATACCGGGTGTTTATTGATTTTATCGTTGAGGCTTTACGCGCACGATTAGCGGCAACGGAATAGCGCTTTCCCGCTTACGCGGCTGCATCTCTGTGACGCCTATACTGAAAAGTAACAAGACAAAAATTCACACGCTAGCGAATATGAAAACTTTTGAATGAATACTAATCGCATCAACCCTCCGCAAGGATCACACCATGTCAAAACAGAAAAAACCCGTCAGTACTGCGCTGGAACACGACAAACTGAGCGAAAAAGCCTATCAGAAAGAACTGAAAAAACTGCATGTCGAGCTGGTCAAATTGCAACGCTGGGTGCAGGAAAAAGGGCTGAAAGTCGCCATTGTTTTTGAAGGGCGCGATGGCGCTGGTAAGGGAGGTACGATTAAGGCACTCACTGAACGTGTCAGCCCGCGGGTTTTTCGCGTCGTCGCTTTGCCAGCTCCGACCGAACGTGAAAAAAGCCAGATGTATCTGCAACGCTATGTGCAACATTTCCCGGCGGCAGGTGAAATTGTCATTTTTGACCGCAGTTGGTACAACCGCGCCGGCGTCGAGCGCGTCATGGGATTTTGCAGCGAAGAGCAAGTCACAAGTTTTCTGACCGGCGCGCCGATGTTTGAACGGGCGATGGTCGACTCGGGGATTATCCTGCTCAAGTACTGGCTCGAAGTGACGCCAGAAGAACAGGAACGCCGCCTGAGCGGACGTATCGATGATGGCAGAAAAATCTGGAAACTCTCGCCAATGGACATCAAGTCATTCAGCCGCTGGAATGAATACACCGTGGCACGCGATGAAATGTTCAAGCACACCGACACCGATTTTGCCCCTTGGTATGTCGCGCATTCGGAAGATAAGAAGCGCGTCCGCCTCAATGTTCTGAGCCACATACTGGCGCATATACCCTATGAAGATTTACCGCACGACAAGGTCAAACTCCCCAAACGGAAAATAGTCGATCCGGCACCGCTAGAACATCCTTTGCGCATCGTTCCTGCGAAGTTCTGATTTACGCCCAGTGGCAAGTCGCAAAGCCTGCGATTTGCCCGGCAAATCGGCGTACATTCGTCCAATGGCTCTGCTAGGCTTGAAGTGTCCCCGATCAGGAGGCCTACCATGTCACAATCAGCACCAGCAAACCAATCCAGTCTGCATGGCATCAATGTACTCAGTCATGATACCCAGGATTTTTCGCTCGTTCTCGGCGGTCCGCTTTTCCAGTTCTTCCGGCGCGCACACTTGAGCGACGACGCCGAAGGCATGGTCTGGCGGCGTATCATCGTGATTTCACTCTTTGCCTGGCTGCCACCCGCACTCATCTCTCTGATCAGTGGCGAATTCTATCAAGGCGTTAAAATCCCGTTTCTCCATGACATGGCTGTCCATGTGCGATTTTTGCTGGCAATTCCGCTGCTGATTGCCGCCGAATTGCTGGTTCATTTGCGGCTGCGTAAAGTCGTCCAGCAATTTCTACTGCGTGAATTGATTCCCGAGCACGCCAAGGCAAAATTTGATGCGGCGATCCATTCGGCGATCAATCTACGCAATTCAATCAAAGCTGAAATCATTCTGATCACTCTGGTTTACGCAATCGGTTTTTTTATCTGGCGTCATTATGCGGTGATTGAAACCGATACCTGGTACGCCACACTGAACGGAGATCAACTGCAACTGACCATTGCCGGCTACTGGTATGCTTTTGCCAGCCTGCCGGTTTTTCAGTTCCTGCTGATACGCTGGTACTTCCGGCTCTTTATCTGGGCCCGGTTTTTATGGCAGGTTTCAAAAATTGATCTGCAGTTGCTCCCGACCCACTCGGATCGACTGGGGGGGCTGGCTTTTCTGAGTGGAACGTTTTATGCCTTTACGCCGCTGGCTGCGGCGCACGGCGCCATGCTCGCGGCTCTTTTGGCGAACCGGATTTTCTTTCAAGGCGCCATGCTCACCGATTTCAAGGCCGAAATTGCGCTGACCGTGATCGTGACCCAATTACTGATTTTGGCACCCTTGCTGGTATTTGCCCCACAACTGGCACAAGCTCAACGCGACGCCAAACGCGAATATGGCATTCTGGTCATGCGACATAACCGGGAGTTTGAAGAGAAATGGCTGCGCCAGCAAACGAACACTGAATCACCCTTGGGTAATCCAGATATGTCGTCACTGGTCGATCTGGGAAGCAGTTTTGACGTTGTACAATCAATGCGGGCAGTACCGGTCAATAAAGACGCGGTCATTTTTCTTGCTGTGGCAACGCTGGCCCCGCTTGTTCCGCTAGCTTTAACGATGATGCCGCTGGAAGAATTGCTCAAAAAACTGGCCGGGATGCTGTTTTAAACCATGCAACGAACTACCAGACAAGGTAGTCCGTTATATGGTTTAAACCCTTACTGCTGCTTACTTTGCACGAAGTGGAAACGATCTTTAACCAGTTGCTCGGCAATGTCTGCTTCAGTAATAGTCAGTCCCAACTTCGCTGCACGGGCAATCATGTCTTGCTTGCATTTGGCCTGAACTTCGTCTGAAGCTGACTGCTCACCAAACAGCAATTTGCCACAATCGGCCAGAACTTCATTAAATTGTTCCGGATTGGCGTTGAGCAATGGATTTTGATAGCGTGGATCAGTGCTGGCCGCCTCATTCACCGCAGAAGCTTGAACTGCGCCCTGATTTTCCGCCTGATCGCCGCAAGCAGCCAGATTTAACGCCATCGCCAGTGCCACGGCATATTTCAAAAATTGCATGGTTTCCCCCTGTTTTTATCGAAGCAATGTACCCGAAAGTCGCAGCATGTTGCAACTTTGTACTCAAGGCAATGAAGATGCGCACGATTTTCATATCCCGGCCAGTACCCAGCGGCAAAGTGAGTTCCGACAGGGGCTTGTCGCTGCATGCTTTTTCAACTAGCAATAAATATGTTGACCATCATTCCGCCAGCGCTCCAGTCGCGCTCCTGTGCCTTATTGCTTGTCACCATGATCGCGGGGGTCATGCTCTGCCATGGGCAAGCGCAATTGTGCGCCTGGTGGATAGTTGCCACCTCTGCAATCATTGCTCTCTGCCTTGCATACAGCCAGATTGATCGGCTGTCACTGCTCGGTTGCCTGCTGCTGGCGGGCTGCGCCGGGTTTGGCTGGGCGCAATGGCATGCCCAGCGTCATCTTGAGCAGCGCTTGCCTGCCGCACTTATTGCGCAGAGCGTGACCTTACGCGGTGATATTGTCAGCATCCCGCAAAGCTCGACCTTTGGCACACGCTTTTTGCTGCGCCCGGAACAGTCCATCGGCAGTTGGCAACCCGAACAGATCCAGGTCAATGTTTATGGCAAAAATCCACCTTTCAAAGCGGGTGAACGCTGGCAATTTCAAGCCCGCTTAAAACCGGTGCACGGCCAGATCAATCCCTCAAGCTTCGATCTGGAACGCTGGTTTTTACAGCAAAATATCGCAGCGATTGCCAACGCCAAACAGCCAGTCAAACTCGCAGGCACACACTGGGACACCGTACTGTTGCTCTACCGCAGTACCCTACTCGCTCAAATCGACCGGCAACTGGGCAATCATCCATACAAAGGCATCATCAAGGCGCTCTCGATTGGCGAGCAAAGCCAGATTTCACCCGATCAATGGTGGCGTTTTTCCCAAACGGGCGTAATTCATCTGGTGTCCATTTCGGGGCTGCACATCACGATGCTGGCCGCGCTGGCTGGATTGATCACACTAAATATCTGGCGGCGAATTGCCTGGCTGGCATCGCGCTTTTCCGCGCCACGCGCAGCATTGATATCAGGGGTATTGTCCGCTAGCGCTTACTGTGCAATCTCTGGATTTAGTATACCCACCCAGCGTACTTTCATCATGCTGCTGATTTTTTCGCTCGCGCTGTGGCATCGTCGCCAGATACCGATCAGCGTGGTCTGGCTCGGCGCCATGACGGCCGTCGTCCTGATCGATCCGTTTGCCATACTCTCGATCGGCTTCTGGCTTTCATTTTTGTGTGTCGGCACTTTATTCTGGGCTTGCGCACAACGGATCGGCCCGCTTCTGCAGTGGCAACAATGGCTGCAAAGCCAGTGGGCTGCAACATGGGTTTCGTTGCCTTTACTGCTGGTTATTTTTGGGCAGTTTCCATTGATTTCACCGCTGGCAAACGCCTGGGCGATTCCTGTCGTCAGCCTGCTGGTCACCCCGCTGGCGCTGATCGGTTTGTTTGATCCTAGCGGCCATACTCTGTCTTGGGCCGCGTCGCTAATGAGCTGGTGCGATCTGGGTTTGCAATTCTTGTTGAAATGGCCGATTGGCGGCTGGCAACATGCGCCACCGCCCAACGCCATGCTGCCTGCAGCATTACTCGGCGTCTTGCTGCTCTTGCTCCCCGCAGGCTTTGCTGCACGCTATCTCGGCCTTGCGCTGCTGATGCCCTTGCTTGCCTACGCACCGGAGCCGCTGCGAGCCGGACAATTTCGAGCCGTGGCGCTGGATGTCGGGCAAGGCCTGGCCGTACTGATTCAGACCCGGCAGCACGCTTTGCTGTTTGATACCGGGCAAGCGTCCAATGCGGATCGGGTCATTATGCCCGCCTTGCGGCATTTCAACGTCCTGCGGCTCGATTCACTGCTGTTGTCGCACAATGATCTGGATCATATGGGGGGCGCGGCCTTATTGCTGCAACGCTGGCCGGTTGATGCGCTGATTCATTCACTGCCAGAACACCATCCGCTGTTAACGCCCGCATCGAAACGCTGCCAGGCAGGAATGCGCTGGCAATGGGATGGGGTGCATTTCGAATTACTCTGGCCTCACCCCGATTATGCAATCCAGACTGACAATGCCCGCAGCTGTGTCTTGCGCGTCAATAATGGCCGCTTCAGTATTTTACTCACCGCCGATATCGGCAAGGCAGAAGAAATCGAATTGCTGAGTCACGGGCTGGGACACCACAGCGTCGTGTTTGCACCACATCACGGCAGCAAAAATTCGTCATCGATGCCATTTATCCATGCCACTTCGCCACAGTACGCGGTCTTCTCCGCCGGCTTTATGAACCGGTTTGGTCATCCCAAAGCCGAAGTGCTCACACGTTATCAGGCGCAACAGGCGACGTCGCTGCAAACAGCTGAGTTGGGGGCGATTCATTTTGAACTGACAGATCAGTTGACCATACATAGCGAACGCCTCTTACATCCGCACTATTGGTACACTAGCGGATTACCGCCATAGCCGTGCCTTTCAAAATGACCATCACGCTTTCCGCCCTTTATCGCTATCCATTGAAATCGGCTCAGGGACAAGCGCTGTCGCACAGCGCAGTCAGCCCGCAGGGTTTGCCCCTAGACCGGGACTGGATGATTGCGACGCCCGAAGGGCTCTACATCACGGCTCGCACGCATCCGCAATTGATTCGGGTTCAAGCGATACCGAACGACGACGGTATTTTTTTCTCGGCACCGGGAATGGACGATATTTTTGTCCCGCTATCGGCCTTTCAGCGGCAGCAGCAGGCCGAAATCTGGGACGATCATTTTGCCGCCCGCAGCGGCGCACAGGCAGCTAACGACTGGTTTTCTTCCTATCTGGAACAAACCGTGATCGTGATGTGGATCGGGCTCGAACCACATCGCCGGGTGCGCCGACGCCCCGAAATCGCGATCAGTTTTAACGATGGTTATCCACTATTACTGATCGGCGAAGCGTCATTGCACGAACTGAACCGCCGCGCCGGGCAGGATTTTGATATGCGCCGTTTCCGCCCCAATCTGGTCATCGCCAATAGCGCTGCATTTGCCGAAGATGGCTGGCGGAAAATCAAAATCGGCGAAGTCATCTTCGAGATCGTCAAACCATGCGAGCGCTGCGCAATCACCACACTGGATCCGGACACCGCCCTAGCGGCGGCGCGCGGCGAACCGTTGCGAACGCTGGCGAGTTTTCGCAAAGCCGCTGATGGCGTTATTTTTGGCCAGAATATCATTGCACTCAATCGTGGCCAGCTCAAACCGGGTCAGCCCGTCACCATTCTGGACTGAAGCGTACATCATGGATCTGGCCGTATTGATCAAGGAAACTTGCCGCGCATTACTATTGCCACCGGGCAGCCTGTTACTGCTGCTCGCGGCGGCTCATCTCGGGCGCAAACGCTGGCCACGTCAGACAAGCTGGAGCACGATCAGCGGCTTACTGCTGCTCTACCTGCTGGCCACGCCGCTAGTGTCATACGGCTTGATGTCCTTGCTCGAAACGCCGCCGCTGAATGTCGCCCAGCTGAAGCGCAGTCAGGCCATGGTCATACTCGGTGGCGGCAAGCGTTTTATCGCGCGCGATATGCCCGAAGGCGAAACGCTCAACAATGTCACACTCGCCCGGGTACGTTATGGCGCACGACTGGCCAGCCTGCATTCGCAAGCGATTCTGGTCACCGGCGGCGCACCATTGGGCGGAATGAGCGAAGCACACTACATGCAGCAAGTCTTGCAAAATGAATTTGGCGTCAAGGTCAAATGGGTCGAAGATCGCTCGGTCGACACCTTTGAGAACGCCAGCATGAGTCAGGCCATGCTCGGCCCGCAAATCAAAACAATTACGCTGGTCACTTCAGCCGACCATATGCCGCGCGCCCGGCGCAGCTTTGAAAAACTGGGCTTTGAAGTGATTGCCGCGCCGACCGACTACATCAACCGCGAACCGTTCAATCTGACCAGCATCCTGCCACGCGCCAGCGCCTTGCAAACCAGCAGCACCGCATTGCGCGAATGTCTTGGGCAAATCTGGTACGCGCTAAGAAAGCAGTAGCCCGGATACCACAATGGGTATTTCGTTGCAGGGCAATATGGACAAGAGCCACAATGAAATACCCCATGATTCTTAGATCGCTGCGAATGACGTGGTGAACGCTCGGCAATGCGAAACGCCAGCCTGAGGGAAGCCCAACGTACCGAGGTGTCAAAGGCGGCGGTCGAGACCAAGTCGCAGATGTAAATTGCCCGCCAGATCGGCGGGCTGATTTGGGTTGGGCATGCGTGCGAATACGCTGTGCTATTTGCACCTACGACTCTTGAGTTGGATGGTGAATAAATCAATCGAGTCTGACCCCATTGATTCCTATTTCAGAATCCAAGTAAGAAATAGAATCAAACCAACGGCATCACATGCAATTATTTTTGCGGATAGAAAAATATTATTCTTGTATGGAAAATTCTTGTATGCGTAAAAAATATCATTATAAGGTGACCCAGTTTTTGTTTCGGCCATAGAGCGAACTCTCAGCATATATCCACCCCAGATCAATAGCATTCCTGATAACTGGTAAAATCTTGAGCTGCCCAATGCCTTTTCCATTAAATCACTTGGCCCATACTTTACCAATGCCAAGAAAAACAATACAAAAAGCAATGCAGCAGCAAAATTAGCCAAAAACTTGAATCTACTTTGGTTTTTGCCTCCCAATAGCTCTGAATTTCTACCAGTCAGATAAAATAATATTGCAACTATTAATAACTCCATAAATTCCTTGCGCCTGTATAAATTCCAAGTAACACCTAGGGTCTGTTGGCGTTTCACATGGGTAGCCATAAACGAATCAATGGGGTCAGACTCGATTGATGTACGACATCGAGAGAATGGCTGGGGCAAATTTGGTCTGTGCTGCGCCGATACCAACCAAAGGTATATCAACACAATCCAATAAATTAAAGGGCTACAATTAAATACCCCATCACAACGGGAATTCAGGATTCCACGCGATTTCCCACAAATGCCCGTCCGGGTCAGCGAAGTAGCCGGTGTAACCGCCCCAGTCGGCGGGGCTGCCGGCGCGTTTGAGCGTTGCGCCGCCGGCGACGGCCTGCGTGAGCAGCGCATCCACCTCTTCAATGCTGGCGACATTGTGCGCCAGCGTGATGCCGCTAAACCCGCTGCCCGCCGGATCAACACCGGCGTCAAGTGCCAGCATCTCGCGCGGATGCAGCGCCAGCCAGGTCGGCCCCATTTCAAAAAACACCACCGTTTCAAGGATGGTTCGTGGCCGCAAACCAAGTACATCACGATAAAACCCGAGTGATCGCTGCAAATCGGCTACGCCCAGCGTAATAAAACTCACCCGGGGCTGCATCAGCGTTGCCCGCGCTTGGTCAGCTCATACACGGTTTTGCCCTGCAATTTGAAATATTCGGCGGCGTGGTAAAGATTTTCCGAATGCCCTACATAGAGCAACCCTTCGGGTTTCAGTAGCGGCGCAAAACGCTGCAAGATCTTGAGCTGCGTTTCTTTATCGAAATAAATCATCACATTGCGGCAGAAAATCGCGTCAAATGGCCCGCGTACCGACCAGTTAGGTTCAACCAGATTGAGTCGGCGGAAGGTGATCAGATTACGCACTTCCTGCTTGAGCTGATAACGGCCGTCGGCTTGCAAATCGAAAAAGCGCGCCACCCGTCGTGGCCCGAGCTTGGTGACTTCGTCGGCGAGATAAATCCCGGTTTGTCCTTTTTCCAGTACATGGGTATCGAGATCGGTCGCGATAATGCGCACTCTGGGACGCAAGGTATCAAACGCTTCGCACGCCGTAATGGCCAGCGAATAAGGCTCTTCGCCGGTACTGGCCGCCGAGCACCAGATATTGAACTCGCTCTGGCTGCTATTGGCTTTCAGATAGTCCGCCAGAATATCGAAATGATGCGCTTCGCGGAAAAACGAGGTCAGATTGGTCGTCAGCGAATTGGTAAACAGCTCGAATTCTTTCGGATCGCCCCGTTGCAATACATTCAGGTATTGCTGAAAGGTTTTCAGATTCAAGGCGCGCAAGCGCTTGGCCAGCCGGCCATACACCATATCGTGCTTGGAGTCGGATAGCGCAATACCGGCGTAGTTGTAAATCATCGTGCGGACTTTTTCAAAGTCGGCCTGAGTAAATTCGAATTCTCGATTCTGTGGCAACATGGGGAAATCCCAGCCTTTAATAACAATTACAAATTACTTTCGATCATACCCGAAAGGTCGTTTTATAACTCCAGTGAACGCCAAATTGCATCGACTCGCGCCACAACTGCCGGATCGCGCTCGATGACCCGGCCCCATTCGCGACTGGTTTCGCCCGGCATTTTATTGGTCGCATCCAGCCCCATTTTGCCGCCTAAACCGGAAATTGGACTGGCAAAATCGAGGTAATCGATTGGCGTGTGTTCGACCAGGGTTGTGTCACGCACCGGATCCATCCGCGTCGTAATCGCCCAGATGACTTCTTTCCAGTCGCGACAATCAACGTCGTCGTCAACGATGACAATATATTTGGTGTACATAAACTGGCGTAAATACGACCAGACGCCAAACATCACGCGTTTGGCGTGACCCGGATATTGCTTCTTGATCGATACAATCGCCATCCGGTAGCTGCAGCCTTCGGGCGGCAGGTAAAAATCGACGATTTCCGGAAACTGCTTTTGCAGAATCGGCACGAACACTTCATTGAGCGCAACACCGAGAATCGCCGGTTCATCCGGTGGTTTGCCGGTATACGTGCTGTGGTAAATCGGGTCGGGGCGCGTCGTGATGCGCTCGACCTCGAATACCGGAAACCAATCCTGCTCGTTGTAATAGCCGGTGTGGTCACCATACGGGCCTTCCAGCGCGTGCAAAAAGCCGCTGATTTCCTTCATCGGCACGCCATGCTCGGAAACGCCGCTGTAGCCGGTTTCGCAGGGTTTGAGCACACCTTCAAGGACAATCTCAGCCGTCGCCGGTACTTGCAGATCAGAGCCAATACACTTGACCAGCTCGGTTTTGCTGCCGCGCAACAGGCCGGCGAACTGATATTCGCTCAAGGTATCAGGCACTGGCGTCACTGCACCCAAAATCGTCGCCGGATCGCAACCGAGTACAACGGCGACCGGATACGGTTGACCCGGCTTCTGTTTGGCGTGCTCGCGAAAATCGAGTGCGCCGCCGCGATGCGCCAGCCAGCGCATGATGACCTGATTTTTGCCGATGACTTGCTGGCGATAAATGCCCAGATTCTGGCGCTTTTTGTTTGGCCCGCGCGTGACAACCAGACCCCAGGTAATCAGTGGTGCAACGTCGCCCGGCCAGCAATGCTGGATCGGGATTGCCCCCAAATCGACATCCGGGCCTTCAATCACGATGTCCTGACAGATGCCTTTGCGGACTTCTTTCGGCGCCATATTCAGGACTTGTTTCAAGAGAGGCAGTTTGTCCCAGGCATCCTTCAAACCCTTGGGTGGCTCGGGTTCTTTCAGATAGGCGAGTGTCTGGCCGATTTCGCGTAATGCCGAGACATCCTGCGCGCCCATACCGAGCGCGACACGACGCGGTGTGCCGAATAAATTGCCCAGCACCGGCATACTATAGCCGGGTACTTGCTCGAACAGCACTGCTGGTCCGGCCTGGCGCAAGATACGGTCACACAGCTCGGTCATTTCCAGCTTGGCAGACACCGGGCTCTGAATGCGTTTGAGTTCGCCCTGCTTCTCAAGCTGCGACATAAAGTCGCGCAAGTCATGGTATTTCATCGTTTTCATCCAATGAAAAACGCCCGATCAGTACGGGCGTTTTATCACCGCTGTGATCAATTAGCGGGCTTCAGACAGGATCATCGTCGAGCTAAAACGCGATTTCGGCTCAATCGTTAGTGCATTGTCAAACACATCGCCGCGCTCGACACACACAAACTGACGGTGGTGCTCGCCAACATCGGCAATTTTGGCAGCATGATCGCCCGGATTCCAAACGACGGCGCTCTTGGCCTGACTGCTGATTTTGATCTGACGTTGTTGCTCAACAATCGTTTGTACTTCAGGCACATCGAGATACACACGATCGGTTGCGCCCGTCAGCTGCAAGGTTCCCACCTGCTGTTCGCGACGCACTTCGCCCAGCGTATTGATGTATGTTACGTCTTCCAGACCTTGAATCGGGGTGAGGGTATAGTCTTCAACCGCAAAGTAGGTATGGAATGCATAGGTAAACGGTGCGGGGGTATCACTCAAATTATCGACATTCAGCGTCAGTTTGAGTGTATTTCCTACCTCGATTTGCATTTCAAATCTGAATTCATGCGGCCAGAGTTTCAATGTCTCCGGCGTATGGCTCAAACTGAGCGTCAGCAAAGTTGAACCATCTGCCTGATTGCTGGCACTTTCGAGCAGCCAGTTGCTAATGCGGGCAAAGCCATGCGATGGCAAGCCTGCAGGGTGTGCGCCAAACCACGGCAAGCACAATGGAATTCCGCCGCGGATCGCTTTGCCCGGCGTGAACGCAGCCAGCGGCGAGAGCCACAGCAGATCTGCGCCATTGGCAGGAACAAATGACAGCAAGTGACATCCTTGCAAGGCCAATACGGCAGTACCTAGTGCATTTTCAACCACGACGACCGGCAGCCCTTCACCCGTCTGCGAAAAACGCGTACTGGACGGCACTACAGCAACGCCGCTGGTGCCCGCTAAAATTGTCGAATAATCGGTCATCTTGATGCTCCTGATTGAAT
This sequence comes from Chitinibacter sp. S2-10, assembly GCF_046530675.1. GTDB lineage: Bacteria > Pseudomonadota > Gammaproteobacteria > Burkholderiales > Chitinibacteraceae > Chitinibacter. The sequence continues at coordinate 2,121,984 of NZ_CP172558.1, read as the reverse complement.
GTCTGCAGAGGATAAATCGGTGAATCTCTGCTCTTACTTACTGAAAACGCGGAGGTATTCCTTCCATGCTGCGAGCCGGGTCAAACCAGCGGGATAACCATTTATAAGTCCGCCGCCACGCATCTTGCGCCGCCGCTTGATCGGCAATCTCTTCAAGCGCCAAATGATTCGACGGTAAATTGAGTGCTTCACTTTCGATACTATCGAGTATCAAATCAAAATCATGTCGGGCTTCGGGGTAGCTCACCAGGTGAAACAGGCTCTGCCCCGAAATTTGATTCAATTCGGAGCATTTCTCGAAAGGCGCCAAAGTATCGCGCATCCCCCCCAACAGCAATGTGGGCGCGGCGACGCGATAATCGGAGCCCAGCAAAAGTCGACAATTCGGATAAAACACCGCCGCCGAACGAATGTCCGGATTGTCCCGGCTTAATAAAGCCAAGGTGGCGCTGGCACCGCTATCCCAGCCGACAACCGCGATCCGGTCTGCATCGACTTTGCGCCGCTGCTTGAGCCAGTTCACGGCATGCTGCAGATTATTCGCGCGCCGTTTCATTTCGGCTTTTTGCTTTTTCAAGCTGGACAGCGCGCAGTTCGCACGTTTAGCCGGCAAATCGTCGAGCAGCAGTACAGCAAAATCAAGCTCCTGCAGCTGACTGGTCATCCGCGCATAGCGGATCGCCAGGCCGCCATCAGCAGCATACAGGCCGCCACAGCCATGCATCAGCACGACTGCCGGCGCATTACTGCGCGATGGTGCAAAATACTCGGCCTTCAAGTGCGATTTGCCGAGATTGATCATGATGGCGCTGGCATAACTGCCGCTCGCCAACAGGCTGAAGATCAGGCCAAGAATTTTCATCAGGCAATCAGACGCAAACAGAAAGGGTAACGATAAGCAAAACCCTTGCTGGCATTGAGTGCACCAAGAATGCTGCAAACCACATTGCAGAGCCACATGAACGCCAGCGCCAGCCAGCCCAGAATCGGGATCAGCCCCAGAATCAAAGAGGCGAGCATCAGCGTAATAGACCAGTTCAAAGCTTCCTTGCCTGCCGATAAAATGAACTCGTCATCTTTTTTCAGCAGGTAAATCACCAGACCGGGAACAAAACTGAAGAAAATCGTCAGCAGATAAACCAAGACCGCAATATTGCGGGCATCTTGCGAAGAAGCGGGCGCGGGCATGTAATCTTTCATAAAACCCTCGAGTGATGTGCGTAGAAAACGCGTAAGGTCGTGAATTTTACGCCTGATCCTGACTGGCTTTCAAACTTTATTCAACGTAAATGCAGCAGACCAAAACAAGTCCCATTTTGAGATAGCCAAGTACAATATTTTGCACCATAGTTGCAATGCAACAAAACGCACCGTCCAGATCAGGAGCAAGCGCATGAGCGATACGATCGACTGTCAGATGAACGCCGCAGGTGTCGTCACTTTAAGCTTGCAAAGGCCCGACGTCTGCAACGCCATCAATGAAATCATGGTCGCCGAATTAACGGCCACACTGGTCGCGATCAGCCAGAACTCGGCGGCCCGAATGCTGATTCTGACCGGGAGTGGTGATGCTTTCTGCGCCGGACTGGATCATCAATGGATGCTCAAAGGCAGTCAGGCCGGCCCCGACCATAACTTTGAAGATGCCTTGCATATCGCCCGCTTGCTTCGCACGCTTGATCGTCTACCCATTCCGACCATCGCCCATATCAACGGGCCTGCCGTTGGCACTGGGGTCGGGCTGATTTCCTGCTGTGATATGGCGGTATGCACGCCGAATAGCTGGTTCAGTATTCCGGACACCCGCCTAGGACTGATTCCAGCCGTACTGGGGCCTTATGTCATCAACAAGATCGGCAGCAGCGCAGCACGAAGGTATTTTCTGACAACCGAAAAATTCACCCCGAACATCGCCTTACAACTTGGACTGATCCATGAAGCGCCGGACTCGGCAGATCAGGCCGAGCAGCAAGTCAAGGCGTGGCAGAATGCCTTGCTGCATAACAGCCCACATGCACTCACAGCAGCCAAACGCTTCATTACTTCGGTAGAGCACCGCCCGATTGACGATGCCATGTTATCTGACACAGCACACCGGATGGCGCATATCCGCTCGCACGAGGAGGCGCAGGAAGGACTCACGGCTTTCTTCAACCAGAGCAAAGCGAACTGGATGCCTTTTTAAGCGTTACAAACTGCAAAGCTGGCTTTCAATTGCACCTGAGCCCATTCCAGCTCAAGCAAATCGCCAGCCACAATCGCCCCGACGCCCTCCGGGGTTCCGGTGTAAATCAGATCGCCAGACTGCAAAGTAAATTTCGTTGAAATCCAGGCAATCAGTTCGGCCACTGAAAATGCCATGTCCCGTGTATTAGCGTGCTGACGTAACTGGCCGTTGATCTTCAAATCAAAAACCTGCGCCGTCGAATCAACGCCTTCTGCAGCAACAAAATCAGTCAGCACAGCCGAACCGTCAAAACCTTTGGCCAGCGTCCAAGGATTACCCGCTTTTTTGGCTGCTGCCTGTACATCGCGGGCAGTCAGATCCAGCCCCAATGCATAGCCTGCCACATGCGTGAGTGCATCGGCAGCTGGAATATTCTTGCCGCCTTCACCCATGATGGCGACCAGTTCCAGCTCATGGTGCACCTCACTCGACCAGGACGGCAGCTCAATCGCCGCTCCCGCCTGCAAGACCGCCGAATTGGGTTTGATAAAGACCATGGGTTCGTCGGCAATACTTGAGCCCATTTCTTTGGCGTGAGCATGGTAATTACGTGCCACGCAAAAAATATTGTTAATCCGGTATTGCTGCTCGCCAATCTGAATCATCGCCATTACCAAAGCCCACCTGTAATCAAGACAACCAACGTGCCACTGAAAATAGCAAAATCACGGCCAGCCACAATATCGCCGCACGCCAAATCAGCGCCACAGCACTGGCCAGATTATCGGGAGTAACTTCAATCCCCACGCCAAGCTCAGGACGGAATTTCACCGTATGATCCTGATGCAAAGCCTCACCCAGCCGCATTCCGAGCGCGCCAGCGGCCGAGGCCAACAAAATGCCGTACTCGCGATCCATCCATTGCGCAGCCTGCTCCCGCCAGCAATACACCGCATCTTCAAAATTGCCGACAATGGCAAAACTGATCGCAGCCAGACGCACTGGGACATAATCGAGCGCATCCATGACCAGATCGGCAAATTGCCCGAACGTATCACCATAACCGCCCCATTTTTCCTGCAACAAACTGGCGGCACGGTACATCACGGCTCCCGCTGGGCCCGCAATACCAGCAAACACGACAAACCAGAAAATCGTACCAAAAACATATCGGTGCGAATCAATCACACCTTGTTCGATGGTCAAGCGGGCAATTTCTGCTTCGCTCAATTCGGAAGTCGACTGGCCAGTCCAGCCGCCCAGCATTTCACGCGCCTCAGCAAGCTCCTCTCTTTGCAAGGCCTTGGAAATACCGGTAAACGCATAACTAAACTGCCGAAATCCCATCAGCAAATACAGCACCACAACATTCCAGAGCATGGCCGCAAACACATTAAAGCGCATCAAAACCCAATACCCCCCAGCCGTACCAACGACCAGCGGCACCACAGCTAGCAGCCAGGCATATACCCCATTGCGATACTCACCTGCATTCAGACTGCGTGCCATCTGATTCGCCAGACGCACAAACAGCAGGTAGATTGGATTGCGATTACTAATCGGGCGCAACTGCTCCAACGCCAAAGCCAAAATCAGCGATAAAATACTCATAACTCACCATTATCCATAAGTGCGCAAAGCACAAAATCATTTGCGCACCAGATTCTTTTTGCATAACGCCTGCTGCGACGCGAATACTTTCACGATACCATAGCGACCGAAGGCCACCAACAAGGCCTCTTGAAAAATGTCGCCACAGCGCCATATCTGCAATGAATGACCACCCCACCGGAGAAAATACCAATGGAACATAAATTACCAGAACTCCCATACGCACAAGACGCACTGGCGCCTTTTATGTCGGCCGAAACCCTGTCTTACCACTACGGCAAACATCACCAAACCTATATCACCAATCTGAACAACCTGATTAAAGGCACAGATAACGAAAACAAATCGCTGGAAGAAATCGTTAAAACTGCGCCAGCCGGTGGTCTGTACAACAATGCAGCACAAACCTGGAACCATACTTTCTTCTGGCTTGGTTTTGCACCTAATCCAGCTGGCGAAGAGCGTACACCTGCCGGCGCACTGGCCGACGCAATTAACGCCAAATGGGGTTCTTTTGACGAATTCAAAAAAGCCTTCAACGCTTCAGCCGCCGGCAACTTCGGTTCAGGCTGGACTTGGCTGGTCAAAAAAGCCGACGGCAGCATTGATATTGTTAACACCGGCGCAGCTGGCACCCCACTCACCACCGCAGACACAGCCCTGTTGACTTGCGACGTTTGGGAGCATGCTTATTACATCGATTACCGCAACAGCCGCCCGAACTACCTTGAAGGCTTCTGGAAACTGATTGACTGGAATGTCGTTGCGGCACGCTTTGCTGCCTGATTAACAACACACCAAGTCAAATTTAAAAAAGCAGCCCATGGCTGCTTTTTTTATGTGCATTACACATGAACGGTAAACAGGGTAATCAACATCACACCTAAGTGGTATTAGGGCTGCACAAAAACCCATTCCATTGCATTATAAAAACCGTCATAGCAATACAGCCCAAGGCTACATTTCTTACATAAAGACGTGCCAAGGCTTATTGTTGCAAACATCATATTCTGCAAGACCCGAACTGTGATCTAGCTCTATTGACAAGCAGTTTGTAGTCTGCAAAATTACGCCTACACGACGCACAAGTCACTCACTTAAACCGGGTGGAAATGATTTATGTGTCGAGGTGACTGGTATCTAAAAAATGACTAGCGCCGAATTTTACAATCACCAGTAACTGACTAGATCACCAACATCGACCCAGTAACAAGGCACCAGATTGTAAAACGCAAGTGGCTTTTTGGCCTTTTTGTTAGTAGCAGATATACAAAACGTCACTCCAACTCCAAGGATGAGAGGATACATAATGAACTTCCGTTTGAATGCAATCTCCGCAGTCGTAGCGTTCGCTTCATCAGCCGCATTTGCAGCGCCAGCATGGAATTCCACCACCGTTTACACCGGTGGCGAGGTCGTAACCTACCAAGGCACTGACTACAAAGCTAAATGGTGGACACAAGGCAACGTACCAGGCGCAGAACAATGGGGCCCTTGGGAAGCGCAAACCGCAACTAGCGCAACACCAGTTCCAACCGCAACAAATGCACCAACAGCAACTCCTGTAGCAACTGCAACTGCAGCACCAACTGCAACTCCAGCAGTGGGCTCTTGCGTTGATGCAGCATGGAACAGCGCTACCGCTTACACTGGCAGCCAAAAAGTTAGCTACAACGGTCGCACTTACCAAGCACAATGGTGGACTCAAGGCGAGCAACCAGATCTGAACACTGGCTCAGGCAAACCTTGGAAAGATTTGGGCGCTTGCGGCCCAGTGACCGCAACTCCAACCCCGACAGCGACACCAGTTGTAACTGCAACTCCAACTGCAACACCAGTTGTAACCGCAACTCCAACTGCAACACCAGTTGTAACTGCAACTCCAACTGCAACACCAGTTGTAACTGCAACTCCAACTGCAACGCCAGTTGTAACCGCAACTCCAACTGCAACGCCAGTTGTAACTGCAACTCCAACTGCAACGCCAGTTGGCCCAACACCGACACCAGGCGTTGGCGGCAAACAAGTTGGTACCTACTTCGCCGAATGGTCTATCTACGGTCGCAAGTTCTTCCTGAAAAACGTTCAAGACAGCGGTCAAGCAGCCAAATTGACATTCCTGAACTATTCATTTGCTAACGTCTACAACAAAAACGGCACTTATGTTTGCGATGCAAGCGTGAACCGCCAAGAATCTGGCAACCAAGACGGCGGCGATGCTTGGGCTGTTTACCAAAAAGGCTTCTCAGCTTCTGAATCAGTTGACGGCGTTGCTGACGCATACGGCTGGCCAACATGGGACGATCCTCGCCAAGGCAAGGAAGGCCCACTCAAAGGCAACTTGAATCAGCTGAAAAAACTGAAAGCCAAAAATCCAAACCTGAAAGCCTTGATTTCTCTCGGCGGCTGGACTTGGTCTAAGTGGTTCTCTGCAGCTTCTGCAACACCAGCATTGCGTCAGGCTCTGGTTTCATCTTGTATCGACGTGTGGATCAAAGGCAATATGCCATTTGATTCAGGCTCAAATGCAGGCGGCCCAGGCGCTGCTGCTGGCGTATTTGACGGTATCGATATCGACTGGGAATACCCAGCCGTACAAGGCATCGGCACCAACACTGTTTCTGCTGCAGACAAGCAAAACTACACCCTGCTGATGCAAGAATTCCGCAAACAGCTGGATGCTTTGGGTGCAACTAACGGCAAGAAATACCTGTTGACTGTTGCGATTGGTGCTGGCGACGAGAAAATCGCTGCAACTGAACCTGCCGAGTACAGTAAGTACCTCGACTGGATCAACATCATGTCATACGACTACAACGGCGCATGGGATGCACAAGGTCCAACCGACTTCCACTCAGCCCTGTACCCAGATCCAGCTAGCCCACGTTACAAAGATCCAAAAACTGGCAAAATCAACACTTACAATACCGATACTGCCGTTAAAGATCTGTTGGCACGCGGAGTTCCTGCCGCCAAACTGCACATGGGCGTACCATTCTACGGTCGCGGCTGGAAAGGTGTAACCAACGCTAACAACGGTCTGTATCAGGCAGCTACAGGTGCAGCAACAGGCACTTACGAAGCTGGCTACGAAGATTACAAAGTACTGAAAGCAGCACCAGGCACCGAGTACATCAACGCCACAACCAAACAAACCTACAAATTTGACGGCAATACTTTCTGGTCTTATGACACACCACGTGACATCAAACTGAAAGCTGATTACGCCAAATCAATGGGCATGGGCGGTATCTTCAGCTGGGAGGTTGATGGCGACACCGCCAACGGCGAACTGGTTGATGCAATGACTCATATCAACAAGTAATTGAGTTAAGCCACCTTGAACGCCCCAACCTTGGTTGGGGCGTTTTTTATTGACGAAAAAACACTTACTCACTTACAAATAAAACAATATTCAAACTTGACCTCGCTTGCGCGCAAACCCGCATAAATACAAGGTTTTTGTGCTGCACACATCATTAAAAAGCCTTGATTTGCTGCTTGTTTGCCAGTTACGATGTCAGCTTGAGGATGACTACACAATTCGTCTCAAAAAAGACTACATAGAGATCACGCCATGAAAAAGACAGATTTTCCACGTTCAGTTCAAGCGGGCTTCACCCTGCTGGAGCTGCTTGTCGTCCTGTTGATCATCGCCCTTCTGGCGGGTTATGTCGGCCCCAAGCTTTTTGGTGAAGTGGGCAAAGCGAAAACCAAAACTGCCGCGAGCCAGATGAAATCGATCGCCGACGCGCTGGATCATTACCGCCTCGACATTGGCCGCTATCCGAGTACCGAACAGGGGCTCAATGCTTTGGTCAAAAAGCCGGCCGACGTCAACAAATGGAACGGGCCCTACCTGATGAAAGACGTTCCCAATGACCCGTGGGATCAACCTTACGAATACCGCACTCCGGGCGAAAACGGTCGTGAATATGACTTATTGACCTATGGCCTTGATGGCAAAGCTGGCGGTTCCGGCGAAGATGCTGACGTGAGTTACTGGCAGTAAGCATGCGCTATAAGGTCAAAGCCCTCTCTGCTGGCGTTATGCAAGAGCTTGAACTCGACGCGAGCAATGTCGACGAGCTACGCGCCCAGTTATCAGGCAAGGGGCTGCAGCTCGTCAGCTGTCAGCCCGAGCGTCAATTCGGCTTTTCATTCAAAAAAGCCGAGTTTCAGGTCTCGCTCTTTACCCAGGAATTGATCGCATTGCTGGATGCGGGACTGACGCTGGTCGAGGCGATGGAAACGCTCAAAGACAAAAGTGATCAGGATCAAAACCGCACCGTTCTGACCCAAATGATCGAAGGACTTTACCAAGGCCTGCCACTGTCCAAAGTACTGGCACAGATGCCCAGCCTGTTTCCGCCCCTATACATTGCAACGGTTGGCTCCGCAGAAAAAACGGGGCATTTGGCCGACGCGCTCAAACGCTACCACCATTATGAAACCCGCCTTGCCGCGGTCAAAAAGAAAATTATTTCGTCGCTGGTTTATCCTCTGGTCGTGATCGGCATTGGCGGCAGCATCATGTTGTTTCTGCTGTTTTATGTCATTCCCAAGTTCAGCCAGATTTATGCCTCAATGCGCAATCTGCCTTTTGCCGCCCAGATGATGTTGTGGTGGGGCGATCTGGTTCATCAGCATGGTCAAGCCATGTTCGCTGCCATTGTTGCAACTTTGGTCGGTGCCTATTTACTGATCAAAACTGAAGCCGTGCAAACCATGCTGCAGGAAATTTTCTGGAAGCTACCCAAACTCGATGGCTACCGCCGCTTGTTTTCATTGACCCGGTTTTATCGCACCTTGGGCCTGTTACTTTCGGGAGGCTTGTCAATTGTTGCTGCGCTGGAACTGGCGGCACAATTACTGCCAGGCACAATGCGCCTTTCACTCTCGCAGGCACTGGTCGATATCAAATCGGGACAACAAGTTTCCAGCACTTTGCCCAAGTACGGCTTGACCACGCCAGTGGCTGAACGTTTGCTGCGCGTCGGCGAGCAAAGCGGTGAGTTGGCGACGATGATGGAGCGTGCAGCGCAATTTTGTGACGAAGAGCTTGATCGCGCCATTGAAATGTTTACCCGGCTCTTCGAGCCGATTCTGATGTTGCTGATCGGTATTCTGATCGGCGGAATCGTATTTTTGCTGTATATGCCGATTTTCGAGTTGGCCGGGAATATGCAATGAGTGAACTCACCCTCGACTTGATTCAACACTTACGCAGCACGGGTGGCAATCAGCCATTACCAATGCTGGTACAGCAATCACTCGGACTCAACAACGAGGGGTATTGCTCAGAAGTCAGCGGTTACCTTGGCATACCGAGCATTACCCGGGAGGAGTTATATGCACTCACTCCCCGGTATGACTTGCTGTCTTTCGGCGATGCAGCGGCGCACCAATGTCTCCTGGCCGAAAGTGTTGAACATGGCACGGTACTGGTCATGTCCGACCCATTCAGCCCGGTCGTACGTAACTGGGCACAGCAAAGAATCACGGTAGCCTTCCGCTCGGCATTTGCACACTACGATGTGCTGCAAAGTTATTTTAACGAGTATGAAACGTCGCACCGCGCGATGGAACAACTGGCCATTGGTGACAACGCCGAAACCAGTAGCGACGGCATCACCGAAATTTCACTGTCCACGCTGTCACAAGACGCCAATCCGGTCGTCAAACTGGTTAACTCGACGCTGTACGACGCACTCAAGGCCAAGGCATCCGATATTCACATGGAAACCACGCCAACCGGCATGACGGTAAAATACCGCATCGACGGTGTTCTGTTACACGCCGGCGGCGCCAATGGCTCGGATAAGGCCGAACAAATTATTTCGCGGCTTAAAGTATTGGCGGAGCTCGACATTTCCGAACACCGCGTACCACAGGACGGTCGTTTCAAGGCACTGATCAATAACCGCGATATTGACTTCCGTGTCTCGATCATGCCGTCAATTCACGGCGAAGATGCCGTCTTGCGGATCTTGGACAAACAAGGCGGTGGCGACACCTTCAAGCAATTGCGCCTTGAAACGCTCGGCCATGAAGAACAAACAATGGCGGCGATTCGCGGCTTGTCGCACGAACCTTACGGCCTGTTACTGGTCACCGGACCAACCGGTTCAGGCAAATCAACAACGCTGTATGCAACGCTATCCGAAATCAATAATGGCGAAGAGAAAATCATCACTATTGAAGACCCGGTCGAGTATCAGCTCCCCGGCGTATTGCAGATTCCGGTTAACGATAAAAAGGGGCTGACTTTTGCCCGCGGCTTGCGCTCGATTTTGCGGCACGATCCGGACAAAATTCTGGTCGGCGAGATTCGAGACGGTGAAACCGCCAATATCGCCGTTCAGGCTGCGCTGACCGGCCACTTGGTACTGACCTCGGTTCACGCCAATAATGCTTTCTCGGTTATTGATCGTTTTATCCATATGGGCGTAGAACCCAACAGTTTTGTTGATGCGCTGATTGGCGTGGTTGCCCAACGTTTGATCCGTAAAGTTTGTCCGCATTGCGTGGGCGACGATCAACCCGAAGAGAGTTTGCTGATCAGCTCGGGTTTAAGCCCAGAGCAGGTCAAAGGCTGGAAATTCCGTAAAGGGACGGGCTGCCCGGCTTGTCGCAATACCGGTTATCTGGGTCGTAAAGCCATTGCCGAAGTACTCCGTCTTGATGACGATATGAAGCAGGCGATTGCCAATCACGCTCCTGCCGTCGAATTAAAAAAAATAGCCTTAGCCAAAGGCTTTGTCTCCATGCGCCAGATCGCCGTCAATGCGGTATCTCGCGGCGAAACCACATTGCAGGAAATCAACCGTGTCACCTTTGTTGATTAAACATCACGCCTGCTTTGGCAAACAACGGGTTCGACTGAGCAGCACTTCGCTCAGCGGAAGACTGCTGAATCGCAAACGTGGCACCATTGATCCTTCACCCGAAGTCATGGTTTCGCGGCTGCAAGATTTGCTGAGCAATACGCCACGCGGCAAACTGGGAATTGATCAAGTCAAACTGATTTTCGGTTCCCCGTGGGTGCGTTATTCCTGCCTGCCCTGGCAAGACACACTCAAAAAAGAAAGCGATTGGGAAAACTACGCCCGTATCATTCTGGCGCAACAATATGGCGTCAACACTGATAACTGGCGCATTCGCGTTTCCGCCGGCGAATATGGCAAACCCCGCGTTGTCGCTGCGATCGAAGAAGGTTTGTATCAAACGATTGCCGAATTGTGCCGCAGTAGCAAGCTCAAGTTGGCCGAAGTCGAACCGCTGTTTACCACCGCGGTCAATCAACACCGCCGGGCGTTGCAAGACGCAGAACATGCTTTAATGATTCTCGAAACATCGCACGCCATTGTCGGCTTTTATCGTCATAACGCCTGGCAAGGCGTCATTGCGCTGCCGATCCAGATCGACACCAGCGATGTTGGCAACTCACTCTCTGCCGTCATCAGAGAGGCAGCCGTATTATCAGAACAATTCTTGCCAGAGCATATTTACCTGACTTCGTCTGATTTGGCATTGTCGAGTTTTAAAACGGCAGATTTTGATTTTGACTGGCTGGGCTCTGCCCACCCGCTCTTTTTCGCCGACGAGGTAAATGCATGAAAACCATGCAGCTGGACTTTAATCGTCGCCCCAGCGTAACACCCTGGCTGGGCTTACTGCTCACCGTCATTGGTGCTGTCGCAGTATTGTGGGTCATGACTCAAATGGATGTGGCCAAAGAAAATGCCTCACAAATCGAAATTCGCGAGGATCAGCTCGCTCTTAAATTAAGACAACTTGAAGCCCAAAAACTGGCCGAACAACAAGCCTCACCCGTATCGGAAAAAGTCAGCAAGATCGTACAGGCTCAAACGTTCAGCACCGAGCCGGGTTTGGCCATCCTTGAAGAAGTCTGGCAAGCTGAAATTGCCTTGCTTCGCATGGAAATCATGAATCAGGAACGCGATATCAAACTGGAACTGGAAGCGAAAACACTGAATGATGTGCTTTTGCTGGTCGATCGCTTGACGGCTCATCCTGCAGTCAAACAAGTCTCACTGGCACGCAATTCGATCAAACTGGGCGATCCGTTCCGCCCGGCAGTTGCTTCGATTGAAATTTACTGGAATGACAACCGACCCGAAGAGCGCAAAGCGTCGGCCATCGCCGAAACATCATCTAGCGAGGCCAGCCGATGACAAAGTCGCATTTGCTCTGGTACCTACGTCTGATTCCGAAATACGCAGGTGTACTGGGTCTGGCCGGATTGGCCTTATTGCTGTTCGCCTGGATACTCTATTCGCAAGATCTCAAACCGTATCAAGCCGATCTGGCTGATCGCGAGGCAGAACTCGAACGCAAATCCCGTGCTTTGCGTACACCGCTCATGGCCAGCTCTCCAGAACAGCAGCTCCCCAAACTCAATCAATACGATACATTTACTTTCTTTCTGCGTCGCCTTAATGAAATTGCCAAAGCCCATCTGATTGACATTAATCAGGTTGATTACAAATCCCAAATCGAAGCCGATGGCAAACTCAAACGCTACAGCATGCAATTTCCAGCCACTGGCCGTTATATCCAGTTCCGCCGCTTTACAACAGCGCTGCAGCAGATTCCAGGCGTCCGGGTCGAAGCAATCAACTTGCAAAGACAGGCCATTACCGAAGAGCAATTGACGATCCAGATCCAGCTATCCTATCTGACGGAGGTGCATTAATGCTCTCCCGTCCGATGCAATTTCTCCTTGGCGGCACGCTAGCGATCACAGCCTATACGTTCTGGCACGACTCGCAGCAAGAAGCCACACTAGAATCGAGTGCGCCAGCCCCACGCCGCGCAGCCATCAAGCCGATCAGCAAAGCTTCAGATGCAGCCAGCGAAACCGCTAGCGCAGTTGCACATGGAATGAGTCTCGCCGATTTGTTCCCCAAACAGAATTGGGCTCCCCCGCCGCCAAAACCGACGCAAACACCCAAACCGACGGCGACCCCCAAACCAACGGCGCCACCTTTTCCATTTCAGGTGACCACGACCTGGCATGACAAAACCAGTGACTACTATGTGCTGGAAGGCCAAGGACAATCGATTGTTCTATGCTCCCGTTGCGACACCATAGGTCGAATTCAGCCTGGCGAAACATTGATAGGCGTCTATCGCCTGGATAAATTAAGCCGTGATGTTCTGACCTTTACCTATTTACCACTTAATCAGCAGCAATCGCTGCCGACAGGAGGAACGCCGTGAAACGTGCGTTAATGACCTCAATGATTGCCCTGGCTTTTTTGGGTGGCTGCGCCGCAGATATGGCTCGTTACCAAGCCGAAACCCAGCTGGATGCAGGCAACCCTGAAGCTGCGCTACAGACACTGAAAGCGCAAATTGCCAGTTCGCCCAACGATCTGAAATTGCGTGCAGCGTATCAAAGCAATCTGCTCACGCATGTCAACCGCCTCTTGGCTCAGGGTGATCAGGCTAGACAGCAAGGTAATGCGCCATTGGCACTGAGCAGCTACCAACAAATCCTGCAGTGGGATCCAGGCAATATTCGTGCACAGGAAGGGATTCGTTATGTCGAAATCGGCGTACGCCACGAGTCCATGCTGCGTTATGCCCGGGAGGCCAAAGATACCCGACCTGATGAAGCGCTGACCATTCTTGGCCAGATTCTGATGGACAACCCGCGCAATGTGCAGGCACAAACACTCAAAAATGAAATCGAAAACCGCAAATCACGCGAAGTAAATTTGCGTCCGGCTCTGGCTCAGGCCTTGAAAAGTCCGATTTCCTTGCAATTTCGCGACCAAAGCATGATGAGCGTTTTCGACATCATTGCCCGCATCGGCAAAGTCAATTTCATTTTCGACAAAGACGTTCCGCCGAATCTGAAAACAACGATTTACGCCCGTGACACAACGGTGGAAGACGTCATTAACCTGATTCTGGCGACCAACCAGCTCGACAAGAAAATCCTGAATGACAACACCATACTGATTTATCCGCGTCGTCCGGACAAAGACCGTGATTACAAAGACATGGTGATGAGGACCTTCTATCTGTCCAACGCCGACCCAAAGCAGGTTTTAGCCATGCTCAAGCAAATGGTCAAAACGCGTGACATTTATATCGATGAACGCCTGTCAATGCTGGTTATGCGCGATACGCCCGAAGCCATTGCCGTTGCAGAACGTCTGATTGCCGCCCAAGATTTGCCGCAGTCTGAAGTATTGATGGACGTCGAAATTCTCGAGGTGAGCAATAGCGATGTGCTTGATCTGGGCATCCAGTATCCAAGCAATGTCTCAGCCACGGTTTACGGCAACACCAGCTCGCTACTTGCTGCGGCCAAAACCGCTGGTCAGGTCACGCTGGATCAGATTGGTAATATCAACAAGAGCGATGTGCTGGTCAATCTGGGAGCGCCGACCGTGACGGCCAATTTCCTGCAAACCAAGGGCAGCACCAATGTCCTGGCCAATCCGAAAATTCGCGTTAAAAACCGCGACAAAGCCAAGATCCTGATTGGTGATCGCGTTCCTGTGGTAACGACGACGACATCAAATGGCGTCAGCAGCGAAAGCGTCAATTATCAGGACGTCGGTCTGACGTTGAATGTCGAGCCGGTCATGACCGTCGACAATGAAATCAGCGTCAAAGTTAATCTGGAGGTTTCGAACATCGTTCGTTCGATCACCAGCAAAACCGGGCTGATCGCATATCAGATCGGTACTCGCCGCGCAGAAACCAATATGACGGCGCGCGATGGCGAAACCCAGATTCTGGCCGGCTTGTTGTCTCGCGCAGAAACCAACACTGGCTCGGGAATTCCGTTCCTCAGCACTATCCCGCTGCTCGATCGGATTTTCGGCACGAAGAAATCAGAAAACAGCAAAACCGAAATCATTTTGCTGATTACACCGCGTGTTGTTCGCTCGTTGCCATTGCCATCGTCGCACATCACCAGCTTTGACAGCGGCACCGAAGGCATGATTAGCACTGACCCATTGCGATTGCGCCCGACTTCGGTCGTCAACATCAATAATCAGGGTGGGCAAGCAAATACTTATATCCCGCCAGCGCCGGCACCGGCACCAGTCGTGCAAGCGGCTGAACCGCAAGCAGCACCGCAACCGCCCGCCGAAAGCGCCCCAAGTCAGCCGGTGAGTCGCGGCTCGAGAGGTCGCTAAATCGTGGCGAGGCAGCGCGGCTTTACCCTGATCGAACTAATGGTGACGCTCACCATTCTGGCAGTCCTTGCGACCGTGGCGCTGCCACTGTCGCAAGTGGCGGCCACGCGTAATCGTGAAGAAGAGCTGCGCCGCTCACTCGCTCAAATCCGCAATGCCATTGATCAATACAAGCTCGCCAGTGATGCAGGAAAAATTGCCAAATCGCTGGAAGACTCCGGCTATCCTCCCGATCTGGACACCCTGGTTCAGGGAAGCAAAGACCTGAAAGATCCCAGCGGGAAAATGATTTATTTCCTGCGCCGCATGCCACGCGATCCATTTTGCGATTGCCCGAGCAAAACCAATGCCCAGACCTGGGGATTGCGCAGCTACGCCAGTCCACCTGATGCTCCGGCCGAAGGTCGTGACGTGTATGATGTTTATTCTTTATCCCGCAATATTGGCTTGAATGGGGTCAGCTATCGTGATTGGTAACCCGCGCCGTCTTGGCTTTACGCTGATTGAATTACTGGTAGTACTGGCAATTATGGCCAGCTTGCTGACCCTGGTTGTACCACGCTACTTCCAGCAAACCGACCGGGCACAGGAAACCGTACTCAAACACAATCTGGTCGCTGTACGCGACGGGATCGACAAATTCTTCGCCGATACCGGGCGTTATCCGGGCAGCCTGGAAGAATTGGTCGAGCGTAAATATCTGCGCGAAATCCCGCTCGACCCGATCACGACACGACGCGACAGCTGGGTCATTATTAACCCGGAAGGCGCGCCCGGAGTCTATGACATTCGCAGCGGATCGGATGCAACAGCAAAAGATGGCAGCAAATACAATACCTGGTAAGTTGAACCGCTCCATCAAGCGGCACACCACTCAACAAGGCTTTGCCTATATGTGGGCCTTGATGATGGTACTCGTCATGAGTATCTATCTGGCTCAAGTAGGCGATGCTTGGCAAAACCGCATTATCAGAACCAAAGAAGAAGAATTATTGCGAATCGGGCTTGAAGTCCAGACTGCGATCAAGCGATATACCGAAAATAATATTGGTGACAATCCGCAAACCACCTACCCGAAAACGCTAGACGATCTGGTTCAAGATCCGCGAGTTCCTTTTCCGAAACGATATTTGCGCAAAGCCTATAAAGATCCAATCACTGGAGAAGACTGGCAATATATTGGCGCCCCCGGTGGCGGATTCGCCGGAATTTACAGTAAATCGGATAAAAAACCATTGAAAGTTGCCAACTTTCCTGAAAACACCACCGCCTTTACCGAAGCCAAGACCTATCAGGATTGGCGCTTTGCACATTGGATCAACCGTAGCGGAGGCGGCCGCCGCTAAACACCGGATCCTATTTCAATATGCAATAAAACTTGCATCAGGAAAACATACCCCACATAGATATATTGCTATGGCAAATAATCCATACCACTAATTAGGATATACCCCCCACGCATACTCAGCCAACCTTGAGCTTCCCAAGCGCTGAGCTGCTTATTGACACTTTCGCGCGTCGCGCCGACAAAATTGGCCAGCTCCTGCTGCGTCAGTTTCAAATCGATCCGGATACCTTCATCACCTTCATCACCATGATTATGAGCCAGTTGTCGCAAGACTTTGGCCAAACGCTGCGGCAAGGGTAAAAACAGCGTGTCTTGAACCAGCTCGTCAGCACTACGCAGCCGCTCGCACAATGTCTGAATCATCGAGCGCATGACCAAGGGATGCGCATTCAGATATTGATCAACCATCGCACGTTGCAGCACCAGCAACTCGCCATCTTCCAGTGCCTCAACGCTCGCAGTTCTTACACCACCATCGAGCATCGCCAGTTCGCCGAAAACTTCGCCAGCCTCCAGAATTGCCAGCGTCAATTCGCGCCCTTCGGCATTGCTGCGCATCACTTTCAGCCGGCCATGGATGACCGCATACATTTCATCGCTGCGCTCGCCTTGCGCCAGCACCACCTGTTTGGCACGAACCAGACGGGACTGGGCATTTTGCGCCAGCTCCTCCAGCTCCTGATAACTCAGCTGACAAAACAGGCTGCTGCCTGAAAGTAATCTTGCTTTATCCATTTTCGCTCAATCCAAAGTGGCAATCACCGGGGTGTGGTCCGAAGGCCGTTCATTTTTACGCGGTTCGACATCAATCACACAAGCACTGCAGCGAGCCGCCAGTGCCGGTGACAGCAGGATATGGTCAATGCGCAAACCCGCATTTTTTTTGAAGGAAAACCCTCGGTAATCCCACCAGCTGAATGATTTTTCCGGTTGTTCAAACTGGCGGAAAGCATCAACCAGCCCCAATGCTTGCAGCCGGGCAAAGGCTTGCCGCTCTGGTTCAGAGACCAGTACGCCGCCTTCCCATTTTTTAATGTCATGCACATCGCAGTCTTGTGGTGCAATATTGTAATCCCCCAGCAAAGCCAGTTGGGGGTGGGATTGCATTTCCTGCTCCAGCCAGCCAATCAGCGCATCAAGCCAGGCCAGCTTGTATTGATATTTATCCGACTCCAGATCCTGCCCATTCGGAATATACGCGCCGACCAGTCGCACACCATTGACCGTAGCGGTAATCACGCGCTTCTGTGCATCGTCAAAGCCGGGAATATTGATCACGACTTCATCAATCGGTGCACGCGCGATGATCGCCACGCCGTTGTAGGTTTTTTGTCCGGCAAAAGCAACATGAAAACCGGCGGCTTCGATTTCAGCCTGTGGAAAAACCGGATCGTCCATCTTGGTTTCCTGCAGGCACAAAGCCGTTACATCCGGATTGCCCGCCATCCAGTCGAGCACCTGCGGCAGACGCACTTTGAGCGAGTTGACATTCCAGGTGGCGATTTTCATGGCAAATCATAACTTCGAAACAGGATCGGCAAATTGTACCAGTAAGTTATCACTACATACTGACAGTGACCTTGTAACTGTGATTGTTGTCGCCTTCTTGATGCTTAAACACTTGCGCTCTTGGGATAATGACTGATCAGAATAAAAAAACCCGATGAAAACTCATCGGGTTTCGCATTGCAATCGCGCTATTTTTTCGGCTGCGGCAAGGGGTAGCCCGCCTTGCTCAACGCCCCCTGCCAGAGCGGACTATTCCATTCCTTGTAAACATCTTTACCAATAATCAGCACCGGCGGTTTGGCTTGCAGTGTGCCGACCGCATTAAAAAAGGCCAGCATCGATTTTTCGTCTTTGGGATCGGCATTTTTGACTTCATAAGGCACCGCGCGCTGATCAAGCAGCGCTATGGCCTGATTGCATTCGGTCCGGCAATTAGCATTCACCCAGAGAATAACCGTTTCTTTGGCTGAAACGGCTGCCTGGGGCTGACTTGCATTACCGACCGTATTGGGGCGGATCTGCCGCTCCTTAACTCCGGCAATGGGTGGCGGTTGATCCGAATAAAACACTTTCCCATCGGCATCGCGCCATTGATAGACTTTCCCCGCCCAGGCAGAGACCACCGACAAAAGCAGCACAACAACAATAAACCACTTTTTTTTCATTTCACACTTCCAGTCATCAATGCGAACTTAGCATCCGGATGCAGCGGCAAGCTGCAATTTGCAGCTTACACATTTTTCAGCGTTAACGCCTGCCGGACAAAGTCTTGATTGTGATTTCATGCTGATCAATCTGCAAGGTCAGCAACCAGTCGCTTCGTGCTTGAGTACACAGAGGTAAAGCCATTTTCACCTGCCACTGCTGATTGTCCTGATGACCTTTGCTGATATGACTCATAAAGCGATATTGATTTGGCCCCATTTCCATGCCCTGCATCTGCCAGCTGGCGCTGATCTGGCGAGCCGGACCAATCAAATCAAGCACAAAAGGCACGCCACCCGAAATTGGCGAAGTACTTTGAAGCCGATAGTTCGCACCATTGACAGCAAACTGACAACCTTGTGTTAAATCAGGGCAATCGAGCAACATAGATGGCTTTTTATTCTCAAACCAGCCCGACTGAAAAAACAGTCCTGCAGCAAGTAATACGACGACCAACAAAATACCCCAACGCGATTGACTCATTCCCACGCTCCGCTGAGCAGCGCCACCCCATGTGCCCCCAGACTTTGCGCACGGGGCAAATCGGCCAAACGCTGTCCGCCAATGGCAAAGCACGGACAAGCCCAACCCAGAGACAACAAAGCCTCGAACTGCGTCCAGCCCAATGGCGCCTGATCCGGATGACTGGCGGTCGCGCAAACATGCCCCAGCACGGTGTAATCAAGCCCAAGCCGCATAGCCTGTTCGAGTTCGATCTGATTATGGGTCGATGCACCGACCCAATCAAAACCGCGCGGGCGTTGCTGCGCCGTCAGCAATTGCCTTGAACTCAGATGTACCCCATCAACGGGCAAGTCCTGCAAGGCGCACCAATCTACACCATGGGCGATCAATTTGCCGCCGTGCGGACGTGACAACGCGGCGATTTTCTCGCACAGCTGGCGGTAACTTTCTGTGTCAAGTTGCGGCTCGCGCAGCACCAGCCAGGCACTCCTACGCTGCCAGTGCGCGGCCATCTGACGCAGCAAATCCGCCTCTTCGATCTGCCCCGCAGTAGAGAACAGCAACACCTCGCTCAAACTCAACCCCCGCAAAATCGGCCCGTTGGCCGGCAAAATCGGCGAAACATTCAGCGCGCCAACCTGCTGCCAGGCAAAATCCTGCCCTTCATGCGAATGAATTTCACCGCGCCATTGCGTTACCCGATAAAAATACAGCTCGACCCGTGCATGCGGGTAATCAAAGCGCTGACATAACCAGGGGGTCGCCTGCACGACTTCAATTCCCAGCTCCTCATGCAATTCGCGCTTTAATGCGGCGAGCGCATTCTCGCCTTGCTCGAGCTTGCCACCGGGAAACTCCCAGTATCCGGCGTAGGGCTTGCCAGCCGGGCGGCTGGCCAATAGAAACTGGCCGTCTGGCTTGATCAGAATTCCGGCGGCAACACGGGTCACTTTTATTGTCATTGATCGGCTTATCGAAAAATAATTACTTGATTTGTTTCATATTTCAACAAAAAATCAGAATCACCTCTTTCATAAAGAGTCATTCCTGTGAAACGAAATCTGCATGAAATAGCACATCAGCCAATAGATGAAACGCTGGATCAACTCAAGGCGCTGATTCTTGAACCCACCATGGTATGCACCATACTGGCCATTTCTCCGCAACATCTGCAAGGCAAATTGGCCTGGGGCGCCCATTTGAACGTGCTTATTGTACATGATCAGGATTGGCATCTATTGCGCGACGCCCCTGCCGGCATTCTGGCCGAGCTTTTACCCGTCATTGGCGGCATCCACCGCATATTCTTTGTTCAGGAACGAATCGAAATTCTGAAAAGTCGAACCGTAGAGCAAGCCACTGACTATCTGGTTGGAGTGCAACCCTGTCTGCTGGACGAGACAACGGTTCCACAATTAGATGCCATTGCCGAGCCATTGCATGGAACCGCCGTAAACCTGGCACAAGCCGCGCTGCCAAAATACGCCTCCTGACTCTTTAAAGCCCGAAGGAATCTGGACGACTATAGTGAATCGATTTCATCCGGATTCACCCACCATGAGTTTTTCCTTTCGTAATGTCCGCTACTTTATTGCCGTCGCCGAAGCCGAATCGATTACTGGCGCAACGCAAACGCTGAATATTTCACAATCGGTCATCACCGAAGCGATCAAAACCCTCGAAGCCGAGCTGGGAGTCAGCCTGTTTCAACGACATGCACGCGGCATGGTACTCACGCATGCCGGACATCAGTTTTTGCGTCACGCGCATGAGATTCTGGCTGTCGTTCGCAATGCGCAGCAAGCTCTGTCTGCGCGCCCTGACGCGATGGCCGGGCAACTCAATTTAGGCGTCACCGGATTGATGTCTGGCTATTTCCTGCCTTATCTGCTTGACCGTTTTCGCCGCACCTTTCCCAAAATCGACGTGCGTCTGGTTGAAGATCAGCGTGGGTTTCTGGAGCATTTGCTGGTCAATGGCGAACTGGATCTGGCGATTGTACTGGCGTCCAATGTCGAAAACCGTCTGGCGCTGGAAGTTGAAGTCTTGCAGGAAACGCCGTGGCGAGTCTGGTTACCGAGCAATCACTCCTTGCTTGAACTGGGCAGCATCAATCTGAATGAAATCGCCAACGAAGCAATGATCATGCTCAAGCTCGACGAGCTGGATGACAACACCAGCGCCTTCTGGCGCGCCGCCGGACTCAACCCCAAAGTGGCCATGCGAACACAATCAGTTGAAGCGGTTCGCAGCCTAGTGGCCACCGGCGCTGGTTTGTCCATCCTGCCGGAAATGCTGTACCGCCCGTGGTCACTGGATGGCGACCGGCTGGAAATGCGTGCGATCCAGCAGGAAATGCCGGTGCTTGAAATCGGCGTTGCCTGGCGACGCGGCAGCAAATTATCCGAAGCGGCCCAACATTTTCTGATTGTCGCACGGGAATTTGCCCGCTCGCACCGACGGCAAAGCCTGTAATTCACCAAACAAGACTACTAAAGCCACACCACAATCAATCTAAAAAATAGAATGATCTGTATATGCATTCGCACAAACAGAAACAAACCATCGTCAGTTTGACGCCCAGCGGTAGCCATCGCTAAAAACAAATACTCGCGGCCAATCAATCACATCGGCTGCAAGCGCAGTTCAACTCTCTCTCCTTAGTATCTCAAGCAAGCATGGTTTTTAAGGCAAAACCCTCAATACAATGCCACGTATACAGCCAAAAACCTTTAAAAATAATAGCCAGCAGCATATACCCAATAGAAAATACGCAGTCCAGAGTATAAAATCTTGCAACCCCGCTGCCGCCTGATTTCACTAGAACTTGATTTTTCCGGTGCTTTCTCAGCGCTTTGATTGCGTCATGAATAGCGAAAGAACAGTCGTTAGTCGCCAAATATGCGAATCGAAGCGCATCACCTATCTGTTTTTTCGATAATTTATATTTGTAATCGCAACTTGTTGACTACCAAAGTCTATCTAAAATCGAAACCACAATAGACCCCTGCCATTGCATGGACACATACGGAGAGCCACCATGAAACTGTCACGTCCCCTCGCTTCAAACTGCATTGCACATAGTTTGGCACTACTGACCACCATGGCAGTCGCGTCAATCGCACAGGCTGCACCACCAAGCAGCCTGGGAAAAGCAGAAGGTAAACTCAACATCATCGCGTGGCCCGGCTATATCGAGCGAGGCGAAACCGACAAGCAATACGACTGGGTCAGCGATTTTGAAAAAGACACCGGCTGCAAAGTCAGCGTAAAAACTGCAGCAACATCAGATGAAATGGTCAGCCTGATGAATCAGGGCGGTTACGATCTGGTCACCGCGTCGGGCGATGCCAGCCTGCGGCTGATTTACGGTAAAAAAGTGCAGGAAATCAACACCGCGCTGATTCCAAGCTGGAAAAACCTTGATCCGCGTCTGATGAATGGCGCGTGGCATACCGTTGATGGCAAACATTACGGCACGCCGTATCAATGGGGCGCCAACTTTCTGGCTTACAACACCAAAATTTTTGGCAACAAAGTACCCGATAGCTGGAACGTCGTTTTCGAGGAACAGAAATTACCCGACGGCAAGAGCAATAAAGGCCGGGTACAGGCCTACGATGGCGCTATTTATATTGCCGATGCAGCACTTTATCTGATGAAGAAAAATCCGGCGCTGGGGATCAAAGATCCATATGAATTGAATGAAAAGCAATATGCAGAAGTCCTCAAACTGCTGCGTTCGCAAAAACAACTGACACATCGTTACTGGCATGATGTGACCGTCCAGATGAACGACTTCAAAAATGAAGGCGTCGCAGCAAGCAGCGCCTGGGGTTATCAGATCAACGCCTTGCAGGGCGAGAAATTTCCGGTGACCGGCGTGATTCCGAAAGAAGGTGCAACCGGCTGGGCCGATACAACGATGCTGCACGCCGATGCGAAAAATCTGACTTGTGCCTACAAGTGGATGGAGCATTCGCTCAATCTGAAGCTGCAATCATCACTCGCCGAATGGTTTGGTGCCAATCCGGTCGTACCCAAAGCCTGCGCAGAAAAAGCGCCGGGCGGCAGCGACTTCTGCAAAAGCAATGGCTTCGAGCGCTTCACCCAGATCGCCTTCTGGAAAACCCCTCAAGCCAAATGCGCGACGCAAAGCCAGTGCGTACCGTATAGCCGCTGGACCCGTGACTATATCGCCATCATGGGCGGACGCTAAGCCCTGAGGAAAAATGGCTGCACAGACAGTATATTGCTGCAGCCATTTATTTACATAGCCTACAAAGATATACCCATGAGCAATCATGCTTCTGGATCGGCTTGTCACGCCCCGCATCCGGGCAAAGGAAACACCATCATGAAAGCAGCAGTCGAATTTCAACAGGTCAGCCGTCATTTTGGCGGCGTACGCGCAGTCGATCAGGTCAGCGTCACGATTGCCGACGGCGAGTTTTTCTCGATGCTGGGGCCATCCGGCTCAGGCAAGACGACCTGCCTGCGACTGATCGCCGGTTTCGAGCAAGCCACTGCCGGTGAAATTCTGATCCATGGTGTTGCCGCAGCCGGGCTGCCGCCATATCGCCGCGACGTGAATACGGTGTTTCAGGACTATGCGCTGTTTCCACATATGAATATCCGCGACAACGTCGCCTACGGGCTGAAAGTCAAAGGCGTCGCGAAAGCCGAACGTTACCGCGAAGCCGAAGCCGCACTGGACATGGTCGCACTGGGCGGCTTTGGCGATCGCAAACCCGGGCAAATGTCCGGCGGCCAAAGGCAGCGTGTTGCACTGGCACGCGCGCTGGTCAACAAACCTCGTGTTTTGCTGCTTGACGAACCGCTCGGCGCGCTTGATCTGAAATTGCGCGAGCAGATGCAATCGGAATTAAAAGCGCTGCAAAAGCAGCTGGGAATTACGTTTATCTATGTGACGCACGACCAGAGCGAAGCATTGTCAATGTCGGATCGCGTCGCCGTATTCAATAAAGGCAAAATCGAGCAACTGGACACGCCCAAAATGCTCTACACCCAGCCAAAAACCGTTTTCGTCGCTGATTTTGTCGGTACATCGAACGTGATCCGCGGCGAACTGGCGCGACAGATCAGCGGACAATCCCAAGCTTTTGCCATCCGCCCCGAACATATCCGGCTGGGTACGGCGCCCAATGGCGAACCGCAATTGCAGGGGGTCGTCGCCGATGTGCATTACCACGGTGCCAGCAGCAAGCTGGCGCTGCAAGTGGGCTCGGGCGAATGCGTCTGGGTCACGCTCGCGCATGATCTGACTCACAACACCGCCTTGCCCGAGCTGGGTAGCGCGCTGAGCATCCATTGGGCTGCGACCAGCATGGTGACGTTGCAGGAGCAGGCAGCATGAGTGCCATCACGGTGCAAAGCACCGCCTTCCAACCCGTACGCGCGCTCTCCGATGTGTTATGGCGTCGTTCTCGCCTGTTTCTGATGGTTTTGCTGCTGCCGCCGCTACTGTGGTTTGGCGTCGTTTATCTGGGTTCGCTACTGGCACTGCTGTGGCAAAGCGCCTATACCTTCGACGATTTCACGATGGCGGTAACACCCGATCTGACCTGGGCCAACTATCAGGCTCTGTTCGACGACGCCAATTACGATGTCGTCAGCCGTACGCTGAGCATGGCATGTGCGGTGACGATTGCTTCAGCCATTCTGGCTTTTCCGATTGCCTATTACATGGCGCGCTACGCACGCGGCTGGCAACGCGGCGCAATGTATGTCGCCGTGATGCTGCCGATGTGGGCGAGTTATATCGTCAAAGCCTACGCCTGGACCGTAATTCTGGCCAAAGGCGGCGTTATTTACTGGTTCTATAACACGCTGGGGCTGACCTGGATTGTTGACTGGCTGCTGTCCTTGCCCAGTATTGGCGGTAATTCGCTGTCAACGTCGAATCTGGGGCGCTTTACCGTCTTCACCTATATCTGGCTGCCGTTCATGATTTTGCCGATTCAGGCGTCAATCGAGCGGATTCCGGCCAATCTGCTGCAAGCCAGCGCCGATCTGGGCGCCACGCCGGCACAGACTTTCCGCACCGTCATCCTGCCACTGGCTTTTCCCGGCGTCATTGCCGGATCGATTTTCACCTTCAGCCTGACGCTGGGTGATTACATCATTCCACAACTGATCGGTCCGTCCGGGCTGTATATCGGCACGATGGTTTATACGATGCAGGGCTCGATCGGCAATATGCCGATGGCGGCTGCGTTTACCGTGGTTCCGGTGGTCATTATCGCGATCTATCTGACGATGGCGCGTCGTCTGGGAGCTTTCGATGCACTCTAAAATCCCCGCAACTCATGCCGATGGCTCGCCACGCGCAGCATGGTGGCTCAAATTGCTCGCGCTGGGCGGCATTGCCTTTCTGCATTTCCCCATCGTGATGGTGATTCTGTACGCGTTCAATACCGAAGAATCGGCATTCAGCTTTCCATTGAAAGGCTTTACCTTGCACTGGTTCGCAGCGGCAGCCGAGCGTACCGACATGCTCGAAGCCGTCTGGCTATCAACCCGCATCGCCCTGAGCGCAACGATAGGCGCACTGATTCTTGGCACGCTCGCCGCTGGCGCGCTGTACCGCCGCGCTTTCTTTGGCAAGGACGCGATCACGCTGATGCTGATTCTGCCCATCGCGCTGCCCGGCATCATTACCGGTATTTCGCTGCTATCGGCATTCCGCATGGCGGGAATCGAGCCGGGCTTTGCGACGATTGCGATTGGTCACGCGACTTTCTGCGTCGTCGTCGTTTACAACAATGTTGTCGCCCGGCTACGGCGTACTTCTCACAGTCTGGTCGAAGCGTCGATGGATCTGGGCGCTGACGGCTGGCAAACCTTCCGCTACGTCGTACTGCCGCAAATGGCAACGGCCTTGCTCGCTGGTGGAATTCTGGCTTTTGCCCTGAGTTTTGACGAAATCATCGTCACGACCTTTACCGCCGGTCAACAACAAACCCTGCCGATCTGGATGCTCAACCAGCTTGGCCGACCACGCGATGTGCCAGTGACCAATGTCGTTGCACTGGGCGTCATGCTGCTGACGACACTCCCCATTTTGTTCGCCTGGTGGCTGACCAACGGCACCGAAGACACGGCTGGTAGTAGCAAATAACCCGATTTAGGAGAGAAAACAATGAACACCCAATTATTGATCAATGGCCAGTTTCTACGCGGCGAAGGTTCAATCGAGGACGTACTCAATCCGGCAACGGGCGAAGTGATCGAAAAAATTGCTGAAGCATCGCCAAGCCAGATTCAGGCCGCCGTGGCCGCCGCCAGCAGCGCCTTTAATAGTTGGGCCAGCACCAGCCCGAAAGACAAAAGCACTTTGCTGCTCAAACTGGCCGATGCCATCGAATCGCGCGCGACCGAATTTGCCCGGCTCGAGTCGCTCAACTGCGGCAAACCGTATCTGGCTGCGCTCAATGACGAAATTCCGGCAGTCGCCGACGTCTTCCGTTTTTTTGCCGGCGCGATTCGCAATCAGCAGGGCATGCTGGCTGGTGAATATCTGCCCGGCCACACCAGCATGGTGAGACGCGATCCGCTCGGCGTTGTTGCCAGCATCGCGCCGTGGAATTACCCGCTGATGATGGCGGCATGGAAAATCGCCCCAGCGATTGCCGCTGGCAATACCGTCGTGATCAAGCCATCGGAACAAACGCCGCTCACAACGCTGAAACTGGCCGAGCTGATCGCCGAAATCCTGCCACCGGGCGTCGTCAATGTCGTGCTCGGACGTGGCGATACCGTCGGAGCGCCGCTGATCAGCCATCCGGCCGTACGCATGGTGTCGCTGACCGGCGATATTTCGACCGGCAGCCGCATTCTCGAAGCCGCAGCCAAAACGGTCAAACGCACACATCTTGAGCTCGGCGGCAAAGCGCCGGTGATTGTGATGGACGACGCCGACCTCGACGAAGTCGTCGCCGGCATCCGCACTTTCGGCTACTACAACGCCGGACAAGACTGCACCGCTGCATGCCGCATTTACGCCGGTGCCAAAATCTACGACAAGCTCGTCGCCGATCTGTCGAGCGCAGTGTCCAGCATCAAATATGGCGAACAGCATCTGGACGGCGTCGAAATGGGGGCACTGATTTCCGAGCGCCAGCGCAATCGCGTCGCCAGCTTTGTCGAGCGCGCAGCGCAACAATCGCATATCGAAATCACGGCGGGCGGCAAAATGGGCAACGGGCGTGGCTTCTTTTACGAGCCGACCGTCGTCGCCGGTGCATTGCAGAATGACGAAATCGTCCGGCAGGAAGTGTTCGGCCCGGTGGTATCGATCACCCGCTTTGACGAACCCGAGCAGGCGCTGAGCTGGGCCAACGATTCCGAATATGGCCTGGCCAGCTCGGTCTGGACGCGTGACGTCAGCAGCGCGATGCAGTTTGCCGCCAAGCTGCAATACGGCTGCACCTGGATCAATACGCATTTCATGCTGGTCAATGAAATGCCGCACGGCGGGATGAAAAAATCCGGCTACGGCAAGGATATGTCGATGTACGCACTGGAAGACTACAGCTGCGTTCGGCATGTGATGGTGAAGCTGTAAATTTTAAATACCTAAGCAAGGTATTGACCTGAAGCCAACATCCAAAAATGGCTTCAGACAAATACCCCATGATTAATATCTGATTTTGTATGTATTCAACCGTGTCGTACCCACAAGGAGCGCATCATGAAGCATCTTATCCGTCTGGTCTTGTCCCTCTTCACTTTTGCCCTGTTGCAACAAACAGCACTGGCGGCGCCAAGCAAAAGCGATCCACTTTCGGTCGTCAAAGCCTATATGGCCGGCTGGAACAAACACGACGCCAATCTGGCCGCCAGTTATCTCGATTATGAAGTCGAGTATTACGACGTCACCGTCGGCGAATCGCAGATCGGCGTCGTTCCGGCTCGCGACAATGTGATCAAGTTTTTTATCGCCGCCTTGCCTGATCTGAAATGGGAAATGGTCGACGAACCGGTCGTCAGCAAGGATGGGATTGCCTTCCGCTGGGTGTTCACCGGCACCAATACCGGCATTCCATTTGAAGGAGACAAACCGACCGGCAACAAGATTTCACTCAACGGCCTGTCGCTGATCAAAGTCAAACAAGGCCAGATTGTTTATCAGGGCGATTTCTACGATGCGCTGACGCTGAAAAAACAGCTGGGGCTGATCAAGTAAGTATTGCTGTGCACGCGCAGCATCAAAAAATGCAGCAATGATGATTTTCTGTGCTTCGCACGTTTGTTTTGATACGCGTTCCGCCGCGTCCACGGGTTCATTTCTTTTGCTCCACCAACGGAACCAAAGAAAAAGCGGCTCGGCATCTGCGCCACGCCTGTTCCTCGCTCGGCTTGATGCTGGGGATTGGCGCAGCATCTCCAGTGCGAATACCGGCACTGGTATTGGCATGAACCTTTTATTAAATGAGCCTTTCGGCCACATACCCATTGATTTACTGCAAAGTAACGGGAATCGTGGGGCTCAATATCATTTAACGAATCAAGGCCGGCGCATGTCGGCAGGATGGATAGCATGAGCAACAATCAAAGTCTGCAAGCGCGTAAAGCCGCAGCGACGCCGCGTGGCGTTGGCGTGATGGCGTCGTTTTATGTCGAGCGCGCGCTCAACGCCGAATTATGGGATGTCGAAGGGCGGCGATTTATCGACTTTGCTGGTGGCATTGCCGTACTCAATACCGGCCATTGCCACCCAAAAGTCACCGCGGCAGTCGAGGCGCAACTCAAGCGTTTTACGCACAGCTGCTATCAGGTTGTTCCGTACGAGTCGTATATCGCGCTGGCCGAGCGGATCAATGCGCTGACACCGGGAGATTACGCGAAGAAAACGGCGTTTTTCTCGACCGGTGCCGAAGCGGTCGAAAATGCAATCAAGATCGCCCGTGCGGCGACCGGCCGCAGCGGCGTGATCGCTTTCTCTGGCGGTTTTCATGGCCGCACAATGATGGGTATGGCGCTGACCGGCAAGGTCGTTCCGTACAAAGTCGGCTTTGGCCCCTTCCCGGCCGAGATTTATCACGCGCCCTTCCCCAACCCGCTGCACGGCGTCAGCGTCGAACAATCACTCAAAGCGCTGCATGAATTGTTCAAAAGCGATGTCGATCCGAAACGCGTCGCAGCGATTATTCTGGAGCCGGTACAGGGCGAAGGCGGCTTTTATGTTGCGCCGCCCGAATTCATGCGCGCGCTGCGCGGCCTGTGCGACGAACACGGTATTCTGCTGATCGCCGACGAAATCCAGACCGGCTTTGCGCGTACCGGCCGCTGGTTTGCGATGGATCATTATGATGTGCAGCCAGATCTGATGACACTGGCCAAATCCATGGCCGGAGGGTATCCGCTGTCAGCCGTTACTGGTAAAGCCGAAATCATGGATACCCCTAACCCCGGTGGACTAGGCGGCACTTATGCCGGCAATCCGCTGGCGATTGCCGCAGCGCATGCCGTGCTCGATGTCATCGAGACCGAACAACTCAATGCGCGCGCCAATCTGCTCGGTGAGCGGTTAAAATCGCGCCTGCAAGCGATCAAGGCCGACGTACCGCACATCGCCGATATTCGCGGCCCCGGCGCGATGGTGGCGATCGAGCTGATCGATCCGGTCAGCGGCCAGGCCGATGTCGAACGCACCAAGGCAGTTCAGGCTCGCGCGCTCGAACGCGGACTGATTCTGCTGACTTGCGGCACTTACGCCAACGTCATCCGCTTCCTGTTCCCGCTGACCATCGAAGATTCGGTATTTGCTGAAGGGCTCGATATTCTGGAAGCCGCATTAAAAGGTTAAATCATGCTTAAACTGAACGACCCCACGCTGTTGCGCCAGCAATGCCTGATTGGCGATCAATGGCAGAACGCCGATTCCGGCGCGACCATCGCGGTCGACAATCCGGCGACCGGCGAAACGATTGCCAATGTCCCGCGCATGGGCGTGTCTGAAACCCGCCGCGCGATTGCCAGCGCCGACGCGGCCCTGCCCGCGTGGCGAGCGCGTTCGGCCAAGGAAAGATCGGGCATTCTGCGCCGCTGGTTCGAATTGCTGATGCAACACCAGGACGATCTCGCCCGCATCATGACCGCCGAGCAAGGCAAGCCGCTGTTTGAGGCCAAAGGCGAAATTGCGTATGCCGCGAGCTTTATCGAATGGTTTGCCGAGGAAGCCAAGCGGCTCGACGGCCATGTGCTGCAACACCCGCAGGCCGACAAACGCATTCTGGTGCTGCGCCAGCCCATCGGCGTCACCGCAGCGATCACGCCGTGGAATTTCCCGGCGGCGATGATCACGCGCAAAGCCGGCCCCGCGCTGGCGGCGGGCTGCACGATGGTTGTCAAACCGGCGAGCCAGACGCCGCTGACCGCACTGGCGCTGGCCGAGCTGGCGCAGCGTGCCGGGGTTCCGGCTGGCGTCATTAATATCGTGACCGGCAGCGCCAATGACATCGGCGGCGAGCTGGCAACAAATGAGACCGTGCGCAAACTGAGCTTTACCGGCAGCACCGAAGTTGGCCGGCTGTTGATGAAGCAATGCGCCGAAACGATCAAAAAGCTGTCGCTTGAACTGGGCGGCAATGCGCCGTTTATCGTTTTTGACGATGCTGACCTCGATGCCGCAGTCGAAGGCGCGATGATCGCCAAATTCCGCAACGCCGGACAAACCTGCGTCTGCGCCAACCGGATTCTGGTGCAAAGCGGTGTTTACGACGCTTTCGCCGAAAAACTGGCGCTCGCAATGCAAAGGCTGAAAGTCGGCAACGGCATGGATGAGGGCGTGATTCAGGGACCGCTGATCGACAACAAAGCCGTCGCCAAAATCGAAGAGCACATTGCCGATGCACTCAGCAAAGGTGCCAGCGTCGCCAGTGGCGGCGGGCGACATCCACTGGGCGGGACATTCTTCGAACCAACGTTGCTCAAGGGAATGACTTCCGAAATGAAAGTCGCCAGCGAGGAAAGCTTCGGCCCGATTGCGCCGCTGTTCCGTTTCGATACTGAAGCCGATGCGATCAAGCAGGCGAACGCAACCGAATTTGGTCTGGCAGCGTATTTCTACAGCCGCGACATTGGCCGGATTTTCCGCGTCGCCGAAGCGCTCGAATCAGGCATGGTCGGCGTCAATACCGGGTTGATCTCGAACGAAGTCGGCCCCTTTGGTGGCGTCAAGCAATCGGGGCTCGGCCGCGAAGGATCACGTTTCGGCATCGACGAGTATGTCGAGCTGAAATATCTGTGCATTGCCGGCATGTAATAAGCCGGTGTAAATCCCGATAAAAAGCCTGCGCAATGCAGGCTTTTTTATTGCGCAGCAATCAACATCACAGCGTCCGCGCGTCATAAAAACGACGTATTTTTTCGACAAACCAAGCAAGACCAACTAAGCAGTAATTAATGGATTTTCCAAAGAAACAGCAATGCCAAGAAAGCAGTAAGCAGAATGGAGCATGAATATGAATGACCATGTCACACATCGGCAGATCCACAACATGACCGAATCGGACGCCGCATTCCGCTTACTGGTGACCTGTGTACAGGATTATGCGATTTATATTCTGGATCTATCCGGGCATATCATTAGCTGGAATATCGGTGCCGAGCGCATTCATGGTTACAACTCGGACGAAGTGATCGGCCAGCATTTCTCGATTTTCTTTCCCGGTCAGGCCAATGCGCATGAACGCTCAATGCAAGAGCTGGAGCAGGCCAGAACCATGGGCCGGTTTGAAAATGACGACTTGCGCCGTCGCAAAGACGGCAGCCTGTTTTTGGCGCAGGTTGTCGTTACGCCCTTGCTCGACGAAGCAGGCGTGATACAGGGTTTTGCCAAAGTGACCCGCGATGTATCGACCCGAAAACGGCTGGAAGAAAGTTTCCAGCAGGTCGTGCAGGAAGCACCGAATGCGATGATCATGGTCAATCTGGAAGGCATCATCGTGCTGGCCAACCGGCATACCGAAACCACTTTTGGTTATCTGCAGCATGAATTGATGGGGCAATCGATAGAAATGCTGGTCCCCGAGCGCTTCAGACACGGTCACGCCGCATTGCGGAACGGTTTCTTTACCACCCCCATTGCGCGACCAATGGGTGCCGGACGAGATTTATACGGTTTGCACAAGGATGGCAGCGAATTTCCGGTCGAAATCGGCCTGAACCCAATCGATACCGAACACGGCAAAATGGTGTTGGCTGCCATTGTCGATATCACCTCGCGCAAACAGGCGCAGCAACAGATTGAAGCTGCGCTGGCGGAAAAAACCGTGCTGTTGAATGAAATTCACCACCGGGTCAAAAACAATCTGCAGGTCATTATCAGCCTGCTCAATATGCAGGCCAATCTGGTACTCGATCAGGCAATGAAAGATGTACTGATCGACAGCCAGACCAGAGTGCGCTCAATGGCACTGATCCACCAATTGCTGTACGAGCGACACGATTTTTCCCGGGTCGATCTGGGCGAGTATCTGCAACGGTTTGGTCAGCTTTTACTCAGTAGTCTGGGGGCGCTGGTGCAAAGGATACAACTGAATATCGAAACCGAAGAACAGCCGGTTTTGATCGAACTGCAACGTGCAACGCCTTGCGGTCTTCTGATTAACGAGCTGGTCATCAATGCTTTCAAACATGCCTATCCGGATCCGTCCGAAACGGGAAAGGTCACGATCAAACTGCAGCGTCTTGATGCCACCCGAGCCGTTTTGACCGTCGCCGATCATGGAGTGGGTTTGCCGGTGAATGACAGCCAATTACACACCAAATCGCTGGGCTTGCAACTGATTCCAATTCTGGCGGATCAGATTGGCGGGGAACTCAGTATTCACGACAATCAACCCGGTGTTCGCTTTGAATTGCATTTGCCCATCATGGAGGAAACCCATTCATGAGTGCAATCCGCGTTCTGGTTGTCGAAGACGAGCGTATTATTGCGCTCGATTTGAAACAGCAGCTGGAGGCCATGTCCTACAATGTCTGCCAGGTCGTCCCTACGGGTGCGCAGGCCATTGAGGCGGCTCAGAATCACCAACCCGATATGGTTTTGATGGATATCCATCTTGAAGGCCCGATGGATGGTATCGAAGCGGCGCAGACCATTCATAGCACGCTGAAAATCCCGATTATTTTTCTGACCGCTTACGCCGAAGACGCCACCTTGCGACGCGCCGAAGCTGCCCTGCCCTACGGTTATCTGGTCAAACCTGTCTCGCCACGAGAATTGAATGCCACCTTGAAAATGGCCGCAGTCAGGCACGATGTTGACCAGCAAATCGACAATAATGGCCAGCTTTTCAAACAGGCGCTTGAATCGGCATCGCTCAATGTGTGGGAATGGGATTTCAATTCCGAACAAATCCGGATTTTTAATCTGTTTGAAGCCGGTTATATGGGTGCCAGCGCACCACTGTGCGAATCACTAAGCCACTTTTATCAGCGCATTGATCCGCGCGACCTGGCTAACGTGCAAAACAGCATCGAATCTGCCCGCAGCAAGGGGCAGAATATCAATACCATTTTCCGTACCCACGACAGAGATGGGCCAAGCCGCTGGATCGAAGTCCAGGCCAAACGATTCGAAGATGCTGATCGCCACCAAAGCCGCCTCGTTGGTGTTTTGCAAGATATTACCGAACGACGCCGCAACGAAGAACAATTGCGTCAGGCCATGGCTGTTTTTGAAGCGACAGCAGAAGGGATCTTCATTCTGGATTTGTCATGCCGGATCATTTCGAGCAACCCCGCGTTTTCACGCCTGACGGGTTATAGCTCGCAGGAAGCGCAAGACTGGTCCAGCATCAACAAACTCTACGCCCAGCGGCACAGCGCCCATTTTTTCGAAGAGCTGAGCAAGCCCGAGCGCGGCCAATGGCAAGGGCAGATACTCTATCGCAGAAAAACAGGAAAAGCGTTATCCGTCTGGGAAACCATCAATCTGGTTCGCGACAGCGAAAACCAGCCCAGCCATTATGTGGTTGTTTTTGCCGATATCGGCGCCATGCTCGCAGTGCAGGAACAACTGAACTATCTGGCCAAACACGACTCGCTGACCAACCTGTGCAACCGTCGCTCGTTTCTGGAGCTTCTGTCACAAGAGCTGAGCAAATGCCAGCGCAACCGGAAAATGCTGGCCTTGCTGATGATCGATCTGGATCATTTCAAAACCATCAATGACACGCTGGGGCACTCGATTGGCGATTTGTTACTGAAAGAAACAGCCAACCGTTTGCTCGGCAGCGTACGCAGCACAGATACCGTCGCCCGCCTCGGTGGCGATGAATTCGTCATTCATCTAAGCGGTCTGGACAACTCCACCGTCGTCGATCAGATCGCCCAGATCATTTTGGGCAAATTGTCCGAGCCTTATTATCTGGATGGCGAAGTCTGTTATCTGTCCGGTAGCATAGGCATCGCCATTGCTCCCGGCGATGGAACCGAAGTCACCGAGCTGATGAAAAATGCGGATCAGGCGATGTACAACGCCAAACGCTCGGGCCGGAATAGTTTCAATTATTTCGAATCGTTCATGCAAAAGGCTGCCGAAGTCCGCCTGCAGATTTCAACCGGCTTGCGTGAAGCCATGAATCAGCAGCAATACTGGATGGCCTATCAGCCCATCATCGAGCTGACTACCGGCATTTTCTGCAAGGCCGAAGCGCTGATCCGCTGGGATCATCCGCTTCATGGTGCAATCAGCCCGGATTCATTTATCCCGATTGCCGAAGACACCGGAATGATCGGTGCGATCAGCGACTGGGTTTTTGGCAATGTCACTCAGCAATTACAGCAATGGCGGGCAGAGATTGCACCGGATTTGCGCATCAGTATTAACGTCTCACCCCGGCAATTTCTGAACAAAGCCCAAAATCAGGAGTGGCTGGGGCAATTGCAAAAGCTCAACCTGACTGGCAGCAGCCTGATTATTGAAATTACCGAAGGTTTGCTGCTGGATGCCACGAACACAGTCGAGAGCAGCCTCGCCGAATTTCACAATCATGGGATCAAGGTTGCGCTCGACGACTTTGGCACAGGCTATTCATCGTTGTCGTATCTAAAAAAATTCGATATCGATTACATCAAGATCGACAAATCTTTTGTCCAGAATATGAAACCCGGATCAGATGATCTGGCACTGTGCGAAGCGATTATTGCCATTGCACATAAACTGGGAATGAAAGTCATCGCCGAAGGCATTGAAACCGAAGAGCAAGCTCAGTTATTGCTCGCAGCCGGCTGCGACTTTGGTCAGGGCTATCTGTTTTCCCTGCCGGTCAATGCCAAGGAATTCGGCTTGCTGCTCGAACAGCAGCGCACTGGCGAGCAGCCATTCAAACACGCCTTGCAGCGTATTTTACCGACATGATCCCACCCGGAAAATCAGGCCAGCGCCAATCAAAAGCCCCCGAAATTCCGGGGGCTTTTGATTGGATGATCTAAACCTTCAAAACAAGGTCAAAACGGGATGTCATCCTCGAAATCATCAAAGCTTTTTGCCGGGCGAGCGGCTTGTTGTGGTGCGGCTTGCGGAGCCTGGCGTGGGGCTTGTGGCGCGCTGTATTCCTGATTGAAATCATCGCCGCCGTAGCCGCCACCTTGGCCACCTTGCGAGCCACCGCCCATTCCGCCACCAGCACGGCCGCCGAGCATTTTCATCTCGTCAGCGATAATTTCAGTCGTGTAGCGATCTGCGCCGGTTTGCTTATCCTGCCATTTGCGCGTTTGCAGCTTGCCCTCGATGTAGACCTGGCTGCCTTTTTTCAGGTATTCACCGGCGATTTCAGCCAAACGGCCGTACATCGTGATGTTATGCCATTCGGTTTTTTCCTGCTTGGCACCGGTGTTTTTGTCTTTCCAGCTCTCGGTCGTGGCAATTGAAAAATTGCATACCGCGCCGCCGCTCGGCAAAAAGCGCGATTCCGGGTCTTTACCCAAATTGCCGATCAGCAACACTTTGTTCAACGATGCCATTTCAATTGGTCTCCGCAATAAGTTGTTGTGCTGCCGCTTCATCCCAGCCTTCCTGCAGGACTTTAAGCAAGGCAACACGTTCTTCAATGAGTACAACGGCTTCTTTAACACCGTCAATGGCGCCTAGTTTAGCAGACAGTTCGGCTGCATTGCCCGCCCATTCTTCGCCGATGTGAAACATTTTGGTTTTCACCGGCAACGGTGGTTGCATTCCCCACGAGACAATCAGCCAGATCGCCATCAGGCTCGCGCACAGGGCGAACACGGGCGTTGCGCTGCCGTAATATTGATACAACCAGCCCGCCAGCGCCGAGCCCAGAAACATGCTGGCCGACTGGCAAGTGTTATAGACGCCCATCGCCGTGCCTTTGGCCTCGGTCGGCGCAATTTTGGAAATCAAACTCGGTTGCGTCGCTTCCAGAATATTGAAGGCGATGAAATAAATACTCAGCCAGATCACAATCGCGCTCAAGCTAGGTAGCCATAGCGTCATTCCCAGTTGCGCGACGAACATCAGCGCAATTGCAAAAATAAATACTTCTTTCAGATGATGTTTTTTCTCGCCGTAAATAATTGCCGGCACCATCAGCACAAAGCCGACCAGCACGACGGGCAAATAGATATACCAGTGATGCGCAACGTCGATACCGCCGATTTGCTTCAACAACAGCGGCATCACGGTAAACATCGCCATTTGCGCGGCATGCAGCGCGAATACGCCGTAATTGAGCCGCAGCAATTGCGGGTGACGCAGCACTTGCGGCAAGCGGGACGTATTGGCCTCGGCGTCGGAATGAAAACGGCTGATGGTTGGATTCGGAATCACGCGCCAGACGCCAATGATCGCCGCAATCGTCAACCCAGCAGTCAGCAGAAAAATGCCGGGTAAACCAATCAGTTCGGCCAGCTTGGGCGCGGCGACCAAGGACACGGCAAATGTCGACGCGATGCTGGCACCAATCATCGCCATCGCCTTGGTTCGATGCTCTTCGCGCGTCAAATCGGCGAGCAAGGCGGTAATGGCCGCTGAAATCGCGCCCGCACCCTGCACGGCGCGCCCCAAAATCAGCCAGACAATATGATCCGCCATTGCGCACATAATCGAGCCGAGCGCAAACAGCGCCAGGCCGATGTAGATCACTTTCTTGCGGCCAACATGATCGGACCACATGCCAAACGGCAATTGCAGCAAAGCTTGCGTCAGGCCATAGGCACCAAACGCCAGACCGACCAAAGCATGATTTTCGCCACCGGGCAAATGTCCGGCGTAAACGGCAAACACCGGCAGAATCAAAAACATGCCCAACATGCGCAAAGCATACAAACCAGCCAAACCACTGGCGGCGCGCAATTCCAATTTAGTCATCATTTCACACAATCCGGCAAAGCGACGCGCACAGGGCATCGCAGAATCAGGTGTCATTTTACCCGATTGCGCCCATCGGCTTCTTTGAGAATGATTGTTTTTTATCAACCAAGGGGTATTACCACAAAAAACATACTGCAATTGACCTGCAGAGCAATACCCACTGAGTAGCTAATTTCTCCGCTGACAATCACATTGGGAACAGTGGATTTAATTCCCCGCCTTCGGTGCAGGCGTTACAATAGCCAGTTCACTTTTTTATTAGCGACAAAACCGGCATGTATCGTCCGATCTCCAGTGATGCCCTCCCCCATGAAGCCCCGATGATCCGCATTCGC
This sequence comes from Chitinibacter sp. S2-10, assembly GCF_046530675.1. Taxonomy (GTDB): domain Bacteria; phylum Pseudomonadota; class Gammaproteobacteria; order Burkholderiales; family Chitinibacteraceae; genus Chitinibacter. The sequence continues at coordinate 2,084,291 of NZ_CP172558.1, read as the reverse complement.
GGCGCACGAACGCACAATCTGCAGAACGTGAATATCGACCTGCCCCGCGGTAAACTGGTCGTCATTACCGGGTTATCGGGTTCGGGCAAATCGTCGCTCGCTTTCGATACGCTGTACGCCGAAGGCCAGCGCCGCTACGTCGAATCGCTCTCCGCCTATGCGCGCCAGTTCCTGCAATTGATGGAAAAGCCCGACGTTGATCTGATCGAAGGCTTGAGCCCGGCGATTTCAATCGAGCAAAAAGCGACCAGCCACAACCCGCGCTCGACGGTGGGCACCGTCACCGAAATTCACGATTATTTGCGCTTGTTGTTTGCCCGCGTCGGCACGCCCTACTGCCCCGACCACGATCAGCCGCTGCAAAGCCAGACCGTCAGTCAGATGGTCGATCATGTGCTGGCGCTGCCCGAAGACAGCAAACTGATGGTGCTCGCGCCGGTGGTGATCGGCAAAAAAGGTGAAAATCTCGACCTGTTTGAAGAATTGCGCGCGCAAGGTTTTGTGCGCGTTCGCGTCGACGGCGAAGTATTTGAGCTCGACGAAACGCCGAAACTCGATAAAAACAAAAAACACACGATTGAAGTGGTGATCGACCGGCTGAAAGTGCGCGCCGATTTGCAACAGCGTCTGGCCGAAAGCTTCGAAACCGCGCTGCGCCACGCCGATGGGCGCGCGATTGCCGTTGAAATGGATTCCAACAAAGAACACTGGTTTTCGGCCAAATTTGCCTGCCCGGTCTGCAGCTACAGCCTGCCCGAACTCGAACCGCGCCTGTTCTCGTTCAACAACCCGATGGGCGCGTGTCCGAGCTGCGATGGCCTCGGCCAGAAAACCTTTTTCGATCCGAAACGCGTCGTCGCCCACCCCGATCTGAGTCTCGCCGCTGGCGCGATCAAGGGCTGGGACAAGCGCAATCAGTTTTACTTCCAGATGCTGACCAGCCTGGCGGCGCATTACGGTTTTGACACCGCGACCGCCTGGGAAGATTTGCCGCACGATCTGCAGCAGATCATTCTGCACGGCTCAGGCCGCGAGGAAATCGCTTTTATTTATATGAATGAGCGCGGCAGCAAGTTCGAACGCGTGCACAGTTTTGAAGGGATTATCCCCAATCTGGAACGCCGCTACCGCGAAACCGACTCGATGTCGGTGCGTGAAGAATTATCGAAATACCAGAATAACCAAATCTGCCCCGCCTGCGACGGCGCGCGCTTGCGCAAAGAAGCGCGCCATGTACGGGTGGGGGGTAATAATCTGCATGCCTTATCTCGCCTGGCCTTGCGCGACACACTCCACTTTTTCCAAAGTTTGGCGCTAGAGGGCAGCAAAGCGCAGATTGCCGAAAAAATCGTCAAGGAAATCAGCGAGCGCTTGGGCTTCCTGGTTAATGTGGGTCTGGATTACCTGTGCCTTGAGCGCAGCGCCGACACGCTGTCGGGCGGTGAAGCGCAGCGGATTCGCCTCGCCAGCCAGATTGGCTCAGGCCTGACCGGCGTAATGTACGTGCTCGATGAACCGTCAATCGGCCTGCATCAGCGCGATAACGACAGACTGATCGGCACGCTGATGCACCTGCGCGATCTGGATAACACCGTGATTGTCGTCGAACACGACGAAGACGCAATGCGCGCCGCCGATTATCTGGTCGATATGGGTCCCGGCGCGGGTGTGCACGGCGGACAAATTATTGCCGCCGGCACGCCCGACGAAGTATTCAATAATCCCGACTCGATCACCGGCCAGTTTATGACCGGCAAGCGTAAAATCACGCAACCGGAAAAGCGCCGCGTACCCGATGCCGAAAAATGGCTGCACTTGGTTGGCGCTACCGGCAATAATCTGAAAGACGTGACGCTCGAATTGCCCGTTGGCCTGATGGTCTGTATCACCGGCGTATCGGGCTCGGGCAAATCGACGCTGATCAACGACACGCTGTACAGCATCGCCGCGCGCGATCTGAACGGCGCGAGCGCCGAACCCGCACCGTACCGCGAAGTCACCGGACTGGAGCATTTCGACAAAGTCATCAATGTCGATCAATCGCCAATCGGCCGTACGCCGCGCTCGAATCCGGCGACCTACACCGGGCTATTTACGCCGATCCGCGAGCTATTTGCTGGTGTACCGGTCGCTCGCGAACGCGGCTACGGCCCGGGGCGTTTCTCGTTCAACGTCAAAGGCGGCCGTTGCGAAGCATGTCAAGGCGACGGCGTGATCAAGGTTGAAATGCACTTTTTGCCCGACGTGTACGTGCCGTGCGACGTCTGCCACGGACTGCGCTACAACCGCGAAACGCTGGAAGTCCAGTACAAAGGCAAGAGCATCACCGAAGTGCTGAATATGACCGTCGAAGACGCGCTCGAATTCTTCAACGCCGTCCCCACCGTCGCGCGCAAACTGCAAACGCTGCTCGACGTTGGTCTGGGCTACATCCGCCTCGGCCAAAGCGCCACCACGCTATCGGGCGGTGAAGCGCAGCGCGTCAAACTGGCGCTCGAACTCTCGAAACGCGACACCGGCCGTACGCTGTATATCCTCGACGAGCCGACCACCGGCCTGCATTTCCACGACATCGACCTGCTGCTGAAAGTCGTTCAGCGCCTGTCTAGCCACGGCAATACCGTGGTCGTCATCGAGCACAATCTGGACGTGATCAAAACTGCCGACTGGGTGATTGACCTGGGGCCAGAAGGCGGCGCAGGCGGCGGCCAGATTATCGCCACCGGCACGCCGGAAGATGTGGCGCGGAATATGGCGAGTCATACGGGACTGTATTTGGCGAGGGCGTTGGGGATTCCGAGGGAATGATTTTACTTATGGGTATATGGCTACAGCCAATGATCATATTGAGCTAGAGCCATATACCCATCAGCACCAGCGTAGGCGCGGGTTAGCCGAAGGCGTAACCCGCAGGAAATACCCTTGAGGTATAACCCGCCCATCTGGCAGATCCAAACCGCAGTTCAGCGCGGGTCACGACCCGCCCTACGTGACTTGAGTTATTGCATGAAATTTAGCTTCAGAATAAGAACAGGTGGTGAAGTTATTTTTTTAGGCCGTGAACATACGCGAACTGTTTATTATGGCGAACCAGAAGAGCATGGACGTTGGCGAGTTGATCTTAATGTACTTGAGAAATTGATCAATGATGGCTTGCGGGACTTGCACTTTGGTGGTTACGTTGATGAATTTTATTGCGGCTTGGAAATTGCCGACATTGAAGGCTGGGGAAATTCGTTTATCAAAACTCGTGACTACATCAGTTTGCGACCCAGAATGCGAGCAATTGTGTCCGTAGCCCAAGTGGATTGGCTTGTGGTGAAAGACCAAAGCCTTGAATTTCAATATTTAATACTATTAGAACAAATCGTTGACTGTGTAGAGCGCATCTCAACTGCAAAACGGAAACCCGCAGGTTTTGACGCCAGTGCAATGGCTAAACAAATGCGCAACGTCCTTTCACAGATTCAATTGAATCAAATTAACTTGGAAAGCACCACTTAGGACGTACTCGCTGAAAGTGTCGTAGGTTGGGCTAAGCTTGCGCAGCCCAACGTTTACCGAGAAACACCTACCACTGCGGTTTTTATTTGCCTGCAACAATCAATCCACCACGGATTGGCGGCTATGCGCCGCGGCACTTACTTTCCTTGCTTCGCCAAGGAAAGTAAGCAAAGGAAGGCGACCCGGGCGAAAAGCGCTCCGCGCTGCCCTCACCTCGTCGCGAGCCTAAGGTCTCGCTCCTCACCTCGGTTTTCGCTACACGGGAATTCAAACCCCAGATCGACCATCGCGGTTTATACATGCCGTGGTGTAGCTCTGAAGGTCAATTTGAATCTGGCTTTGATTAATATACCCGTAGGATCGGCTTTAGCCGACCTTTTTCAATCATGGTTGGTCGGCTAAAGCCGACCCTACCATTGCAGCTAATGAGCACCGTAGGGCGTAATCGCCAAAGGCATTACGCCGCATGTGGCAAACCCGTCGATCTGGCTTGGCGAAAAAAATAAGGCGGGCAAAGCCCGCCTTATTGACTGCGTTGGAAATACTGCGTTTAAAAAATTTGGGCAGTCACCAGAACCGACTTATTGTCGTTCAAGCGTTTACACTCACCCTGCGCAAAACGTTTATCCGAAACCAGCAACACGGCTCGCTGCGTTTTGGTATCCAGCACGACCCACTTGGGGTAACGAAATTCAACAATATATCTTTTCACTTCAAAACAACTTTCAACTTCACAAAATACAAAAAAACTCAGGCCGAAATCGACGTCACCAAAGACCGGAATCGGTTGATTTCCTGGTCAAAATCGTACAAAGCGCCCTGCTGAATATCGAAATACCAGCCGATCAGGCTCAGCTTGCCAGCCTCGACGCGCTCGGCAATAAACGGAAAGCTCATCAGATTATCCAGTGACACAATAATCGCGGCCATTTCACAGGCGCGAATCTGCCGCTCTTCGTCTTTATGCGCCAGCTCTCGACGCACTTGCTCGCGTGCTGATTCGGCAATGCGTACCCAGCGGCCAACAAAATTGGCTTCGGTTTTCGATTCCGGATTTTGCATCAGCGCACGGATTCCGCCGCAAGCCGAATGGCCAAGTACGATAATTTTGCTGACTTCCAGATGCTCGACGGCGTATTCGATTGCCGATGAGACACCATGAAACGCACCATCTGTTTCGTAAGGAGGCACCAGATTGGCGACGTTACGGACGACAAACAGATCACCCGGATCACAATCCATCAATAAAGCCGGATCAACCCGCGAATCGGAACAGCCGATCAGCAAAGTTTTCGGGTTTTGGCCTTGTTTAAGCTCTTCAAACAAAGAGCTGTGCTCGCCAAAGTACTTATGCTGGAAGCGGCGAAAACCACCGATAAACTTTTCAATATCTTCCATCTGTCCTCCTGCAGCTTCGATTGTTGGCGCAATTGTACTGGTTTTCCGCCGGCAACTGTTGGGCTTCTTTGCATGCAAACGGAACCCAGGCATCTTAAAAACGTCATATTGCCATGTCAATGTTCAATTTTTTTGAATAGTCAATACAAGTATTTTTGCTATCAATACATACGATGCCCATTTAACATGCACTTCAGATTCAGAATAACTGAATAAGGAACTTCGCCATGAAAACCAAGTCACCTAGCAATTACAACGCGCTGCAAATCAGTGTTCATTGGCTCACCGCCTTACTGATTCTGGCTGCGTTTATTCTGGTCTGGACTTTTGATAATACGCCGCTGGCACCTGATACCTTCAAGCTCAAGCTGCAATTGATTGCCTGGCATAAATGGGCTGGTATCACCGTGTTAATGCTGTTTGCGATTCGTCTGGCCTGTAAGTTAGTGCGCGGCACACCTGCCATCGATCCAAATTTAAAACCGATCGAACGCAAAATGGCGGTGGGCGTGCATCACCTGCTGTATTTACTCATGTTTGCGCTACCCTTGATTGGCTGGGCGTTGACGTCAGCCAAAGGCTATCCGGTCATGCTGTACGGTGTTTGGCAATTGCCTGATCTGGTCGCCAAAAATGAAGATCTGGCACACACCTTAAAAGAGATTCACGAAGTGCTCGCTTATGGCTTGCTGGCGATTGTCGGCCTGCATATCGCGGGGGCTTTGAAACACTATGTCATCGACAAGGATGGGACGCTTGCGCGGATGATTCCTTTCTTGAAACGTTAATTCAAAAATCGCTGGAGAACTCTATGTTACGCCCCTTATTACTGGCCTCTTTATTGCTCACCACTGTCACCGCCCAAGCTGCACAAACACTGGTGCCGCAAAAAAGCCGCCTGGGTTTTACGTTTAGCCAAATGAATACGCCAGCCGACGGTTATTTTAAAAATTACACCGCTGCGATTGATTTTGACCCGGCCAAGCCCGAAACCGCCAAAGCGCAAATTATCGTTGATCTGGCGAGCATCGACGTTGGCGGCCCGGACGGCAACGCTGAAGCGAAGAAAAAAGCATGGTTTGACGTCGCAAGCAATCCGAAAGGCACGTTTACCGTCAGCAGTGTCAAAGCCTTGGGCGGCGGTAAATTTGAAACTCGCGGCAAATTGACGATCAAAGGCATTAGCCGCGACGTTATCGGCCAGATGAGCGCCAAACAACAAGGCGCTGAATTAGTGCTCGAAGGCGCGGTTCCTTTGCTGCGTTTGAATTACAAATTAGGTGACGGCGCCTGGGCAGATACTGGCACCGTTGCCGACGAAGTGACCGTGAAATACAAGCTGGTATTAACCGGAAAAGCAGGACAATAAAAGCATTTAACCTTATACCCACTAGGAGTATTTACCCATGAAACAACTGATTCTGGCCTCTATCTTGTCTGCTGCAACCTTGACTGCGACTGCAGCACCCGTTGCATATAGCGTTGATCCATCACACACTTTTGCCACTTTTGAAATTAACCACCTGGGTTACTCAACGCAGCGCGGTGCATTCGACAAAACCAGCGGTACCATTACCGTTGATTTGGAGAAAAAAACCGGTAGCGCCGACATCAGCATCGACACGGCCAGCCTCGATACCGGTTGGGACGCACGTGATAAACACTTGAAAAGCGAAGATTTTTTCAATGTTGAAAAATTCCCAAGCATGACTTTCAAGGGGACGAATTTCAAATTTGACGGTGACAAACTGAGCAGCGTCAGCGGTGATTTCACTCTGCTCGGCGTGACCAAACCGTTGACTTTGCAAGTCACCAGCTTCAAATGTGCGCCGCACCCGATGAGCAAAAAACCAGCTTGCGGTGCCGACGCAGTGGCGACGATCAAACGCAGCGAGTTTGGCATGAGTGCTTATGTACCTGCGGTCAGCGACGAAGTGACTTTGCGCATCCAGGTTGAAGCTGCCAGCAAATAATCGGCCTAACCCAAGCCCTTTACGATGACCGTCGTAAAGGGCTTTTTTGCGCTTGCGATTCGCGCCTGCAATCGCGACAATATCGCCCTCATAACGAAGCTGTACTACCAAGGGATTGAAAGATGGAACCGCAACGCACCACCCGTCAGGACCCCACGTCCGTCTTGGGGCAAGTGATTTTCGCCAGCCGTTGGCTGCAATTGCCGATTTATCTGGGGCTGATTATTGTTCAGGGCGTTTACGCCTATAAATTTCTGGCCGCGCTTTACCATATGATGAGCCGCCTCACCATTCTGACCGAAACCGAAATCATGCTGGCGGTGCTGGGATTGATCGATGTGGTGATGATTGCCAATCTACTGTTAATGGTGACTGTAGGTGGCTACGAAACCTTTGTCTCGCGCCTGCGCATTGATCTCCACCCCGATCAGCCCGAATGGCTCAATCATGTCAACGCGACGGTACTGAAAGTAAAGCTCTCGATGGCAATTATCAGCATCTCGTCGATTCACCTCTTGCAAACGTTTATTAACGCCGCGCAAATGAACGAAGTTACAATGAAATGGCAAGTCATTATCCATCTCGCCTTCCTGATTTCCGCTGCTGCCTTGGCGTATACCGATAAATTGCTGCATTCGGTTTCAGCACCGCAGCATTAATACACCAACCAGGTATTGCCCTGCAAATAAATTTGAATCTACCTTTCAGGGCAATACCCTATCAAGCCAGCCATTCCTGAATCACCATCGAACTCGTTAAAGTTTCCACCCACCACTTCATCGCATGACCTGCGCCCTGGCTGTGCCAGGCGTGGCAAAGTCGTGCTTGCGGGTTGACCTCGGAGACTGTTTTGATGACCAGTTCGCCGCGTTCCAGATACGGTCTGGCCCACGCCAGCGGCAAATAGCCACAGCCCAGACCGGCAGCATGCGCGGCGGCTTTTTTCGCCATATCGGGAACACGCAACACGTCTTGCCCTGACAGAATATTGTACGAATACGTCGGCATTTGCCGCGCGCTATCAGGGATCACAATACCGCGATGCTGCATGATGGTTTGCGTCGCCAAAGGCTCGGGCATGCTCGCCAGCGGATGAGTCGGCGCGACGACAAATACACTGCGAAAGTCGCCAATCGTGTGCATTGAATAACCACCGCCCGTTGGCCCCTGCGCAATCGCGCCGACCAGAATATCGGCGCGGCGCTCAAGCAGCGCCTCCCAAGTCCCCCCCAGCGCTTCGTGCAGAAAACGGATCCGCGTTCCCGAACCGAGTTCGTCAAATTGTTTGAGCATAGGAAACAGCAAATCGAGCGGGATAATGGTATCAACGGCCAGCGTCAGCTCGGTCTCCCAGCCGGTCGCGACGCGTTTGATGCGGCATTCGAGCTCGTTGGCCGCGCGCAGCAAATGCCGCCCTTCATTGAGCAATTCCAGTCCCGCCGCCGTCAGCTGCGCGCGGTGGCCGCTGCGGTCAAAAATCGGCACGCCCATATCATCTTCGAGCTTGCGCACCATATACGTGACCGCCGAGGGGACGCGATGCACTTCGTCAGCGGCAGCAGCAAAGCTGCCACGACGCGCAATCGCATCAAGAATTTCGAGGGCTTCCAGACTCAGTCGCAGCATGATTTTTATTCCGATTTTTTGAATGATTCACGCAGATATTTTTGCTATCACCTCCGATAGCTCAGGCTTATTATGGCATACAGCATTCAACAGAATTGAAGGAGTTCAGCATGATTACGCTACGCAAATCCGAAGAACGCGGCCACGCCAACCACGGCTGGCTCGATTCGAACTTCAGCTTCTCGTTTGCCGAATATTACGACCCGGCGCATATGCACTTTGGCGCGCTGCGCGTGATTAACGACGACCGCATCGCGCCCGGCATGGGCTTTGGCATGCACCCGCATCAGGACATGGAAATCATTACCTATGTGCTCTCGGGTGCGATCGAACATAAAGACAGTATGGGCAACGGCTCGATCATTCGTCCCGGCAATGTGCAGCGCATGAGCGCCGGGACTGGCGTGCGACACAGTGAATTCAATCCGAACAGCGACGAAGAAACGCATTTGCTGCAAATCTGGATTATTCCGGGGCAAAAAGGCATTGCGCCATCGTATGAAGAGAAAATTTTCTCGGATGCAGACAAACGCGGCCAGCTGCGCCTGGTCGCCAGCCCTGATTCAGAAAACGGCTCGGTGCTGATTCATCAGGATGTGCGGCTGTACGCAGGGTTGTTTGACGGCGACGAAGCACTGGCGCAGCCTTTGCAAATCGGGCGCAAACAGTACGTCCACATCGCGCGCGGCGCAATTGAAGTCAACGGCATTGCACTGAAAGCGGGTGATGCGGCGATGTTGACGCAGGAGACTACGTTGACGCTCAAAAATGGCGTTGGCGCTGAAGTGCTGGTGTTTGATTTGTTTTAAATCCGCCTTTTGCAGATAGCGAACAGGCTGCATAGCATCTGCTTGCAGCCTGTTTTGTATTTTCTGATTAGGTAGCTATCTCAGCAAATCGTCGTACCGGCGAAAGCCGGTACCCAGAGCGCAGTTCAAACAAGCATCGCCGCTGGATTCCGGCTTTCGCCGGAATAACGAAATGAGGGTTGCTGAAGTGACTACCTAATCAGATTGTATTTTGAGAGGCCAAAATAACCGACCACACCATCCGCTACACCTTGCTGACTTGAAAAGCAGTCAAAAATTGTCTGAGATGACATCTACTGCACGTTTATCTTCAGCAAGGAAATGCAATGAAGACCACCCCGCGCTCCAGCATTAGTGCCGTAGGTACCATCACGATTGATGAGCACGGGCTGATTTGTTCGTTTGATGCCGTGTCCGAGCGCATTTTTGGCTACGCGCAAGCCGACGTTTTGAGTCGTAATGTGTCCATGCTGATGCCCGCCCCCTATCAAAGCGAGCATGACCAGTATCTGGGGCGATACCGGCAAGAAGGTGCTCCGCGCATTATTGGTCAGGGGCGCGAAGTCATGGGGCAGCATCGCGATGGGCATAGTTTTCCCATCTGGCTGGCCGTCAACGAAGTTCGTCTGGGTGGTGAGCGTGTTTTTGTCGGCTCCATCGTTGAGTTGTCCGAACAAAAAAGCATCGAATCCGATCTGCTGCAAAGCCAAGAAACGATGCGGGCCATTCTGGCAACGGCGATTAATCCAATTATTACGATCAATGCCAAAGGGATAGTCTGTTCATTCAATCCGGCGGCCGAGCAATTGTTTGCTTATGCCAGCAATGAGGTGCTGGGACAAAACGTCAAGATTCTGATGCCGCAGCCTTATCACGCCGAACACGATGGTTATTTGTCGCGTTATTTGCGCGAAGGCCAACCGCATGTGATTGGCAAAGGACGCGAAGTTGTCGGTCGCAAAAAAGACGGCTCGACTTTTCCTATGCATTTGTCGGTGGGGCAAATGGACGTCAGCGGCGAATCAATGTTTGTCGGCATTATCGTCGATATCTCCGAACGCAAGGCTGCAGAAGCCGAGCTGGCCAATAGCCTGGAAACCACCCGAGCGATTCTGGCGACGGTCATCAACCCGATCATCACCATCGATGCCGTGGGCCAGGTCTGTTCACTCAACCCGGCCGCCGAAACCCTGTTCGGCTATGCACGCGAGGAAGTATTGGGGCAGAACGTCAAACTGATCATGCCCGAACCGTATCGCGGCGAACATGATGGCTATCTGTCGCGCTATTTGCACGAAGGCAATCCGCATGTGATTGGTAAAGGCCGCGAAGTGGTCGGGCGCAAGAAAGATGGTTCTACTTTTCCTATGCATCTTTCAGTCGGGCGCATGGAGGTCGGTGGTGAGCCGATGTTTGTCGGCATTATTGTCGACATCACCGAGCGAAAAAATGCCGAAGCCGAACTGATGCAGCACCGGGATAGGCTGGCTGAGATGGTGGCCAGCGCGACGGCCGAACTTCAGCAGGCCAAAGAAGATGCCGAAGCGGGCGCCAAGACCAAATCGGCATTTCTGGCCAATATGAGCCATGAAATTCGCACACCGATGAATGCCATTATCGGATTTGCCGACGTTGTGCTGCAGGATGAAACATTGAGTGAAGCGACACGTGCTCACGTCAAAACCATTCTGCGTGCCTCACGCTCGTTACTGGGCATCATTAACGATGTACTGGATATTTCAAAGCTGGACAGTGGCAAATTTACGCTGGAAGAAATCCCGTTTCATTTACCAAATGTATTGCGCGATCTTCAGCTCACGATAGAACACCAGTTGAACGAAAAAGGCCTGCAATATCACTGTCAGATGGCCGGCAATATCCCGACCAAAGTATTGGGCGACCCGACACGACTACGACAAGTTCTGCTGAATCTGCTGGGTAATGCGATCAAATTTACCGATAACGGCGAAATTCGCTTGCAAATCAAAATGACGGATCAACAAGATTGCTTGCAATTTTCAATCAGCGACACCGGCATTGGCATGACTGAAAAACAGTTGGCCAAAGTATTTGATGCTTTTTCGCAAGCCGATGCCAGCACGACGAGAAACTTTGGCGGGACGGGTCTGGGAACCACAATCAGCAAGCAGATTGTCGAGCAAATGCAGGGCAGTATCTGGGCTGAAAGTAACTGGAAAGAAGGATCAACTTTTCATTTCACAGCCAGACTGCCAGCAGTCGATTTACAACTACGCTGCTTTAATGAAGATGATATTTCGGTCAACGAGGCTTACATTTCACCTCGTCTCTTTAATGTGCTGGTTGCAGAAGATCTGGAAACCAACGCTTCACTGGCACTATTGCGAATTTCACAGCAAGGTCACCGGGTTGACTGGGTGAAAAATGGGCGTGAAGCCTTGCAGGCCGTGATGCGTGGTGGCTATGAGATTGTCCTGATGGATGTCATGATGCCGGAAATGGATGGGCTCGAAGCCACTCGCCGAATTCGTTCTTTTGAAATGCTCAATGGCAAGTCGCCGATTCCCATCATCGCACTCACCGCCAGCGTGCTGCGCGAAGATCATCTGCGTTGCCTTGAAGCAGGAATGGATCGGGTCGAAGGCAAACCGATTGATTTCAACGTGCTGTTTCGTACCATGGAAGAGATTGCGCCGGCGAATCTGGGCACCTCTCGCGATGAGCATGCAGAAGTCATGCTGCCGATCAGTGCGTCGGCAGAAAAAGAATTTGTCGAACTGGCCGACATCGCCAACCTGAGCAAAGCACTCGCAGTCTGGCAAGATCCGCAAGTCTATGAAGATGCGCTGCAATTATTCGCTCGCCAGCAAGCAAATACGATATCAACGCTGCAATCAGCTCTAACACAAAGCCCGCCCGATTATATGGGGGCTTACAAACTGCTGCACGCGCTCAAAGGCATGTCTGGCAATTTGCACCTGACCCGCCTTTTTAATCTGGTCTGTCAGCTCGATGCACAAATCAAACCCTTATTGGCACAGGCCGAACCCGGCGAAGATGCATACGATCCACGAACGCTGGCCGAGCTGGAGCAGGCAATGCACCAGGCTCTCAAGGCCATCGAATCGCAAGCTTTACGCGAGCAAAATGAAGAGCAACTCGCTTGCTATGATGCCGAACAGGTTCGCCGATTAATGAATCAGTTACAACACGAGCTGGCTCAACTTAACCCGGATACGGTCGAGCCTTTGATCAAGGATTTACGCAAATACTTGCCAGCAGAACAGGTCGCGCCGCTATGGCACCTGCTTGAATCCTTCGATTTTAATGCCGCACAAGAGCACCTGACTTCATTGGGTGAAACTTTGGGACTGACACCATGAAAAAAATACTCGTTGTTGATGACGAACCCAATAATCTTCAGGTGTTGCGGCAAATATTACGCAGCCATTTCCAGCTTTATTTTGCAACCGATGGCCAGAAGGCACTGGAAGCGGCAACACGACATCGACCCGACATGATTTTGCTCGATATCATGATGCCGGGCATGGATGGGTATGAAGTTTGCGCCAAGCTCAAACAGCAAATTGAAACCTGTGACATCCCGGTGATTTTCATCACCGCAATGTGCGAATACGAAGACGAGGCACGCGGTTTTGATGTGGGCGCTGTCGACTATATTCAAAAACCCATTTCAGGCCCTATCGTTCTGCGTCGGGTGCAAACCCATTTATCGCTGGTACGAGCCAGAACGCTGGAAGACAGCCAGCGTGAAACGATCTATATGATGGGCATGGCCGGGCACTACAACGACAATGACACGGGTCTGCATATCTGGCGTATGGCCGCTTACTGCGGCATTTTGGCGCGTGCAATTGGCTGGGACGAAGAAATGGCCGAACGTATCGAACTGGCCGCTCCGATGCACGATACCGGCAAGATCGGGATTCCCGACAATATCCTTAAAGCGCCAAGACAGCTTGATCGCGATGAGTGGGAAATCATGAAAACCCATGCCCGGATTGGACAAATGATATTGAGCCGTGGTCATTCAGCCTTGTTTGCCATGGCCGCCGAAATTGCGCTGACGCATCACGAAAAGTGGGATGGAAGCGGTTACCCGCAAGGACTGGTTGGCAAACAAATTCCAGAATCCGGCCGCATTGTGGCCTTGGCCGACGTGTTTGATGCCTTGACCAGCAAACGCCCCTACAAGCAGGCCTGGAGCATTGATGCTGCGGTGACGGAGATTCAGCGCAACGCAGGAACGCATTTTGACCCGCAACTGGTTGAGACCTTTATTGCCAATTTGGACCGTATCATTTTGCTCAAAAATAAATGGGAAGAAAGCGATATTGCCAAAACCGGCGAGCCGGAGATGATTGGAGTCCCTCCTTCGACCTAAGCTCACCGGATAGGCAGAAAGAGGGCTCGATTGATCAAAATGACACGTTCAACTTGCCGCGACCTTACTCCAACGCTTGAGCACAGCCCAATCGAGCAGCATCAGCACAATGATAGACGCGAGCACCGTCGGCAAAAACAAGGCCATGCCGACCAGCACAGCAAGGCCCTTTTTCCAGCGCAGAATACTGAGGGGTGTTTTCGGGGCCCCCAGCTCGCCAGTCGGGCGGCGTTTCCACCACATCACGATGCCGGTAATACACGTCATCATCAGCATCAAGCACACTGACAGCATCAGCAATTGATTGGCAAGACCGAACAATTTGCCCTCATGAATCGAAATCCCATATTCCACCGTTTTGGGGATCAAACCGTAATCGGCATAAGCAATTTTTGCCAGCACACGCCCCGAGTATTGATCGACATGATAAGTGCGCTGCAAGGCAGGATCATCAACTAAAGCCGCCAGTGTATAAACGCCGGTATCCCCTTTTGGCGCGGTGATCGTATACGCCGCGAGCAGTCCCAGTTTGACGGCCAGTGTTTCTACCTGCGCCAGCGTGAAACGAGGGTTTACCACGCCTGCAGAGGCTGCCTGATGGTGGGCATGTGCATCACTTTCTGGCAGAGGCACTGGCTCAAGCGCCCACGGCACGGTTTTATCCAAGGTCGTATTCAACACGCGAGCTGACTGAGTGGATGCTGGTGGTTGATCCCATAAATGGACTGGATACTGTCCCCAGACATTGGCGAATTTCTCCCCCCAGAATCCGGTCCAGGGCAAACCGGTGAGCAACAAAAATAGCAGTAGCACCGATGACCAGAATCCACCGACGACGTGCAAGTCGCGCCAGAAAACACGTTTCCCCGCTCGCAAGCGGGGCAGAAAAACACCCCAGCGTCCCTGTTTCCTCGGCCACCACATGTAAAGGCCAGAAATGACCAGTAGCACGGCCCAGCTCGCCGACAATTCAACCAGCAAATCGCCCCAAGTCCCCATCATCAGCTCGCCATGCAGCAAGACTGCAGCGCCCTGCAAAGTCCAATCCGGATCTTGTACGCCCAGAATCACATTGCGATAAGGATCAACAAAGACAGTCCGTGACGCACCATCGGCCAAAGCAATTTGAAACTGGGCGCTGCGATCAGTCGCAGGCGGCGGAAGGTATTTTTTCAACGTCATGGCAGGATATTGCGCCGCAATCCCGGCCTGCATCGCATCAGCACTGACGCGATGTTGAGCAGGCCTTACTTGCATCAGGTGGGGGTACATCAACGCATCAAGCTGGGGTTTGAATAAGTAGATACTGCCGGTGATGGCCAGCATCAGCATGACGGGAATGACCAGCAAACCGGCATAGAAATGCCAGCGCCAGACCAGCGCATAAAAGCGGGGTGTAGCAGAAACAGACATGAGATCTCCAGCGCCCTGCAGGGCAGCTTTAATATATTGCGCGTCAACCATCGCACGGCCGGAGAGACAGGAAAACCGCCAGCGTTATGCTGAGCAGCCGAACACGGCATCAGGGCAGATGGTTGACAATTGAATCGCGCTTTAACAAACCTGATCAGCAAATTCAGCCTGTCAGGCAAAAGCACAGAACAAAGGGTATAGCTCTGTGATTAAGCTAATTCAATGGGTGGCGCATGACTCCTGGGGAGGGTATATATGGGAGTCGGGATAAAGAAACCATCGTTCCACCTCAGTCGGAGCAAACCGGGATCCGCATGAACAGAAGGCAAAACCACCAGCGCGGGCTGTAGCGTCAGATAAAGGTTGGCACTCGCAATGCACACCGGGCATTGCATCATGCTTTTGACAACAGGAACGTGCTGCTCTGCTGGCGAGGTTTTTTGTTTAACGCTACACAGCGTCAGCGAAACTAGCCCCGGATCGGCACGCGATGGCAAGGCATGCGCAAACGGCAATAGCAATTGCATGCAGAGCGCCAAAATGGCAATGCATACACTGTTTGCAGTTCGGAATTGGCGTAATCGCATGAAAACTTTTCAAGTAAAATTGAGTCTCATTCTACGCAAGGAATGAGACTGATGGCTTGGCAAGTGGGAGCATGAGCCAAAAGACCCTCAGGTCTTATAGCCCGCCACCCCAGCGGTACATATACAAGAGACCAAACAGGTCAAAATCGGTACCGCGCCGGGTGACCAGGCCGTTGGAGCCGTAAATTTTCAAGGAATTGTTTTTATTGATCGGCAGCGACAGCGTCGCACCCAGCCGCCAGTTATCGCTCTGATTATCTGATGAAACGCCGTTGACGAAAGTATCGCCACCATGATCATAGGCGCTGCTCAGACTGAACCAGATACCATTACTGAAATGATAGGTCCCATGCAATTGCGCGGTATAAATCGGGTCTTGTTTCAGCGTTTTACCACCAAAATAGTCATCATTCCGGCTGAAAAAAAACGCCGCAGCAGACAGCTCCAGCGTGAAATCGCCCATGGCCTTGGAAACGCCGATTTCGGGTTTAACAAACCAGCGGTTATTGCCCAGATTGACCAGCTTGCTTGAATCATATTGCCCCAGCGGTGCTGACAACTGAACGCTGGCACCGACAATCAGATCTTGCTGATAGCTGCGAAAATCCGGCAATGACAGCGCTGGCGCACCATACAGATTGACCGATAAACGCATCAGCGGGTCGTTAAAACCGGCCACATTCCGCTCGCGTGGCTGCCCGGCGACCATCGCAGTTCCCGACAAATGCGAATAAGGCAAAATCGCGTCAAACTTGGCCGATTTGCCCCACACATCAAGCGTACGCGCATAAGCCAGCACTTCGGTATTGACTTTCAGCTGCGAATCTTTCAAAGGCGACGCGGCCGAATTGGCCAGCGCACCATCGGAATAAATTGCACCGGCGACGAAGAAATTGACGTCAACCGGCGCATTGGCATAAGCCCTGGGCTCAATTTCACCACCCCACGCAGGCATCATCAGCGATGCGGCACATCCCAACAAGACATTACGGAGCATACCCAAGCTATTGACTCCCACTCTCACTGCGCTGGACTTGGGCAGTTGCGGTGAATTTCTTCTATCTGCTGCAAAATGTCGTCGCTCAATATCAAATTGTGTGCAGCGATATTTTCGCTCAGTTGCGCCAGTGTCGTCGCGCCGATGATCGTGCTGGCGACATACCAGCGGCTATCTAGCCAAGCAAGCGCCATTTGTGCGCAACTCAAGCCGTAGCCCTTGGCCAGCTGGTGATAGGCGGCAACGGCCAGCGGAACTTGCGGTTTAAGGTAGCGAGCGCCGAAATTGCTAAACCGCGTCATCCGCCCGTCACAAGTCGGGTTTTCAACATATTTGCCCGATAACAGACCAAAAGCCAGCGGACTATACGCGAGCAGGCTGATTTGTTCGCGATGGCAAGTTTCAGCCAGACCCGATTCATAACTGCGGTTAATCAGATTGCAGACATTCTGGATACTCCGGATCAGCGGCAGTTGTTCGCGCTCGGCGATTTTGATGAACTCCGACACGCCCCACGAAGTTTCATTCGATAGACCTATCTGGCGCACTTTGCCAGCGCGAACCAGCGCATCGAGCGCGGCAAGCTGCTCGTAGACATCGGGTGTATATTCAGGCTCTTGCGCAGGATCGTAATAGCTCTGGCCAAACATCGGCACATGGCGCGCCGGCCAGTGCAGCTGATACAGATCAAGGTAATCGGTGTTCAGCCGTTTCAGGCTCTCTTCGCAAGCAGCAATGATTTGTTCGCGGGTAAATTGCGGACCACCGCGTATCCACGCCATGCCGCGATTGGGGCCTGAAACCTTACTCGCGATCACGAGCTGATCCCGCGACTGCTTCTTCAACCAGTTTTTTAGCCAGCTGCCGACGTATTGCTCGGTCAGCCCCTGAGTTTCGGCCTTCGCCGGAACCGGATACATTTCGGCGGTATCGATGAAATTAATTCCCTGCCCGACTGCATAATCAAGTTGGGCATGCGCATCGGCTTCGGAGTTCTGCTCGCCAAAAGTCATTGTTCCAAGACAGATCCGCGATACCCGCAAATCACTACGACCAAGCTGGACATATTTCATTTTGCTTCAGCCTTGCCAGCCTGCACAGGCGACACGGTATAACCGGCAGCACGCAAGGCGACGAGCAAGCCGTCGCTGCCACTCAGTTGATCTGCACCCACGGTAAAAAAGACTTCACCTTTGCTCAAGGCCGGTTTCAGGCGTTCGACAATGACTTTATTGCGCTGATTTTTGAACTCGGTACGCCAAGTGTTAAACCAGGCTTGCTCAGTCTTGGGTAGCGCAATTTTTTCAATTTGTGCCATTGGTGCAATCGGTTCGATATCGGATGCCAGATAGGCCTGCATGTTTTCTTTATGCGCAGCTTGTAAAGCAGGCTGATTGCCAATCATGCCATCAATCAAGGCAAGCTGATGATTGACAGGAATTTTTTGAAAAGGAGCAAGCTGCTGCTCAATGCTTTCGATCGCAAAATAAGGTTTATTGGTTTCGGTGGCATATTGGAAAACATATTCATCCATCGGAATGTTTTCTTTGCCGTCGCTATCCTTGCCTTGCGCCGGTGTAAACAACAGCATCACCGCAGCCCAGGATTGCAGTTTAGCCGCGACTTTTTCCGGGTAACCGCGGGCGGCTAGCAAGGGCAGCAATTTTCCGTAACGTTCATCCCCCAGCGCGGCTTTCAATCCCGGCTCCTTGCTCAGCATGGCCTGAGCCAGCTGAATCGATGAATTCATGTCGTTGTAATATTCAGTACCGATGTATTTGGACTGCTGCAAAGCAGGTTCAACTTCCGGCTTGAATTCAACATTGTGCCCATCCGGCGTATTCACCGTCGCCAACACCCACGACGGAGCACTTTTGGTATTTTCAATTTTCCATAATACGGCCTTGGTATTGGCCGGTTTTTCTGCATTAGCCGAACAAGCAAACAGCAGTGCCGCCGATAAAACCACAGCAATTGCAGAACTGAGACGTGCAAACATGTAGGTCAACCTTGTGCAATGAATTATTGAAAGTTTTGTTAGGCTCTGTTGACGTTTGGTTTACGGTCGCGCTTGTGCGATTTTTGTGACGAATCAAGGCATTGGCTGCGATACATAGTCATTCTATGTGAGCAGGCAATAACGTAGAGTCGTCACAAAAAGCGCCCAGCCCGGAGGGTTTGGCTGTTTTTGGCCTGACACTGCGTTGCAAAACCTTCACATAGAATGACTATGCATCAGGCTTTGCGCCTTGTTTCAGGCCAAAACCAGCACAAACGCGACTCGCAAACCAAACGTCAACAGAGCCTAGTGTTTAAGCAAAAGTTCCCACACTTCGTTACTTTGCCTCGCCGTACGATTTGTACTGATCTTCGGCTTTGTGCCTTGCGTGGAAACTTTTGCACAGTCGCTTAGTATAACGCGGTGCTTTATTGAGATAGCAGCGCTTTTTTCAAATCATCCGGAATATTCGACAGCACCAGCGTATCGCTGTGTTTGTCATAAATTACCGCACCGCTGCGTAAGCTGGCACGATCAAATTCGAGCTTCCATTGCGGGCCGTTGGCCTTGAAACGCATCAGCGGTTTGATCGCGCGACGATCAGGGACAAAGCCGTCATTAATGCCCAGGTCTTCGCTTTGCAAAGCAGTTTGCAGCTGGGCTGGCGCTTCAGGAAAAACCTGCTCGGCAACCGAAGCGAGATCGACTTCGCCCTGCCCGTCGCCCAAGGCATCCAGATAACTATGTGCACGCTGGAATAATTGATCGCGCTCGTTGCCGCCAATAGACTGCTCATTGGCAAACGCTTCCAGCCCTTTGACCAGCTTTTGCGTTTCTTTCAGTGGCGTATGCACGTCATTGCAGCCGAGGAATAATTTGAAATACGCTGCGACATCACCACGACCACGCAGGAAGCTGACATAGCGCTCGCCGCCAGCTTGCCAGCTACCCAGATCAATCCGACCGGCAACGCGCAAATGATCCATATCGAGATGGATGCTGTCAGCGACATTCATGTCATCAGTCATCGCGGTGCCAATCACCTCAGAGATCAGCGCGACGAACAGAAATTGCATCGCCGGGTTGCTGACCTGGGCGATCAGCACATAGCCGCCGCTGGCAAGTGGCTCGGCTTCGGCGCGAGTTTGCAATTCGGCCATCATTTGCTGTGACAAGGTGAGAAAATCGATGCTTTGCTCGCCAGCGTAGCGACGAATCAGCTGCGGCATTGCGTAGCCTGCGTCATCGGCTTCAAATTTGCCAAAGCCCTTGCCATTGCGCGTGCCATACAATTCACACAAATGATCGATCAGACGTTGCGAAGCCGCGTTAACAGCAAGCGGAGCTGCGCCGAGTGCAACACGAGCCGGGCCATTGGGCTCTTTGTGCAACTGGTGGACAATCAGATGTTCAATGGTATTTTGCGTCATGGGTCGGTCAGCTTAAATCAACAGACCGCCATTTTCCCACCCTTTGCGCCTGCTTAGCCAGTATTCTGCGTAAGTGCTAAACCAAAAGTCTGGCCTGAGGCCACGGCCTACGCTAAGTCTGCAAGCAGCCAAGCTCCGTCACGTCATGCATCGTTGCTTCGCCTCGCCGTACTACTTGTACTGGCATCGCAAGCGCCTTGCTTGAAAACATTTGTTCATCTACTTGTCAGCAGCCTGTTCCTGCTCAATCGCCTGTTTGAGCACCTGATAGCAGTCTTCAATATGCGAGTTACCCAAATAACGCATTGCGCCATAGCTGACGCCAGCGGCCAGTGCCGTACCCAGCAGCGGAATCAATTTGGCGGCCTGCTTGGAGACCATACGCACACCGACACGTTTAAGCGCGAGAATAATCAGCTCTTTGCTTGCATAGCGGCCTATCATCGAGCTGCCCAGTGAAGAAATAATCACCCACAAACGCTGCCGGGTTTGATCATCAAGCTGCGCCACATCGTGTTCTGTCAGACCAAATTTCTGATTAATCTGCTCGATCAACCTCGTCATCAGCGCCACATCAGCGCCGACGTCCAGACCGGGAAGCGGAATCGTCGCCGTTGCGGCCGAAATCCATGAGCGTTGATTGACCAAAGTGCGGCATTCCTGTCGAATCACTTCCAGCTCGGTCAGCGTCATTTTCAAGGTGTAGCCTCCTTTCACCAACGATCTGCATAATCATCCTTACTGCCGCAAAGCACCCCGCGCCATCGGCACATACCGGATTCCGGTTTCACTGAGCTGCTCGGCACCCGTCGGCATAAAACCATAGCGCATATACGCGGTAACGCTATTGCTGCTGGCCTGCACCGAAATCAGCCTTTGCACTGCATCAGCCTGCCGGATCAGCGCACGGCCAACGCCACGGCTTTGGAACTCGGGCAAAACAAACAGCAAGGAAATATGTTCACCCGAGCGTACCTGTAAAACACCGACGATGGTGTGCTGGATCAGCGCAATATAGGTGACGCCGCCAGCAATATCGCGAGCACGCATTTCACAGGCACGCGCAATCTGTGCAAAGCTTTCTATGCCGGTCGCGCTCTGATAATGGGCTGCCAGATGGTTGAACGACGCCCAGACGACTTCAGCCGCCTGCTCGTATTCGGTCGCTAAAATCGGTCTGATTTCGAGCGCCACGGTTTAGCCCGCCGTACCGCCAACGGTCAAGCCGCCGTCAATCCTCAGCGTCGGCTGCCCTACGCCAACCGGTACGCTTTGACCGTCCTTACCGCAAGTACCGACGCCCGAATCAAGCGACATGTCATTGCCTATCATCGATACGCGCTTTAAGACATCCGGGCCACTACCGATCAGCGTAGCGCCTTTGACCGGATAGAGCAGCTTGCCGTTTTCGACGTACCAGGCTTCGGACGCCGAAAAAACAAACTTGCCATTGGTAATATCAACCTGACCGCCGCCAAAATTGACCGCATACAGACCGCGCTCAATCGACGCAATAATTTCCGCCGGATCTTTATCGCCGTTTTCCATCAGCGTATTGGTCATCCGCGGCATCGTGATATGCGCGTAGCTCTCGCGTCGGCCATTGCCGGTCGTTGGCATTCCCATCAAACGTGCATTCAGGCTGTCTTGCAGATAGCCGCGCAAAATGCCGTCTTCGATCAAGACGGTACGCTGAGTCGGATTACCTTCGTCGTCGATATTAAGCGAGCCGCGCCGATCTGCGATCGTGCCGTCGTCAACGACAGTCACACCTTTGGCTGCGACGCGCTGGCCGATTTTGCCAGCAAACGCGCTCGAACCTTTGCGGTTGAAATCACCCTCCAAACCATGACCAATCGCCTCATGCAGCAGAATGCCGGGCCAGCCGCTACCGAGCACCACGGTCATTTCTCCGGCCGGTGCCGGGCGGGCATCCAGATTGAGCACCGCCTGATCGACCGCGCGTTTGGCATAATCAAGCAGTACTGTTTCAGTGAAATAAGCGTAATCAAAACGGCCACCGCCACCAGCGCTGCCTTGCTCGCGCTGGCCATTGGCTTCAACGATCACATTGATCGACAGCCGGCACAACGGTCGCACATCGGCGGCACGGTGGCCGTCGTGACGCGCGATATAAATCACTTCGTATTCGCTGGCTAAACTGGCCATCACCTGCACCACGCGCGGGTTGAGCGAGCGGGCGATCTGCTCGACTTTTTCCAGCAAAGCGACTTTAGCCGCTTCGTCCAGACTCGCCAGTGGATCAACTGGGGTATAGAGCTGAAGCCCATTATTTTTACTGACTTGCGAAGCAATACCCTGCCCACCTTGTCGGCCAATCGCTCGCGTTGCGTGCGCCGCATCGTTCAGCGCAGCCAGACTGATATCGTCCGAATAGGCAAAAGCGGTTTTTTCGCCGCTGATCGCGCGAACGCCAACACCCTGATCAATATTGAAACTGCCCGATTTGACAATGCCCTCGTCCAGACTCCACGCCTCGGAGCGGCTGTATTGGAAATACAAATCGGCATAGTCGATCTCGTGCGTCAGTATCCGGGCAAAGACGCTATTAATCGCCTGATCGTCAAGACTGAATGGCGTCAGCAAATGCTGTTCGGCGACAGCAAAATGATCCAAAGATGCACTCATGGTTTTACCTGTAAATTTTGATGGTTGTTCCTGACTGGTGATCTATCTCAGCTTGCATCAGGTTATTTTTAACTATTAAAACACACGATGCTTCAGCGCTGGCAATATCGTTCTGACCCGTTGCAACTGACTGGCTTTGAGTTCGGCCAGCGCCAGACCTTCACCCTCGGGCAAGACGTCGAGCACGGCGCCCCATGGATCAATCAGCATACTGTGACCAAACGTGCTGCGGCCATTCGGATGCGTTCCACCCTGACCTGAAGCCACAACAAAACACTGGTTTTCAATCGCCCGTGCGCGCAGCAGGACTTCCCAGTGCGCGCGCCCCGTCGTCGCGGTAAATGCCGCCGGCAAGACCCAGATATCGACTTCGCCAATATGATCGAGCGCGCGAAACAATTCGGGAAAACGCAGGTCGTAACACACCGCCAAGCCGACGCGGCCAAAGGGCGTGTCAAACGCGACCGGCAAAGTGCCGGGTTTGATCGTATCGGACTCCTGAAAACACTCGTCGCCATTGCGCAGGCCAAACAAATGCACTTTGTCGTAACGCGCAACGCATAGGCCGTCCGGATTAAAAGCCAGACAGCTATTCATGACCTTGTCGGTCTGATCCGATTGCAAAGGAATCGTTCCACCGACCAGCCAGATCTGATGCTCGCGCGCCATGCGCGATAAAAACGTCTGTAATGGTGCCGCCGGATTGATCACGCCATCCGCAAAAGCTTCCTGATGCGTCAGCTTGTCCTTGTCACTCTGCCCCATGATTGCGAAATATTCGGGCAAAACAATCAGGCGCGCCCCCCGGCTGGCCGCTTCGGCAATCAATCGCTCTGCATTGGTCAGATTGGCCGCGACGTCCGGCCCCGAAATCATTTGAATCGCACAGGCTTGTATCGTTTCCATATACCCACCCAATGTATTTTATTGCAGACCAATATCAATAATAGCCACAACAATATACCCATATTAAAATCAAGGTTATTTTGTCAAAGCGTTTTCAGGTTTGATTCCTATTTTTTTGATTTTAGGGTCATTCATGCTGCCCTCGATCAAAAATTCATAGGCAACCAGCTCACCCAGTGGGTTATCCATCACCGTCTGCGCGGCCAGTGCGGCCAATCCGGCGATTGGATTAACCACGCCAACGCCGAGCGCCACGGCACCACCGATGCTAGGCACAATCCGCACGCGTAAATTCTGCGTTTCCGATACAAAATTGGCCTCACCGGTAAAATTGATTTTGGCCGCTGGGCCGTTGATTTTCAGATTGCTAGTACGCGCAACACCTTGCTCGACGACGGCGTTGCCGACGATTTCATCAAATTGCAAACCGTCGCTAAAAACATCGCTAAAATCGAGCTTCAAACGGCGCGGCAAAGCCTGCAGACTCAAAATAGACACCAGCCGACCGGCGCCGGCATCGAGCTTGCTAAACTGCCCTGCCCCGACGTGCAACTCGGCTTTACCACTGACCGTCGCCCAGTTGGCCGCCCACGGCGAGCCTTGCCACTGGCCATCGCCGCTAAATTGCAACGGCGCTCCTTTCATTGCTTCAGGATAACCCAGCCGTTTGAGCAAGCGCCCCAGATTGGGCGAATTGATATTCACCTTGGCCTGGGTCTGCTCAAGCCCTGCTTCTTTGAACCATTGCCCATCCAGCGCGATCAGGCCATCGGCATTGCGCACGCTCAACTCGTCGAAATCAAGCCCCCGGCTTTGCGGTTTGCTGCGAATGGTTAAAGTTCCCAGCTCGATATTCTTGAAGCGAAAGTCCTGCGCGACCAGATTCAGCGCGGGCAGATTCAGCCAGCTTTCAATGCCGTCGACTTGTGGCGGACCCGATTGTTCTTGCGAAGCAAATTTACTGCTGCTTTCGTCGGCGCGCTTGAATGGCAGCCAGAGCTTGCCAAGCTGGGCATTAACCTGGTTATTGGCCGATTGCCACTGAATATCACCGCTGACTTGCTGGCTGGTGAAACTGGCCTGGGCGCCTTTTTCATTGAGTGCGCCAGACAGGCGCACATCGTTAAACAAATTGCCACCGGCATTGAGCAAATCAAAACTCAGCTGCGAAACAGTCAGATTCGGCATCGTCAGCTTGTTCCCGGTTTTGGGCTGGCTTTGCGATTGCAAATGCAGCCATTGCGCCAGCTCGAGTTTCGGCCAACGACCGCTCAGCTGAATCCCTTTGGTATCGAGTACCAGCGAGCCGGGTTTGGCGGGCGCATCGTTGTCGCTCCCCAGCACCAGCTTGCCGCGCAAGGCCGCCGTGTCGGCCGGCAACAGGAAGCCGCCTTGCAAGGCTTTGCCATAAGTAAAATCCAGCCGTGGCACGCCGTTTTCACTGGCTACGTTTCCACTGCTTATGCGAATCCGCAAAGGCCGCGCCTGATTGGCTGCTTTGCCCAGTGGTGCAGGCAAGGCCAGTTGAGCCCCCTGCAAATCGGAAGACACATTGAGCGCAAAGCTTTTCTGGTTGACCTGCAAAGCAGCCTGAAACGGCGTACTCCCCTTAGTCCAGCTGCTCAATACCGGCAGATAATGCCCCATGGTCTGCGCCAGATCAGCCTGTCCTTTCAATTGCAAGAGTAAATCACCTTTGGCATCGGTCTCGCCTTGCAAAGCGACATGACCACCCAACGCTCTGGCCGTGGCCGGCAAAACTTTCATTCCCGACTCGGTAAAGCTGACCGCACCTCTGGCTTGTTCCAGCAGGGGTATTGCCCCACCAAAGGCTAATTGATTAGCCTCAAAAGCATATACCCCATTTATTTTTGTTTTATCAACATCGGCCACCGGAATATCGAGCTGCAAATCGAGCTTGCCGTCACCTTGTGCCTTGAGTCCATCCAGAAAGCCTTTAGTCGCCAGCCTCACCGGGCTGTTATTGACGTAATTGAGAAAGTCAGCGGTTTTGCCCTGCACCTTGCCATCAACCAGCACATGCTGCTGGTGCTCCAGATCAGGAATCGTTACTTTGACATCGTGCAACTTCGTTCCGCTAATCTGGCCGCGCTGCGCATCGACGGTTAGTGCCATGCCGTCAATCGTGAGCTGGCCGTCAACGTCGGTAATCGGTGGCCAATCATCGCCGTAATTGATCGTCACGCCTCTGGCTTGGGTCTTGATCGTAAATTGCCCGGCTTTAGCCGCCGCGCTGCCTTTCGAATATGGAAACTGTGCCACATCGCCGCGCCAGATCAGTTGCCCCCGATGCGCCTCTCCGGCCAGCAAGCCCCCTTTAAGCCAGAGCAAAACTTCGTCGGTCAACACACGCGGCAGATAGGCAAAAACCCGGTTAGCCGCGAAGTGCTCAATATCGGCAGTCAGGTCAACTTGTCCGAGATTTTTCCCGCCCGGCCAGACATAACGTCCCTGCGCCGTTAACGCCAGCTCGGGGCTGAGCATTTTCAAGCCATCGAGATTGAAGACCCAGCCCTGCTTGGCATCCCGCTGCCAATCAATCCGGGTTTGCAACTGACTAAAGCGCATGACATCGAGAAACTGAGCTGGATAAACCAGCGCGACATTCTGCCCCGCTAGTTTTAATCGCCCTCCCTTGGGTGCCAGTTGCAAATCCAGATCAAGCCCCTTGAGTGCGGGCCAGTCGGCCAGATTCTGCCAACCGAACCCACTCAGTTCGGCTTCGACGCCCAAATCATCCAGTGACGGCGGTTTGGCCTTGGCGTCGAATGGCCACATTCCACCCCATGCCAGACTGAGTTTGTTCATTTCGCCCTGAAAGTGAGTTTGGCGATAATTCGCCAATGCGGCAGGCAATAAATGGCTGTAGGCATTCAAGCCCGCCAGTTGCCAGCGGCGGGCGGTGAGAGTCTGTGAAGTCGGTGAACTCAGGTATTCGAGCTCGCAATCACGACACAGTTCGCCGCCAGCACCGCCAATCCGCTCGGCCTTCACTTGCAGGCGACGCTGCTGCGCCAGATCGCTCCAGAAAATCCGGCCCACAAATAAGGGCAGTTGCAACTTGCCCTGTGGCAGCCTGATTTGCCAGTTGTTCAAACGCAAATCGGCATCAATCCCTTCGAGCTTGCCCTCAGCCAGAACCAGCTTCAAACCCAGCGCGCCCTGCCCCGAATCGATCTGCAAGTTCGGCAGAATACTCGACAGCCATGGCGCAAGCTGGCTTAAATCAGCCTGTGGCAAATCAAATCTCAGCCAGCCCGACCAGAGCGAGAAATCATTGACATCATCCCCACTGAGCTTGGCGTCGAGTTTGACCTGCTTGCCCGCCATCTGAGTCGGCGTAAATTGCAGCTGGGCATGGTGTGTATCGAACCAGTTGCTGACATGAAGCGCGACATCATCAGCACTCAAGGCAGGAAACTCACCGCGTTGATCGTTTAAGCGCAAACGGCCACGTTTGATCGTCAGCTCACCCTGATCGAGCAGCCAATTCAAAACCTGCCCGTTATTCTGATTGCTCTGGCGCTGATCAAGCACAATGCCGGCCACCTGCCATTGCCCGTTTGCCAGTCGACGGATATCGAGCTCGGGCGAGTCGAGCAATAAATGGCGGAAACGGATTTGCCCCAGAAACAAATGCCCCCACGACAATGAGCCTTGCAGACGCGAAAATTCCAGCGCAGCGTGCTGTTGGTCGAGGGTTTTGTGATCAAAGGTCTTATTGTCAAACAGTTGAAACTGCAGCAAAGCCAACTGGGGGTGAATCCCCCGCCAGCCGCCTTCGAGCGCACCAACCCGAACCGGAGCTCCGATTTTCTGGCTCAACTGCTGCTCGATCCAGGGCTTGTATTGCGGCAGCTTGGGAACCAGCCAGAATTGCCAGCCCAGCGCGCAGATCACCAACAGCAGGACAACAGCCAAGCCCAGCCGCTTGAGCCACCTGAGATGCCACTGTGTAATACGTGGAGCCAGTGTTTTAAACTGACGCAATAGAGCCAATGACATCTAAATTCCGGAGAAAACACATTCGAAGTAATTCGAGCTGTGTTACGGTTACAGGGTGTGGTTTTGCCCATTTTAACCCGAAATCCGACGATATGACCGATCCTCATCCCGCAACAAATACCCAGCTGGCTGCGCCGCAGCAGCATAGTCGCTACCTGCAACGGCTATTTTTGTGCCGTCCCGAATTGGCACAGCACATTGCATCAACTGCGGAGCGTGCTTTCAGCCGTGTAGAAATGGAGAGCTACCTGCAAGACAACCCAGCCAGCAGCGACGAAACGCTGGCTTTGTCTTTGCGCCAATTGCGCCAGCAGGTCATGGCGCGGCTGATTGTTCGCGAAATTAACGGCAGCTCGGATTTGCTTGAGGCGATGCACACCGTCAGCGATCTGGCCGAAGTCGCCATCAGTGCGGCGCTGGCCTGGGTCAGCCAGCCCGACGAGCGTTACGGCGTTCCCATCGGCGAGGAAAGCGGAACAGAACAGCAATTGATCGTCGTCGGCATGGGTAAACTCGGTGGACGCGAGCTCAATGTCTCGTCCGATATCGACCTGATATTTATTTATCCCGAAGACGGTGAAACCAATGGTCGACGAAAAATCAGCAATCATGAGTATTTCGTCAATATTGGCAAACGCCTGATCCGGCTGATCGGCGACACCGATGCGAACGGTTTTGTTTTCCGCGTCGATATGCGCTTGCGCCCGTTTGGCGACTCGGGCCCGCTGGTGACCAGCTTTGCCGCGCTGGAAAACTATCTGCTGACGCAAGGGCGAGAGTGGGAGCGCTATGCGTGGATCAAGGGACGTGCGCTGACGGGTGACGAGGCAGGAATCAATGGCCTGATGGAACTGGTCACCCCCTTTGTTTATCGCAAATACCTCGACTACGGTGCGTATCAATCAATGCGCGAGTTGCACAGCCAGATCCGCCGCGAAGTCGAGCGCAAAGATAGGCTCGATAATATCAAGCTGGGGCCTGGCGGCATTCGCGAAATCGAATTTATCGGCCAGGTGTTCCAGCTGATTCGGGGTGGCCGCAATAAAATCCTGCGTTCACGTGCAACACAGCAAATCCTGCAACAGCTGGCCGAGCTGGGCAATCTGCCTGTCGACGCCGTTGACGAGCTGCAAGCCGCGTATATTTTTCTGCGCAATGTCGAACACCGGATCATGTATCTGGACGACGCACAAACGCAAATGCTGCCGACCTCGCCCGAAGATCAGCACAGACTGGCGCTGAGCATGGGATTTACCGACTGGAGTAAATTCAGGCTGGCGCTGGATGCGCACCGGGAAAAAGTCTCGCATCAGTTCGAAGCAGTTTTTCTGCAATCCGATCAAAATACCCCCGATGGGAATAGCCGCGAAGAGCAGATTGATGCTTTCTCAGAAGGCAATACCCCCTATTACTCACAACTTGGTTATGCTCACCCCGAGGAAATCGAACGCAAATTGTCCGCAATACAGGACAGCAGCAAATACCGGCAAATGCCTGATCGCTGCCGCCGTCGGCTCGATGCGATTTTGCCCAGCCTGATTAGCATCACCGCCGAGTTTGATAATCCCGATGCGACGCTGATGCGGCTGCTCGAGCTGCTTGACAGCATTGGCCGGCGCGAATCGTATCTGGCACTGCTGGCCGAGCACCCGCAAACACTCAAGCGCCTGGCCAGCCTGTACAGCGCCAGCCCGTGGGTGTCCGAATACCTGACGCGTCACCCGATTCTGCTCGACGAATTGCTCGATGTGCGGCTGCTGCATCAGGCTCCTGACTGGAGCAAACTCGGCCGACTATTGCGCGAGCAAATGCAAGAGCATGTGGACGATGTCGAGGCCAGAATGGACTGCCTGCGGCACTTTCAGCATTCGCAGATTTTCCGGCTGGTATCGCAAGATCTGGCCGGATTGCTGCCACTGGAAAAACTGTCCGATCATTTATCCGATCTGGCCGACTTGATTCTGAATGTTGCACTTGAACAAGCCTGGCTCGACCTGCCGAACAAGCACCGACCCGACCATCAGTTTGCCATCGTCGGTTATGGCAAGCTCGGCGGCAAAGAGCTGGGGTTTGCCTCCGATCTCGATATCGTTTATCTGTTTGAGGACGATCACCCGAATGCCGCCGATATTTACTCGCGACTCGCCAAACGCATCGTCAACTGGCTCACATCGATGACTTCGGCCGGGCAGTTGTACGATATTGATCTGCGACTGCGCCCCAATGGTTCGTCCGGACTACTGGTTTCAACAGTAGAGGCTTTTGATGAATACCAGCACCAATCCGCCTGGGTCTGGGAGCATCAGGCTCTGACGCGGGCGCGTTATTGCGCTGGTGACAAACAGGTCGGGCAGCGTTTCGAGCAGATCCGGCATGACATTTTGTGTCGCCCGCGCGATCTGGCCGAGCTGCAAATCGAAGTGCTGAAAATGCGCAATAAAATGCTCGAAACGCACCCGGCGATCACGACCGATGTCAAACACTTGCGCGGTGGGATTGTCGATATCGAATTTATCGTGCAATTTCTGATTCTGGCGCATTCGCGCAATCTTCCCGAGCTAACGGCCAATTCGGGCAATATTGCGCTACTCGATGTAGCAGCACAAAACCGGCTGATCCCGGTGCATAGCGCCGAACACGCCAGAACGACGTACCGTGAATTACGCCGTCTGCAGCATCGCCATCGGCTAACCGGTCAGGCGCTAACTCCAGAAATGATTGCGCCATGGCAGATTGATATTGCTGCGGTACAGGTACTGTGGGACAGTTTATTTACCCAAGCGCAGTAAAAAATAACGGCGCATCAAGCGCCGTTATTTTTTGGGATTCATTTTGAATGGATCTGAAGCATCAGGGATGAACAAACTCACCAAAATGGGCAGCTGCCTTGCCGGAAGGCATGTAAGCGGCTAACCAGTCGATTTCCTGTTTCAAATGATCCATCAAGATCAGCACATGCTGCGGGTGAATATCATTGGCAAACCAGAATTCCTTGCGCCAGACCGCGTGCGGCAAATCCAGCGGCTCGCCACCCGGCGTCAATTCGTCGAGCGACGGGGCGCGTTGCTGATAATCATTGCGCGCCAGAATATGGCTTAGCGGCGGAATAACCTGCGTGACTTCGATGACAAAAGCGCTCATTCCCGGCGACATTTGCTGCAGGTTGGCATAAGCTTGGCAGTCCAGACTGAGGATCTGAAACTCACGACGACAACAGGCGGGGCAAGCATAGGCCAAGCTCGATGCCTGCAAAGCGGCCAAATGTCCTTTACGCTCATCGTTTTCAAACGACTCATAAGCATGTCGACATTGGTAAATAATTTTATTGACAGCAATTTCCATCAATCAACCACAAAAACAGTAAGCATGCCATAAGAATAACATGATAATTTATAACGAAAAAGCAATAATTCCACCATGTTAACGATTTTGTACCGCGATGAAGCGCTGATCGCCATCCACAAACCGAGCAATCTCTTGGTGCATAAAACCGCGCTGGATTTTTTCGAAACCGACTTTGCACTACAACAATTGCGCGATCAGATTGGTCAGCACGTTTATCCGGTTCACCGTCTGGATAAAGCGACGTCAGGCACACTGCTGTTTGCACTTAACGCCGACATGGCGCGTCGGATGGGAGATGCTTTTGCCCAACGGCAGGTTGACAAGACCTATCTGGCGCTGGTTCGTGGCTGGCCTGCTGCAAATGGCGTAATCGACCATGCACTGTCGATCAGGCAGGATGATGTCGATCCGCGCACGCCGATTGACCACAAGGCACCGCAAGAGGCCTGCACCGATTACCGCTCGCTAGCGCAATTTACGCTAGCTTGGGAAATCGAAAAATACCCGACCAGCCGCTATGCCCTGCTCGAACTTAAACCACAGACCGGGCGGCGGCATCAGATCCGGCGCCATCTGAAACACATCAGTCATCCGATTATTGGCGACAGCACTTATGGCCGAGGGCGACACAATCGTGCTTTTGCCGAGGGCTTTGAAGTTGATCGCCTGTTACTGGCGTGCACCCGGCTGGAGTTTATCCACCCGCTCACTGGCCAGCGGCTACAAATCAATTGCCCGCTGGCAGGCGATTTTGCCCAGGTCATGCTACAGCTCGATGGTTTATCCGCTTTGGAACAGGAACGTATCAGTTGGGAGACGCCACGCATCACTACGCCGCGCAACCGCAGCATCTGGGTTTAATCAAGCAATAAAAAAGCCCGCTTAAGCGGGCTTTTTCTATATACGAACGCAATCAGGCAATTCGCAGTTCGGTTTCCGGGTCGAACACGACGACTTTTTTCACATCCAGCACCAGTGGCAAATTGCTACCGACTGCGGTGGCTGCGCGTGGATGAACACGGGCGATCATTTCAACGCCGTTCACTTCGCTATACACCATCGTATCGGGTCCCGTCGGCTCGGTGATTTTCACGCGGCAGCTGAGCGCCTGCTCAGTGTCGGCCACATCCCACTGTTCTGGGCGAACACCCAGAATAACTTTCTGACCGACCTTATCCTTCAATCCTGCACGATCACCCAGCGCAATAAATTGCGGGACACCATTGCCTTGCAGCGCCACACCAATTTGCCCGTCCTGCTCGATCAAATGGCAGGGAATAAAGTTCATCGACGGCGAACCAATAAAGCTGGCGACAAACAGATTGGCCGGGCGCTCGTAAATATCCTGCGGCGAACCGAATTGCTGGATGATCCCGTCTTTCATCACGGCGATTTTGTCACCCAAAGTCATCGCTTCAATCTGATCGTGCGTCACATAAACAATCGTTGTTTTCAAACGCTGATGCAATTGCTTGATTTCGACGCGCATTTCAACGCGTAATTTGGCGTCCAGATTCGACAACGGCTCGTCAAACAGGAACAGCTTAGGATCACGCGCCAAAGCTCGCCCCATCGCCACGCGCTGACGCTGCCCACCTGACAGAGCCGATGGCTTGCGAGTTAGCAAATGATCGATTTGCAGCATTTTTGCGATACGGGCGATGATCTCGTTTTGCTCGGCTTTGGGGACGCCACGCGTTTCCATACCGAAAGCAATGTTCTGCCGCACATTCATCGTCGGGTACAGCGCATAACTCTGAAATACCATCGCGATATCGCGATCTTTAGGTGCAACATTATTAACGGTCCGGTCGGCAATCTGTACTTCACCGGTCGTAGGTTGCTCCAGACCGGCAATGATATTCATCAGCGTTGATTTACCACAGCCGGACGGGCCGACCAGAATCAGAAACTCGCCGGCTTCAATATCAATATCGATGCCTTTCAGGATGTGGGTATCACCGAAACTTTTGGTGACGTTTTTGATGGCTAAAGCGCCCATAAGTGTTCTCCATCTGTGCCCAAGCACTTGTTCTGGCAGATACCGCCATGGGTATCTGCATGCAGCAATTATTCACAAAGACGTTGAGAGCAATACCCAAGCGTCATTCAATTTCATTAGCCTTTGACCGCACCCGCAGTCAGGCCGCGCACAAAATATTTCCCGGCCAACACATAGACGACGATAGTCGGCAAGGCGGCGATCAGCGCTGCGGCCATATCGACGTTGTATTCCTTAACACTGGTCGAGGTATTGGCCAAGTTGTTCAAGCCAACCGTAATCGGCTGTGCGTCGCCCGAAGCAAATACCACACCAAACAGGAAGTCGTTCCAGATCTGGGTAAATTGCCAGATCAGCGTCACCATGATAATCGGCGTGCTCATCGGCAAAATGATGCGCCAAAAAATGCGCCAGAGTCCGGCCCCATCAAGCCGTGCGGCCTTGATCAACTCGTCGGGAATGCCAACGTAGTAATTACGGAAAAACAGCGTCGTCGAAGCCGTACCGCACACCACATGGACAAAAACCAGACCTGCTGTCGTATTGGCTAGGCCAAATACACCCAGCGTTTGTGCCATCGGCAACAGCAGAACCTGAAACGGCATAAAAACGCCAAACAAAATCATCGCAAAAACGATGTCTGAACCTTTAAAACGCCATTTGGACAGCACATAGCCGTTGACCGCACCGAGCATCGTCGAAATCGCTACCGCCGGAATCACCATCCGTACCGAGTTCCAGAAATAGCCCGACAAGCCATTACAGCTCACGCCAGTACACGCCGTACTCCACGCCTTGCTCCAGGCATCGAACGTCACTGCCATCGGCAGCGCCAATAAATTGCCGGCGCGGATTTCCTCGACACTTTTAACCGACGTTGTCAGCATCACATACAAAGGCAACAGGTAGTAGCCGGCAGCGAACAGCAAAGCACCGTACAGCGCATAACGCCACAGCCGCTCTTTCGTAAAACAGTTCGCAAAATAATTAGAATCAGGCATTGGGATCTTTCCTTAATTCCGAATACAAATACGGCACCACAATGGCCGCAACCGTCGCGAGCATCATCATTGCGCTGGCGGCGCCCAGACCAGTCTGGCCACGGGTAAATGCCATCGAATACATGAACGTGGCCGGCAAATCAGAAGAGAAACCAGGGCCACCGCCCGTCAGCGCCATGACCAGATCGAAACTCTTGATCGCGATATGCGACAAAATCATCAAGGTTGAAAACACTACCGGGCGCAAAGCCGGCAGAACAATTTTCCAGTAAATGCGCGGCAAGCTCGCGCCATCGATTTGGGCTGCCTTGATGATCGAATCATCAACGCCGCGCAAACCGGCCAGAAATAGCGCCATGACAAAGCCGGACGACTGCCACAAACCGGCGATCACCACGGTATAAATTGACATCTCCGAATTGACCAGCCAGTCAAAGGTAAAACTGGTGAATCCCCAGTCATGCATTAATTTTTCCAGCCCCAGACCGGGATTGAGCATCCACTTCCAGGCGGTACCGGTGACGACAAAAGACAAGGCCATCGGATAGAGGTACAAAGTACGGATTGCGCCTTCGCAGCGTACTTTCTGATCGAGCAACACCGCCAGCACAATGCCGATGGCCATTGCACCACCAATAAACAGCACGGCAAAAATACCGAGGTTACGCACGGCAACCCACCAGCGCTCGTTCTCAAACAAGGTGGCGTATTGCACCAAACCTGCCCATTCGTAATTGGGCAACAAACGTGAACTGGTAAATGATAAATAACCATTCCACGCGATAAAACCGTATAGAAAAACCAGCGTCAGCAAGAAAGACGGTGCCAGCACCAGACGCGGCAACCAACGCTCGGCAAACCCGTAATGGGCATTGGGCGTAGACATGAGAAACTCCCGGAAAACCCGCAAATGAACAACAAGGAATCGAACCACAGTTTTCCAGCAAGGCATCGAGCCGCAGGCGTACAGCAAGGCGGGGTAACACCGCTGGAGAACGTTTGGTTTAATTTCTTTTGTGCGAATAAAGCCCCGGCCAACGGAATCGTCCGGGGCTTTTCAACGTTAAGACTTATTTCGTTTTCGCTGCTGCAGCCAGTTTCATTGCGGCATCTTTGGCGCTCATCTTGTCGTCATTCCAGAACTGAGTCACCGCATCGTAAACCGCGCCTTGCGTTGCCGATTTCATCGCCATGCCATGCGCCCAAGATGGCACCAGACCACCGTTGCCAGCTGTTGCTTTGAAATCAGTCGCTGATTTCTTGCCGCACTCGTCAAACTTATCCATCGGCAAATCGGTACGTGCCGGGATAGAACCCTTGTTCAGATTGAACACCTGCTGGAAAGCCGGGCTCATCAAAGTGCTGGCCAGATCGTTCTGACCCTTGATTGCGGCAGCATCTTTCAATTTGAACATCGCAAAACTGTCGATATTGAAAGTGAATGCGTTGCTCGTACCCGGTGCGGCTACACACAGGAAGTCTTTGCCTGGCACTTTGCCCGCAGCGAGGAACTCGCCTTTGGCCCAGTCGCCCATAAACTGCATCGCCGCCTTGCCATTGATGACCATGCTGGTCGCCAGATTCCATTCACGGCCAGCCGCATTCTTATCGGTCAATGGTTTGAGCTTTTTGTACGTTTCGAGCACTTTGACCATCATCGGGCCGGACATCGTTGCCGGATCAAGCTTCACAAACGCTTTTTTGTAGAAATCTACGCCACCCACACCGAGCGCCACCGATTCAAATACGGTGCTGTCCTGCCAAGGCTGACCACCATAAGCCAAAGGCTGGATGCCGGCTTTTTGCAAAGCTGCGGCGGTGACAAAGAATTCGTCCCAGGTCGTTGGTACTTTGGCGTTGGCTTTCTTGAGCAATTCGGCGTTGATCCACAGCCAGTTCACGCGGTGCACATTGACTGGTGCCGCAACATACTGGCCTTTGTATTTCATGACGCTGGAAACGACTGGTGGCAGCACCTTATCCCAGCCTTCCGTTTTGGCGACAGCATCGATCGAACCCAGCACACCTTCATCGCCCCATTCCTGAATTGAAGGCCCTTTGATCTGGGCAGCCGCTGGAGGATTACCTGACACCACACGGGTTTTTAACGCGGTCATCGCGTTTTCACCACCACCACCGGCTACGGCAAAGTCTTTCCATTTATTGCCTTTACCTTCCATCATTTTTTTCAACTCGGCAGCGGCTTTGGCCTCGCCACCCGAAGTCCAGTAGTGCAGGACTTCCACTTCTGCGGCCTGAACCGTAAAGGCCAAAGTCATGCTGGCAGCGATCAAACCCAGTTTCAAGTTGTGCATTATCGAATCTCCATGAATATATTTTAATTGGCCGATGGCGGTCATCCGCTCGGTTGTAGCCAGAATACGCAGACTACATCCGGTAAGAAATCAGGTAATACCTGTCAGGCTGACGCCCTAGGGATATAACCTTATCGCCAGAATAAGGATTCACCATTGTCAGGAATCGGGCGCCATATTCACTCACAAGCAAAAAGCCCCCGAAGGGGCTTTCACTGGGTATATTCACAGAAACAATAACAATAAAGGCCTGCAACAACATACCCATGGATTATTCCAGCAGTTCATCCATCGGAATTTCCTTGAGCATGGCCGCCAGCTCCATCGCTGAATGGACTTTCATTTTGATGAAAATCCGCGCGCGGTGTACTTCAACCGTTTTGGTGCTGATATCGAGCCGGTCGGCGATCTGCTTGTTCAAACGGCCCAGCATGATTTCCTTGAGCACGTCGCGCTCGCGCGGCGTCAGCTCGGCGACCAGTTCGCTCACCTTTTGCTGATGCGTCATGCTGTTGCGCCGGGCAATATCCTGATTAATACACTGACGGACACGCTCGAGCAATTCACGCTGATCACATGGTTTTTGCAGGAAATCGGTCGCACCGTCTTTCAGTGCATTCACCGCCATCGGCACGTCGCCATGGCCAGTCAGAAAAATCACCGGCGGCAGATAATTGCCCTGTTTGAGTTCGGTAAACAGCTCCAGGCCACTCATGCCGTCCATCCGAACATCGACAATCAGACAGGCAAAGCGGCTGGCGTCGCCCTCTTCCAGAAAAGCTTCGGCCGACGGGTAATTGAGTGCAGTCCAGCCTTCGGTTTCCAGTAACAATCCGAGCGAGTCGCGTACCGCTTCGTCGTCGTCAATAATCGCCACCATCGGAATGGGGTTTAATTTCATTGTTTTGCTCCCTTGCTCGTCAATGCGGTTTCAGTTTCGGCTTGATCTTGCGATTTCATTGTAGGTAAACGGAAGCACATTTGTGTACCTCCGCCCTGATTTGGCTCGGCCCACAAATGGCCTTTGTGCTGTTCGATCACCGAACGGCAAATATTGAGCCCCATTCCCATGCCTTCACGCTTGGTCGTATAAAACGGCTGGAACAATTGATTCATGTCGGCGACGCCGCAGCCACGATCAATAATCCGCACTTCGACGCTGTCATCAGCGTGCAACAGGGTGCGAATTGCCAGTCGGCGCTGCGCGGCGGGCGTATCCTGCATTGCTTCCAGACCATTTTTCAACAAGTTCAGAATCACCTGCTCGAGCATCACCGCATCGCCAAGCACGACCGGGCTGGGCGCGGGCAATTCAATCGCAATTTTGACTTTCATTTTATTGGCCAGTGGTGCCAGCAGCGGCAACACGACGTCTATCAGTTCACCCAGCACGCACGGCGCCTGCTCGGTTTTGCGTTTGGCAACCAGCTGCCGAATACCGCGGATAATCTGTCCGGCGCGGCGCGCCTGCTCGGTCATTTTGACCAGCGTTTCCTGCACTTTGCCAATCTGCGGCTGGGGTTTGTAGAGCATGGTTTCACACGCCATGCTGTAGCTGGCAATCGCCGCCAGCGGCTGGTTGAGTTCATGCGCGAGGCTGGAAGCCAGCTCGCCCATATTGACCAGGCGGGCGGTATGCTGCAATCGCTCGTTGCGCAAACGGGCTTCTTCTTCGGCCTGACGACGCGCAGTAATGTCGCTGCAGATTTCCAGCAGCGTATCGCGACCATCCAGCCAGTTGAGATTACGCCGGCTGACTTGATACTCCCTCCCGGTAATAACGTCCAGCTCTTCAAAATCATCGCCCACAGAGGCATACCCCTTAGCCCACGAAGCCCAGCAGTATTCAGGGATTTTCTCGGAAGTGACCAGATTTTCAATCGGAAAACATTGCTGATGCTTGCGATTCCGGTACAAGACTTCACCGCTTTGCATATCGCTGACGCAGACCGCGACATCGAGCCCTTCAAGTACCGAACGCAATTGCTGGCGTGATTGCTGCAACGCTTCACGCTCGCGTTTGAGCTCGGTAATGTCATTGCTCGAAATCATCCAGCCCCGATGTTCGCCTTTGCCATCGATCAGCTTGGAAACGTACATCCGCACATCAAGACGTTCGCCGGTCTTGCGCATATAGCGCAATTCAAACCCCTGCCGCGGGATTTGCCCAAGCAGAATCGCGCGAAATGCCGCGTCACATTGCGCCAGCGCTTCGGGCGCCCAGAACGGCAACGGCGCAGACTGGTTTTTTAATTCATCAATACTCCAGCCGACCATATTGGCAAATGCCAGATTCACATAAATCAGCCGGCCTTCGCGGTCAATTGCCCGCAAACCGGTCACCATCGAGTCTTCCATCGCCGAGCGGAATGAAATTTCATCCTGCAGCGCCTGCTCGGCCAGCAAGCGCTCCTGCATACGCTGGCGCAATAATTTGATCGCCCAAAGCAAAAAACCCATCAACAGCACCACCAGCACCAGCCAACCCCAGCTGTCGAGCCGTGAAGGCGTATGCGCCGGTTTGGCGAGCAAGCGAACACCCGAGCCCAGATTGCCGAAAGCCATTTCGCGGACATCTTTGCCTTCGAGCTTTTGATGAAAAGCACTCGGTGCCAGCACATGATTTTGCGAGTCAACCAGTTGCAACTGATAACGCTGCACCAGCCACCACGGTACGCGATGCTGCAACATCCGTTCCAGGCTGTACGTCATCATCAATGCGCCGTCAAAACTGGCAAAGCGGAAAATCGGCACCATTTGCAGCATCAGCGGCTCGCCAGCGCGCAGGATCACATTTGAATACAACGGATAACCCAGCGCACCGACACCGTCGAGCGTCTCTTTGAGTCGCTCGTCGTTGAGCGGCACCAGATGCTCGGGGCGATTGCTAAATTTGGGCATCCCGCCAATATAAAAACCATTCACGTCGAGCAACTCGACGGAAAGGATTTCAGGATTATTCTTGATCAGCAGATCGGCGCGTACCCGGAATTCTTCCAGATCAATCGAATCGGATGCCATTGAATACGCCAGACTTTCCAGCGCGTTCTGATTGCTTTGCAAACGAACGCGTAACTCCTGCTCCTGCCAGAGCAAGTCCTGCGCATACGACGCCTCGCGCATCTGTACATCTTTTTTCGCCGTTTGCCAGACATAAAAACCCAAGGTGCCCAGCAATAAGAGCACCAGCCCGTAAGCGAGCCACCACGGCCATTGCCGATGCCAGCGCGTACCAAAACGGAGTAATAAACGGCGGAGAATATTCATGGGGCTAGGCTCTGTTGACGTTTGGTTTGCGAGTCGCGTTTGTGCTGGTTTTGGCCTGAAACAAGGCGCAAAGCCTGATGCATAGTCATTCTATGTGAAGGTTTTGCAACGCAGTGTCAGGCCAAAAACAGCCAAACCCTC
The DNA here is from genome assembly GCF_046530675.1 of Chitinibacter sp. S2-10. Taxonomy (GTDB): domain Bacteria; phylum Pseudomonadota; class Gammaproteobacteria; order Burkholderiales; family Chitinibacteraceae; genus Chitinibacter. The sequence goes on along the minus strand of NZ_CP172558.1, from coordinate 2,044,519 downwards.
CGGGCTGGGCGCTTTTTGTGACGACTCGGCGTTATTGCCTGCTCACATAGAATGACTATGCCTCGCAGCCAATGCCTTGATTCGTCACAAAAATCGCGCCAGCGCGACCGTAAGCCAAACGTCAACAGAGCCTAGCATACTTGGATTGATCAAACGATATCCATACCTTAATACCCGATCAGCAACAATTCCAAACTTCACCGAGCAAAATCCCTGAGCAATTCAGCGGCAATCAGCAAAAACCGCTTCGCCGGGTTGCTACGCCCGTCTGATCAAGGCCAGTACAAAACCGATTCAACATATTGATTCGAAATATGATTCAAACCAAAAATTCGCAAACCGGACGTCAACAGAGCCTAGCCATTTGCCCCATTGCCCGTATAATCACGCCTGCTTAAAAATCCCCACCCTGGGTACAGCTGTTGGGCGTACCAGGTTTTGCCGATTGGCGAGGAGTTTGTGGAAAATGTCTCAAATGGCGTCTGCTCAGATCGTTGTGTGTGCTTTATATAAATTTGTCACCTTGGAAAACTTTGCCGAGTTGCGCCAGCCGCTGCTCAATCAGATGAATGGCAATGGCATTCGCGGCACGCTCTTGCTTGCGCTCGAAGGAATTAATGGCACGGTGGCCGGCACACAGGAAGGCATAGACGCGCTGCTCGCATGGCTGGACAAACAGCCGGGGCTGGAAAACATCGTTGTGAAGTTTTCCTATGACGACAAAATGCCGTTTCACCGCAGCAAGGTGAAACTGAAAAAAGAAATCGTGACGATGGGCGTTGAAGGCATCGATCCGCGCCGCGTCGTCGGCACCTACGTGAAGCCCAAAGACTGGAACGCGCTGATTTCGGATCCGGACGTCGTGCTGGTCGATACGCGCAACGATTACGAAGTACAAATCGGCACCTTCAAAGGTGCGATCAACCCGAAAACCGAGACTTTCCGCGAGTTTCCGGATTACGTGAAAAAAAATCTCGATCCGGCCAAAAACAAGAAAGTCGCGATGTTCTGCACCGGCGGTATTCGCTGCGAGAAATCAACGGCCTATCTGAAAGAGCAGGGTTTTGACGAGGTTTACCATCTAGAAGGCGGCATTCTGAAATATCTGGAAGAAGTGCCGGAAGAACAAACGATGTGGGAAGGTGAATGTTTTGTGTTTGACGACCGCGTCGCCGTCAATCACAAACTGGAAAAAGGCAGCTTCGATCAATGTCACGCCTGCCGCATGCCGCTGACCGACGAAGAGAAGAAAAGCGAGCAGTATATCCTTGGCGCCTGTTGCCCACATTGCTTTGGGACGCATACCCCTGATCAGCAACAGCGTTTCCTTGAACGCCAGAAGCAGGTTCGCCTCGCGCAGGAACGCGGCGAAGCGCACATCGGCAGCGATGCAGCGCGTGCTGCCGAACTGCATCGTCAGGCCAAACAGCGCAAAAAAGAGCAAGACCGGGCCAAGAACAAGGCGCAATAAGTACTCCGCACCATGACCGAAAAAGCCCTTGGCGATGCCAAGGGCTTTTTTTCGCCTCACTCAATGCAGCGCTTACACGCTCGCCGCTTGGTAGCGAAAATGATTCACTTCAGCGCGCAGGCTTTGCGTCAGCTCGCCGAGCAACGTTGCCGACTGGCTCATACTCGCTGCCGCAGCGGTATTCTGATCGGTCATCTGTGCGACGCGCTCGACTTGCTGCGCAATCAAAAGCGCGCTCGATTTCTGCTCGTTCAAGGAATCGGCAATATTGCTAACGGCCTCATCTTCCTGACCGACGTCGCGTGTAATTTCATCAATCGCCATGCCTGCTTCACCGGCAATTTCTGCGCAGTCGTGCGCGCGATGCGCGGTCTGGTTGATGCTACTCACCGCCGCCATACTGGTGCTATTGATCAGGCTGACCATGCGTTGAATATCGACGGTGGCTGCAGCAGTTCGCTCGGCGAGCTTGCGCACTTCGTCGGCCACGACGGCAAAGCCGCGCCCTTGCTCGCCCGCCCGCGCCGCTTCGATCGCCGCATTCAGAGCCAGCAAATTGGTTTGCTCGGCGACGTCTTTAATCACAATCACCACCGAGCTGATTTTTTCGGCATCGTTACCGAGCATGGCGACTTTCTCGGCCGCTGCCGCCACTTCCCGATCAATGCTACGAATTTCGGTCACGGTTTTCTGAATCCGCTCGCCACCTTCGATGGCACTTGAACGCGTGTGATTGCCCATTTCCCTTGCGTCCGCCGCATTGTCGGCCACATGCGTAATCGCAACGGTCACCTGTTCGACCGCCGCTGCCATCGAACTGGTCGACTCGGCGCCCATATGCGTGGCTTTAGCAACCTGATCGCTCGTCACCGCCAAATTTTGTGTTTCACGCGTCACGGTATCAATCGCTTGCGCCACCTTGCCCAGCAAGGATTGCATTTTCCCCGCCAGCCCGTTGTACGCTTGGGCAATCAGGTCGATTTCATCGTTCCCGCTGACGGTTGCCCGCACAGTGAGATCCTGATTTTCAGTGGCTTGATGCAAGCGGTCACGCAGTAAATTGATTTTCCTGCTCATGCCCACAATGACCCAGGCAGAAAATCCAATGCCAAACAGCAAAGCCAGCAGAATAAAGGCAATACTCAGCATTTTGGTCATCGCAAAGCTTTGCTGCGCCAGATCGAAATTTTTCCTCGCTTCGCTCAGTTGCAAGTCAACCAGTTGCGAGATCTGCCCCGAAACCGGATCAATCGCCGGGTAAAGTTTGCCTCGGGCAAATTCGTCAATCGCGGTCATATCGCCCTGCGCGAGGAGTTGCTCAAGCCGGGTGAGTTCAGTATTGGCAAACTGCATGCTTTTCGTCGCCGCACTCACGATAGCCGACTCGTCGCTGGTCATCGCCGTTGCGGTATAGGCCTGCCATTCTTTTTCGATGGTGCCCCTGGCTTGCTTGACCAGGGCGAGCGCTTCTGCGGGAGTCATTTGCTGGTGATTCGCTTTATGGGTGGTATCGACAATATTCACCGCATACATGTCGGCGACCATTTTCAGTTGTGCCAGTGGCAAGACCCGATCGTAATAAGTCGTGGCAAAAGCAGTATTGGTTTTTTCCAGACCATTCAGCGCAAACAAGCCCATGCCGGACATCAGCAACAATAAGCCGGCACACAAGACCATCAGTTTGATTTTGATTGTCATGACACTCTCCATCCGCACTTGTAATACTGTGTTGTAAGCTCTCCAACCGTCAGCACGTCGCCTTAAGTACAAACAGACCGATCAAAGGTGAGTCATTGAAGATCACCCAGTAATACCCAATGTCAGCGCAAGCATTCACAGCATATGGCTGGCATTGACCCATAGATCAAACTGCTCGCCACTGACATGGCCCAAAGCCAGCGCAGCTTCTTTCAGCGTCGTGCCTTGATGGTGCGCATATTTGGCAATCTCGGCCGCTTTGTCATAACCGATGTGCGGGCTGAGTGCGGTCACCAGCATCAATGACTGATCCAGCATTTGCGCAATCCGGGGTCGGTTAGCCGCGAGCCCATCAATGCAATGCCGTTGCAGGCTGCGCATTCCATCGCTAAGCAGGCGCACACTTTGCAGGAAGTTATGTGCAATCAGCGGCTTGAACACATTGAGTTCAAAATTACCCGAAGCTGCGCCGATGCTGATCGCAACATCGTTGCCGAGCACCTGGCAGCACAGCATCGTCATCGCTTCGCACTGTGTCGGATTGACTTTGCCCGGCATGATCGAGCTGCCCGGTTCATTTTCGGGAATTTGCAATTCGCCCAGCCCGCAGCGCGGGCCTGAAGCCAGCCAACGAATATCGTTGGCGATTTTGATCAGCGCAGTCGCGAGCGTTTTCAGCGCGCCGTGCGCGCTGACCATGGCATCGTGCCCAGCCAGCGCGGCAAATTTATTGTCGGCGCTGACAAAGCGCAGTCCGCTTTGCTCTGCCAGCAGCGATGCGACCAGCGCACCAAACTGCGGATGAGTATTGAGCCCGGTACCGACCGCGGTGCCGCCGACCGCCAGTTGCAGCAGACCGGGTAAACTCGCTTGCAAACTGCGCTCGGCGTGTTCAAGCTGGGCAATCCAGCCGGAAATCTCCTGCCCCAGCGTCAACGGCGTCGCATCCTGCAAATGCGTGCGACCAATTTTGATCACGTCGGCAAATGCTTCGGCCTTCACTTTCAGACTCTGAATCAAACTCGCCAGTGCTGGCAATACTTGGTCGTGTATGCCATGTGCGGCAGCGACGTGCATTGCAGTCGGAAAAATATCGTTGGAAGACTGCCCCTGATTGACGTCGTCATTCGGATGAACCCGCCGCAATGCGCCGCGTCCACCGCCGAGCAACTCCGAGGCACGGTTCGCCAGCACCTCGTTCAGATTCATATTGGTTTGCGTTCCCGAACCTGTTTGCCAGACCGACAACGGAAAAGCCGCATCGTGCAAGCCCGCCAGCACTTCATTGGCCGCAGCCATAATCGCCGCCGCTTTGGCCGGGTCAAGCAATTGCAGAGTCTGATTAGCCTGAGCGCAAGCATGCTTGACATGAGCCAGCGCATCAATCAGCGAGCCCGGCATTGTTTCATTTGAAATCTGGAAATACAGCAAGGAGCGCTGCGTCTGCGCGCCCCACAAAGCCGTTTCGGCGACCTCGATCGGGCCAAACGAATCGGTCTCGATGCGAAATTGAGCAGACATGGGGAACTCCTTGCGAGGCGGTGTATTTCATTCTTTATAACGGTGTCTTGGCGGAAAAAACCACCAGGCCGCGAGAACAGCCAGAGCAAATGCCGTGTAAACCGCGATGAAAACCCAAGCAGGTAAATCCCAGAACAACAAAACCTGCAGCCAGTGCGCAATGAAACTGCTTTGATACGTGGCAACATTACTCTTTGATCTGAGCCACATTTCCAGTGTCGTCAGTGGGCATACCATACCCAGCCACGCTTCGGCAGCAACAAAGGTGATCGTGGCCAGATGCGCTGCCCTGAAGCACAGCGTATTGACCCAACCCCACTTCAGCCAATTGCCGATCAGCACCAAACCCAAACCACCCACGACAAATAGCACGAGCGCAAAATAGCAGGGTGAGCACCGCATCTGCCAGCCAGGAAAATAACTCGTTCATTTCGGAGACCTGAAATCATTGGGGCATCCTGCCGGAATGAGTTGTTTGCATTCTTCAAAATGAGCCGGGCACATTTTGACCCAGCGCCATATTCAGGCCAGACACCCCGAAAAATCATAAGCCATTGTATCGTAACAAATATTTATTCTACCCGTCACCAGACTGTTATCGTCAAGCTGCTTTAATCCATCCCGAAAGTCGGAAACTCTTGGGAGATTGATCATGATAACCATGGCGGCAGTTGAATATCATTTGATGGCAGATTTAGCACGGCTGATGAAACGGATTTTGAAACGGATCGGGCGTTGACGGGTCGCACACCGGATTCAGGCTTCACGTAAAATCAGCATGGGTATATGCGTACGATTAATAGCATACAATATCCACAAAGCAATACTCACCCGATGTATTTAGCAGCATCAATAAAAAAGCCGCTGACGCGGCTTGGGGTTGGCAGGCGGAATACTCAGTACAGTGCGGTGGCTTTATACAGATTGACCTGATTGACGACCAGTTGCAGTTGCAGATTATTGAACGCCAGTTCGACCTGATACAGCACCCGCTGACTTTCCAGCACGTCAAGATAAGCGCCGATGCCGCTGTTATAGCGTGCCTGCGCAATGTCATAAGCGCGTTTGGCTGCGGCAAGCTGGCTCTGCTGCGCAGCAAGGCGGTCGAGGTCGCTGCTGGTTTGCGACAGCGAATTGCTTACTTCGCGAAAGGCCTGCTGGATGGTTTTTTCGTAGGTCGCCAACGCGATCTCGCGCTCCGCTTTGGCGGCGTCGAGATTGGCCTGATTGCGACCGCCGTCGAAAATCGGCAAGGTCAGTTGCGGTGCAAACAGCCATGCGCCGCTGCCGCCCGAAAACAGATCAGACAGGCTGCTGCTGGCAACGCCGATCCCCGTTGTCAGCGTAATGGTCGGAAAAAAAGCCGCGCGTGCTGCGCCAATATTGGCATTCGCGCTTTGCAATAAATACTCGGCACGTTGCACATCGGGGCGACGCAGCAGGATATCCGATTTCAGCTGCGTTGGCAGTTGCGGTGTCGCGACGACTTGCCGCCAGTTGCCCGCGCCCAATTTCGGTAGATCAGCGGCGTTGATCTCGCCGCCAGTCAGCACACGCAAGGCATTTTTGTCCTGCAGCACAAGCAAGGCATTGCGCGCCAGATCGGCACGTGCCGTTTCCAGCGCGACGCGCGATTGCTGAACGTCGAGCTCGCCGATCACGCCAGCCGCAAAACGGCGTTCGATTAGCTCGTGCGAAGCCTGCCGGCTCGTCAGCGTTTCCTTGATCCGTTGCAAATTGGCCTGGTCGGCGGCCAGGTTGTAATACGCATTGGCGACTTCGGCGATCAGCGAGAGGCGCAAACTTTGCTGCGCGGCTTGTGTTCCCAGATATTGCGCCAGCGCCGCGTCGCTCAGGCTTTTGAGTCGACCAAAAAAGTCGAGCTCGTAACTGGTCAGCCCGACGCTAGCGGTATATTGCTGCTCATTGCTTTGTGAACTGCCGGCATCGCCAGTCGAATTACCGCTGGCGGAAATACCTATCGTCGGCAGACGATTGGCCTGGCTGATCTGATATTGAGCGCGCACTTTTTCGATATTGAATGCGGCAATTCGGTAATCCCGATTTTGTATCAGCGCCTGGCGGATCAGGTTTTGCAAACCGGAATCGACAAAGAGTTGCTCCCATTGGGTATAGGGCTGCAGATCTTCTGCCGCCTTTATTTCAGAAACATACCCTGAATATTCATTACTAATCCCAGCCGCGACCGGGCTGGCTGGGCGAATATACTCCGGTGCCAGGCTGGTACAGCCTGCCAGTATCCCCAGCAGTGCCAGCGTCAGCAATCTCGGACCCAGCTGCGTACGGGTCAAGGTTAAAGCTTGAGTCATTAACGGGGTTCCTTCATCGGTGCCGCAGCTTCTTGGTGGCGCGGCGAAAAATATTTGCTGATCAGCACATAAAAGACTGGCACGAAGAAAATGCCCAGCATCGTTGCGCTCAACATCCCGCCGACAACGCCGGTACCAATGGCATTCTGGCTGCCCGAACCTGCACCACTGGCGATCGCCATCGGCAAGACACCAAAACCAAACGCCAGCGAAGTCATCACAATCGGTCGCAGGCGCATTCGCACCGCTTGCAAAGTGGCGTCGATCAGATCCATTCCTTCGTCAACCTGAGCCTTGGCAAATTCGACGATCAGGATGGCATTCTTGGCCGACAAACCTATCGTCGTCAGTAAGCCGACCTGGAAGTAGACGTCGTTGCTCAAGCCGCGCCCCAGCGTCGCAGCCAGTGCACCGATCACGCCCAGCGGCACGACCAGCATCACCGAAAACGGAATCGACCAGCTTTCATACAGTGCAGCCAGACACAGGAAAACGATCAGCAACGATAGTGCGTACAGCGCAGGTGCTTGCGCACCGGACTGACGCTCTTCGAGCGAGAGCCCAGTCCATTCATAGCCGATTCCCGGCGGCAATTTGGCGATCATGCTCTCCATCGCCAGCATCGCGTCACCGGTACTTTTACCCGGCGCTGCTGCGCCCTGGATATTCATCGAAGGAACGCTGTTATAACGCGTCAGACGCGGCGAGCCGTAGTCCCAGCGCGTACTGGCAAACGACGAGAATGGCACCATATCGCCGCTGGCATTTTTGACGTACCAGTCGTTCAAATCTTCCGGCTTCATCCTAAATGGCGCGTCGGCCTGCAAATAGACTTTTTTCACCCGGCCTTCATCGATAAAATCATTCACATACGCCGAGCCCCACGCAGCCGACAAGGTCAGGTTGATGTCGCTGATCTGCAAACCAAGCGCGCTGGCTTTTTCCTGATCAACATCGAGGCGCAGTTGCGGCGAGTCAGGCTGACCGTTGGGTCGAACACCGACCACATTCGGATCTTTGGCCGCCATGCCGAGCAGCATATAGGCCGCTTCGGTCAGTTTTTCATGGCCAACATTACCCCTGTCTTGTAGTTGCAAATCAAAACCGGTGGCATTGCCGAGCTCAAGTACGGCTGGCGGCGCAAAAGCAAACACCATCGCTTCCTTGATCTGGGCAAATGCGCCATAAGCTCGGCCTACAATCGCTTTGACATGTTGCTCATCACCTTTGCGTTCTGACCAGTCGCGCAAGCGGACAAATCCGATCCCGCTATTCTGGCCACTACCGCCAAAGCTGAAACCGGCGACGGTAAACACCGATTCGACATTGAGTTTTTCATTCTCCATAAAGTGTTTTTCGACTTTATCGAGCACCGCCAGTGTTTGTTCCTGCGTTGAACCGGCAGGCAGCATCACCTGGGTAAACAAAATCCCCTGATCTTCCTCGGGCAGAAATGACGTCGGCAAGCGCAGAAACATCGCCGACATGACGCCGATCAGCACCAGATAAATGACAACGTAGCGGCCACTGCGACCGAGCCAGCGGCTGACGATTTGCTGATAGCGCAGATTGAAGCGATCAAATTGCTGGTTGAACTTGCCAAAAAATCCGCTTTTGCCATGATGCTCTCCTTTGGCAATCGGTTTAAGCAAAGTCGCGCACAGCGCCGGGCTCAGCGTCAAAGCGACCAGCACCGACAAGGCCATCGCCGAAACGACGGTGATCGAGAACTGGCGGTAAATCACGCCGGTCGAACCACCAAAAAAGGCCATCGGAACAAACACGGCCGACAGAACCAGTGCAATCCCGACCAGCGCGCCAGTGATTTGCGACATCGATTTGCGAGTTGCTTCCTTCGGACTCAAGCCTTCTTCTTGCATCACGCGCTCGACGTTCTCGACGACGACAATCGCGTCGTCAACGAGCAGGCCAATCGCGAGCACCATGCCGAACATCGTCAGCGTATTGATCGAAAAGCCCAAGGCCGACATCACGCCAAAAGTACCGAGCAAGACCACAGGGACGGCAATCGTTGGTATCAGCGTCGCGCGGAAATTCTGCATAAACAGATACATGACACAGAAAACCAGAATGATCGCTTCGATGAGTGTCTTGACGACTTCTTCAATCGACAGTTTGACAAATGGCGTCGTGTCATACGGCACGACAACATCCATGCCTTGTGGGAAATATTGTTTGAGCTCGGCCATTTTGGCGCGCACGGCCGCTGCCGTTTCGAGCGCATTCGCGCCGGTGGCGAGCTTGATCCCCAAGCCGGTTGCCGAATCACCGTTGTAACGGCTCACGACTTCGTAATTTTCTGCATCACGTTCAATGCGGGCGACGTCGGCTAGGCGAACCTGGGCACCATCGCTTTTCACGCGCAATAAGATCCGGCCAAACTGTTCGGCCGTTTCAAGCCGGCTTTGCGCAATAATTGCCGAATTGAGCTTCTGCCCCGGAACCGATGGCACGCCACCGACCTGCCCGGCCGAAATCTGTGCATTCTGCGCTTTGATCGCAGCAATGACTTCCTGCACCGACAGTTTGTAATTGTTCAATTTGGCCGGATCAAGCCAGATCCGCATCGCATACTGGGCACCAAACACCTGCACGTCACCCACACCATTCACGCGGCTGATCGGATCAAGGATATTCGTGATCGCATAGTCGGCCAGATCGGTGCGGCTCAATGAATTGTCTTTTGAAACAAAGCCGAGCACCATCAAAAAGCTTGATGATGATTTGGTGACGGTAATGCCCTGTTGCTGCACTTCCTGCGGCAATTGTGGCAAAGCCAGCTGCAATTTGTTCTGCACCTGAACCTGAGCAATATCGGCATCGGTTCCCGCATCAAAACTGAGGGTAATGCTCGCACGGCCAGACTGTTCGCTGCTTGAGCTGATATACCTCAGGTTATCAATCCCTTTCATCCGCTGTTCGATCACCTGAGTGACCGAGTCTTCGAGCGTTTTGGCAGCTGCGCCAGGATAAACAGCCGAGATCGTAATCGACGGCGGTGCAATTTTGGGATATTGCGAAACCGGTAAGGTGCGAATCGCCAGAATACCGGCGAGCATAATGATCAGCGAGATCACCCAGGCAAAAATGGGTCGATCAATAAAAAAACGCGCCATGTTTTATCCCCTTATTGACGCGCAGCGGGTTTAGACGCGGTAGCGGCTGTGGATGCAGCTTTGGCGGCTACATCGGCTTGCGCTAGCGTTTTGGCAGGTTCAGCTTTCACGGGTACGCCCGGCTTGATTTTCTGCAAGCCTTCGACAATCAATTGCTCCTTGCCATTGAGGCCTTCACCAATCAGCCACTGATCACCAATAGCCCGAATCGGTTTGACGGGCACTGCCTGTGCCAAGCCTTTATCATCCACAATCATCACATTGGCCAGCCCCTTTGGTTGACGAATCAAGGCCTGCTGCGGAATCAGCACCGCATTTTTGACATTGGCCGAGGCCAGCCGAGCGCGTACAAACATCCCCGGTAACAGTAATTTGTCAGGATTGGGCACCAGCACCCGCAAATTGACGGCACCCGTCGCCGGATCTACCGTGGTATCGGTAAATTGCAAAGTGCCCTGATGCGCGTATTCCTGACCATCGTCCAGCACCACGCGAACCGGCAGGCCGTGTTTGGCATTGAACGAATTTGCAAACTGTTGTTTGAAGCGCATCAATTCGGTCGTCGACTGGCTGATATCCACATAAATCGGATCGAGCTGTTGCACGGTCGTCAGCGCCTGCGGCTGTCCGGCCGAAACCAGAGCACCTTCGGAAACACTTGATTTGCCGATCCGGCCACTGATCGGTGCGGTGATCCGGCTGTAGTTCAAGTTAATTTTTGCCATTTGCTGCGCAGCCTTGCTTGACGCTACATCGGCCTGAGCCTGCAAATACGCGGCTTGTGCATCATCATTTTCCTGCTTGCTCACGCCGTTAATCGCAATCAGCTCCTGATAACGTTCGGCCTTGAGCTTGATCGTGACCAAATTGGCCTGAGCGCGCGCCAAAGCCGCGCTAGCACTGTCATAACTGGCGCGGAAAGTGGCATCATCTATCTGGTAAAGCGCCTGACCGGCTTGCACTTCATTTCCCTCAGTGAACAGGCGCTGACGCAAAATTCCGCCTACTTGCGGGCGAATTTCGGCAATCCGGTAAGCAACGGTTCGGCCGGGTAACTCCCGATCAATCTGGACGTCTGACGCCGTTAGATTGACCACCCCAACCGGGACAGGGTCATTGCTTGCCGCTTGTTGAGCTTGCTCGCCACAGGCTGTCAGCGCAACTATGGCCGTCATGACAAATAAACGGGATAAGTTAATCGGCATATCGGGCATCGTGTGATCTCATTTGGGTAATTTTTCGCAATAACAAGCCCATCGGCGGGATGGACTGTTTATTTTAGAATGATTATTCTAGAATGACCATTCTAATTTCTTCCGTCAAAAATAACAAGCGCATATAATGCATAGCTTGGATTAAATCATTTCATCAAGGATAGTCGTTTTGAAGCCTGCTCACATCACCGCTTCACAAGACAAGGCTGAGGCCAGACGGCAACAGGTCTTAAATGCTGCTGCCGACTGTTTTCGCACCTCCGGCTTTCATGCCGCAAGCATGGCTTCAATCGCCAAAGCGGCCCAAATGAGTGCTGGCCACATTTATCACTATTTCGAAAACAAGGAAGCCATCGTTGCGGCCATTATCGAACAGGAACAGCAGCGGCATCTGCAAATCATTCATATGCTGCTCGACGCCGACAGCACGATTGATGCCCTGATCCAGTTTGCAGAACAAACCATTAATGAAAGCCTTGATTTGAGCAATTCAACGCTGAATTTTGAAATCATTGCCGAAGCCTCCCGCAATGCCAAAGTCTTGCTTATGCTGCAGCAATCAACGCTGATTTTGCGACAACATGGAAAAGAAATCATTAATAAGGCCAGAGCGGATTTACCAGCCATCAGTGAAGCCGAAAATGATGCACGGTGTGATCTGATCATTTCGCTATTCGATGGCCTGCGCATGCGGGCAATCTGCAATCCACATTACAATATACAAACCATTTTGCCCGTTCTGCAGCGCAGCATAGTACACATTGTGCTGAGCTAGGAGATAAAAAAAGCCGTCCACAGAGGACGGCTTTTTGATGATATTTGCTGACGCTTAACGTGAAATCGGCTTATAGCGAATCCGCTTCGGTTTCGCGCCCTCTTCACCCAATCGTTTGCGTTTATCCGCTTCGTATTCCTGATAATTCCCATCGAAGAAAGTCCACTGCGAATCGCCTTCGGCTGCGAGGATGTGCGTCGCAATCCGGTCAAGGAACCAGCGATCATGAGAAATCACAAAGGCCGTACCGGCGAATTCGAGCAAAGCGTCTTCCAGGGCTCGCAGCGTTTCCACGTCCAAGTCATTCGATGGCTCGTCAAGCAGCAGCACATTGCCACCTTTGAGCAGCGTTTTGGCCAAGTGCAAACGGCCACGCTCACCACCGGACAAATTGCCGACGATTTTGGCCTGATCCGCACCTTTAAAGTTAAAACGGCCCAAGTAAGCACGGCTGCTCATTTCGAACTTGCCAACATTGATCACATCATGGCCACCTGACACGTCTTCAAACACCGTCTTGCTGTTTTCCAAGCCTTCACGGCTTTGTTCAACAAACGCCATTTGTGTTGTTTGGCCGATTTCCACTTCACCGCTATCAGGCAATTCTTTACCGGCGATCATTTTGAATAGCGTCGATTTACCGGCACCATTGGGGCCGATAATGCCGACAATCGCACCAGCAGGCACATTGAAGCTCAGATTGTCGATCAACAGGCGATCACCAAAGGCTTTGGAAACGCCTTTGAATTCGATCACTTTATCGCCCAGACGCTCAGCGACTGGAATAAAGATCTCTTGGGTTTCATTGCGTTTCTGATGCTCGAAACTGCTCAACTCTTCAAAGCGGGCGATACGCGCTTTGGATTTGGCTTGGCGACCTTTGGCATTCTGGCGTACCCACTCCAGCTCTTTGTTCAAGGCTTTCTGACGCGCAGATTCTTGTGACTCTTCCAGCTTCAGGCGAGCTTCTTTTTGCTCCAGCCAAGAAGAGTAATTGCCTTTCCAAGGGATACCTTGACCGCGATCCAGCTCCAGAATCCACTCAGCAGCGTTATCAAGGAAGTAACGATCATGCGTTACGGCCACAACGGTACCTGGGAAACGCACCAAGAACTGCTCCAGCCATTCAACCGATTCAGCGTCCAGGTGATTCGTTGGCTCGTCAAGCAACAACATATCGGGCTTGGACAACAGCAATTTGCACAAAGCAACGCGGCGTTTTTCACCACCGGACAGATTACCAACAATCGCATCCCACTCAGGCAAGCGCAGTGCATCGGCAGCGATTTCGAGTTGCAACTCGACATTTTCGCCCGAACCCGCAGAAATAATCGCTTCAAGACGCGCCTGCTCTTCGGCCAGCGCGTCAAAATCTGCACCTTCTTCGGCATAGGCGGCGTACACGGCTTCGAGTTTGGCTTGCGCTTCAAATACTTCGCCTAAACCACTTTCAACTTCCTGGCGCACAGTATTGGTCGCTGTGAGCTCAGGCTCCTGCGCCAGATAGCCGATTTTAATGCCAGGCAAATGTTGCACTTCACCGTCGTATTCTTTATCAACTCCGGCCATAATTTTCAGCACGGTCGATTTACCCGAACCATTCAAACCCAGCAGGCCAATCTTTGCACCGGGGAAGAAAGACAGCGAAATATCCTTAATAATTTGGCGCTTGGGCGGAACAATTTTGCTCACGCGGAGCATTGACATTACATACTGAGCCATGGATTTTACCCTTTGCAAACGAATGCGCAGAGTGTAGCAAAAACTTGGGTCTTGTGCCCTATCATCCAATATACCCATGGGCTGTATTGACTTGCGAGCCAAAAATATTCAATCCCTCATTCATATACCCATCAAGCACCAATCGAAGTTCGCCAGTCGGTGCTTTTGCCAAATTCGATTTTTGTGCAATCCGCGGAAAAGCCATATTGCTCAGCCTGCTCGGCAATAGCCAGGCGATGCTTTATACGCTTGACTTCTTTAACCTCACCTTGACCATCCGCAACGACATAAAGGCCGATGAAGTTCTGCGCAATCGCACGCAAGTGACGTGGCATTTTGACAATCATACGCTGCGACAGCATCGCTGCAGCACCGCACAAAGCAGGCTGAGCCAGATATTCCAGCAAGGCCATTGGTACTTCAAGCTGGCGCAACTGGACAAAAGCAGAATGAGATACACGGAAACGGTAAGTCATGGAATTTCCCCCTGATCAATGTAGAACGTACGTTCACAATACAAGGTAAATTCACAAAACTCAAGAATAAAAAGAACGAATGTTCTATAAACGTCACACCAAAATAAGCGCGTTGCCCGTGGATGCGGTGGTTTCAAAGGGTATTATCTACAGAGCAATCTGAACCTAACCTCCAGCCATATACCCCCACTAGCCGTTACCTATCTCGCGCCCAGAAAAAAGCCCAGCTCGGTTGAGCTGGGCTTTTCTTTTAGGGAGTCTGGCAATGTCCTACTTTCACACGGGCAATCCGCACTATCATCGGCGCTGAGGCGTTTCACTGTCCTGTTCGGGATGGGAAGGAGTGGGACCACCTCGCTATGGTCACCAGACAAAACTGGGTGAGTTGACTGCTTAGGCTTTTACCTTTGCAACCACTCGAAATCAATAGAAGAAGTAATCTTTCATCAGCTCAGCTTTCGCTTCACCGGTCTCTCTTTATCTTATTCAATTCGCAATCGGGTCAATTGCACCTTCATCGCAACAACGCGTCTCAGGTTATAGGATCAAGCCTCACGGGCTATTAGTATCGGTTAGCTTAACGTATTACTACGCTTCCACACCCGACCTATCAACGTCCTGGTCTCGAACGATCCTTTAGAGGTCTTAAAGACCTAGGGAAGTCTCATCTTGAGGCTAGTTTCGCGCTTAGATGCTTTCAGCGCTTATCTATTCCCGACTTAGCTACCCGGCAATGCCACTGGCGTGACAACCGGTACACCAGAGGTCAGTCCACTCCGGTCCTCTCGTACTAGGAGCAGCCCCCCTCAAACTTCCAACGCCCACTGCAGATAGGGACCAAACTGTCTCACGACGTTTTGAACCCAGCTCACGTACCACTTTAAATGGCGAACAGCCATACCCTTGGGACCGGCTACAGCCCCAGGATGTGATGAGCCGACATCGAGGTGCCAAACTCCGCCGTCGATGTGAACTCTTGGGCGGAATCAGCCTGTTATCCCCGGAGTACCTTTTATCCGTTGAGCGATGGCCCTTCCATTCAGAACCACCGGATCACTATGTCCTGCTTTCGCACCTGCTCGACTTGTCGGTCTCGCAGTTAAGCCGCCTTTTGCCATTACACTATCAGTACGATGTCCGACCGTACCTAGGCGACCTTCGAGCTCCTCCGTTACAATTTGGGAGGAGACCGCCCCAGTCAAACTGCCTACCATGCACGGTCCCCGATCCGGATAACGGACCAAGGTTAGAACCTCAAAGGGGTCAGGGTGGTATTTCAAGGACGGCTCCACTGAAACTAGCGTTCCAGCTTCAAAGCCTCCCACCTATCCTACACAAACCACTTCAAAGTCCAATGCAAAGCTACAGTAAAGGTTCACGGGGTCTTTCCGTCTAGCAGCGGGGAGATTGCATCTTCACAAACACTTCAACTTCGCTGAGTCTCGGGAGGAGACAGTAGGGCCATCGTTACGCCATTCGTGCGGGTCGGAACTTACCCGACAAGGAATTTCGCTACCTTAGGACCGTTATAGTTACGGCCGCCGTTTACTGGGACTTCAATCAAGAGCTTGCACCCCATCATTTAATCTTCCAGCACCGGGCAGGCGTCACACCGTATACATCCACTTTCGTGTTAGCACAGTGCTGTGTTTTTGATAAACAGTCGCAGCCCTCATTTCTCTGCGGCCTCATTGGGCTCCAGTTGTACACCTTCACCTACTAGAGGCACACCTTCTCCCGAAGTTACGGTGTCAATTTGCCGAGTTCCTTCTCCCGAGTTCTCTCAAGCACCTTAGAATACTCTTCCTACCCACCTGTGTCGGTTTGCGGTACGGTTCGATATTAGCTGAAGCTTAGTGGCTTTTCTTGGAAGCAGGGTATCGCTCACTTCGTCGACAAGTCGACTCGTCATCACGCCTCAGCGTTAAAGTAGCCCGGATTTGCCTAAGCTACACGCCTACACGCTTAAACCAACTCTTCCAACCGTTGGCTGAGGTAACCTTCTCCGTCCCCACATCGCACTAATACCAAGTACAGGAATATTAACCTGTTTCCCATCGACTACGCATTTCTGCCTCGCCTTAGGGGCCGACTCACCCTGCGCCGATGAACGTTGCGCAGGAAACCTGGGGTTTTCGGTGAGGGGGCTTTTCACCCCCTTTATCGCTACTCATGTCAGCATTCGCACTTCTGATACCTCCAGCATCCTTCTCAAGACACCTTCACAGGCTTACAGAACGCTCCTCTACCATATGTACATC
This sequence comes from Chitinibacter sp. S2-10, assembly GCF_046530675.1. Lineage (GTDB taxonomy): Bacteria > Pseudomonadota > Gammaproteobacteria > Burkholderiales > Chitinibacteraceae > Chitinibacter. Next base: position 2,027,914 of record NZ_CP172558.1, on the reverse strand, counting down.
GTACATATCCGCGTCTTCGGTTATCAATTTGAGCCCCGTTACATCTTCCGCGCAGGACGACTCGACCAGTGAGCTATTACGCTTTCTTTAAATGATGGCTGCTTCTAAGCCAACATCCTGGCTGTCTGTGCCTTCCCACCTCGTTTTCCACTTAATTGATCATTTGGGACCTTAGACGGCGGTCTGGGTTGTTTCCCTCTTGTCCCAGGACGTTAGCACCCCAGGACTGTCTCCCATGCTCGCACTTGACGGTATTCAGAGTTTGCCATGGTTTGGTAAGTCGCGATGACCCCCTAGCCATAACAGTGCTTTACCCCCGTCAGTGATACATGAGGCACTACCTAAATAGTTTTCGAGGAGAACCAGCTATTTCCAAGTTTGTTTAGCCTTTCACCCCTAGCCACAGCTCATCCCCTAACTTTGCAACGTTAGTGGGTTCGGACCTCCAGTGCGTGTTACCGCACCTTCATCCTGGCCATGGCTAGATCACTTGGTTTCGGGTCTACGCCCAGCAACTGTGCGCCCTATTCGGACTCGGTTTCCCTACGCCTCCCCTATTTGGTTAAGCTTGCTACTGAACGTAAGTCGCTGACCCATTATACAAAAGGTACGCAGTCACCCAACTTGTGGGCTCCCACTGTTTGTATGCATCCGGTTTCAGGTTCTATTTCACTCCCCTCCCGGGGTTCTTTTCGCCTTTCCCTCACGGTACTGGTTCACTATCGGTCGATGATGAGTATTTAGCCTTGGAGGATGGTCCCCCCATCTTCAAACAGGATTTCTCGTGTCCCGCCCTACTTCTCGTACGCTTAGTACCACCCAATGCTTTTCATATACGGGGCTATCACCCACTATGGCGGCACTTTCCATTGCCTTCTATTAAGCTTTGAGTTATCACGTACAGGCTCTTCCCATTTCGCTCGCCACTACTTTGGGAATCTCGGTTGATTTCTTTTCCTGCGGTTACTTAGATGTTTCAGTTCACCGCGTTCGCTCTACATCACCTATGTATTCAGTGATGAGTGACCCAAAAGGGCCGGGTTTCCCCATTCGGAAATCGTGGGATCAAAGCGCTTTGCCAGCTCCCCCACGCTTATCGCAGGCTATCACGTCCTTCGTCGCCTATCATCGCCAAGGCATCCACCAGATGCACTTATTCGCTTGATCCTATAACCTCAAACACGTTTTACCGTACTCTTGGTCAGAGTTTCGTATTTACGACTTGTTGTAGGGTTTCTCAGGTCCTACAACGGCTGATCTTTCGATCAGCAGATACAATCAACCCAATTTATTACTGTAAAAACAAGTTACCCTGTTTTCACATTGTTTAATTAGGAGATATTACTTCTTCTATTTTGTTAAAGAACGATACAGTCACACATTCCTGTGTGGGTCTGATTTAAGAAACCAGAACAAAATCACCAGACCGAATCATTATTTCTGATTCGTCTACTGACTGAATTCTGAACTCTTGTTTGCTGCGCCACCGCTTGCACAGTGCTCGCCGCAAGGCGTGGTGGAGGATGACGGGATCGAACCGACGACCCCCTGCTTGCAAAGCAGGTGCTCTCCCAACTGAGCTAATCCCCCAATCTGGCATGACTAAGCTGTTTCCATTGACTCGTCAATGGTGGGTCAGATAGGAATCGAACCTATGACCCCCGCGTTATCAACACGGTGCTCTAACCGACTGAGCTACTGACCCAGCTTCCAACTCAACAACTTCTTTCATTTATGAATGAAGTCGTCTCTGTATCTTCAAATTTACAGCCGATGAGTGTGAGTCCTTGACCCGCAGGTCTTGCTCTTGAAAGGAGGTGATCCAGCCGCAGGTTCCCCTACGGCTACCTTGTTACGACTTCACCCCAGTCATGAATCCCACCGTGGTAAGCGGCCTCCTTGCGGTTAGCCTACCTACTTCTGGTGAAACCCACTCCCATGGTGTGACGGGCGGTGTGTACAAGGCCCGGGAACGTATTCACCGCGACATGCTGATCCGCGATTACTAGCGATTCCGACTTCATGCACTCGAGTTGCAGAGTGCAATCCGGACTACGATCGGTTTTGTGAGATTGGCACCCCCTCGCGGGTTAGCGACCCTCTGTACCGACCATTGTATGACGTGTGAAGCCCTGGTCATAAGGGCCATGAGGACTTGACGTCATCCCCACCTTCCTCCGGTTTGTCACCGGCAGTCCCATTAAAGTGCCCAACTGAATGCTGGCAACTAATGGCAAGGGTTGCGCTCGTTGCGGGACTTAACCCAACATCTCACGACACGAGCTGACGACAGCCATGCAGCACCTGTGTTACGGCTCCCGAAGGCACTCCTCGATCTCTCAAGGATTCCGTACATGTCAAGACCAGGTAAGGTTTTTCGCGTTGCATCGAATTAATCCACATCATCCACCGCTTGTGCGGGCCCCCGTCAATTCCTTTGAGTTTTAGTCTTGCGACCGTACTCCCCAGGCGGTCAACTTCACGCGTTAGCTGCGTTACTAAGCTCCGAAAAGCCCAACAACTAGTTGACATCGTTTAGGGCGTGGACTACCAGGGTATCTAATCCTGTTTGCTCCCCACGCTTTCGTGCATGAGTGTCAGTATCAGCCCAGGGGGTTGCCTTCGCCATCGGTGTTCCTCCACATCTCTACGCATTTCACTGCTACACGTGGAATTCCACCCCCCTCTGCCGTACTCTAGTTAGCCAGTTCGCAATGCAATTCCCAAGTTGAGCTCGGGGATTTCACATCGCGCTTAACAAACCACCTGCGCACGCTTTACGCCCAGTAATTCCGATTAACGCTTGGACCCTACGTATTACCGCGGCTGCTGGCACGTAGTTAGCCGGTCCTTATTCTTCTGGTACTCTCATCCCCGGTGGGTATTAGCCACAAGGATTTGCTCCCAGACAAAAGCGCTTTACAACCCGAAGGCCTTCTTCACGCACGCGGCATTGCTGGATCAGGCTTGCGCCCATTGTCCAAGATTCCCCACTGCTGCCTCCCGTAGGAGTCTGGACCGTGTCTCAGTTCCAGTGTGGCGGATCGTCCTCTAAGACCCGCTACTGATCGTCGCCTTGGTGAGCCTTTACCTCACCAACTAGCTAATCAGCCATCGGCCGCTCCAATAACAAGAGGTCTTGCGATCCCCCTCTTTCCCCCGTAGGGCGTATGCGGTATTAGCTATCCTTTCGGATAGTTATCCCCCATTACTGGGTACGTTCCGATGTATTACTCACCCGTTCGCCACTCGCCACCAGACCGAAGTCCGTGCTGCCGTTCGACTTGCATGTGTAAAGCATGCCGCCAGCGTTCAATCTGAGCCAGGATCAAACTCTTTCGTTTAATCGCTATGCTATTTTTACTACTTGGCTTGTACTTCAATACTCAAAGAAACTGCGAGATAAACTCTAAAGAGTTCGTCTTTCAATTTTCTTTTCAATTGAGTGCAAGCACTTGATTTGACTTACGAATCAAGGGCTCACACTCATCGGCTGTAGATTGTTAAAGATCGGGCTGAACAACCAAGAAACACACTTCGTTTCGTTGCGTCATCAGCAGAGAGGCCGAACTATACCCACCGGGCCCAAACTCGTCAACACTGATCGGCAAATAAATCACAACAAAGAAGCCAAGCTGTTGATTAAATTTAAAATAAAAAGCCGACCATCTGGTCGGCTTTTAAAAATACATCTGATTAATTTCTCGGCATTCAATCCTGCATTGCCAACATCAAACCATTCAGACGTTTAACAAACGATGCTGGGTCTTCCAGCTGACCACCCTCGGCGAGTAATGCTTGATCAAACAACAATTGAGTCCAGTCACCAAACTTATCACCACTCGCTTCAGCTTTCAGTTTACTCACCAGTGGATGCGTTGGGTTCACTTCCAGAATCGGCTTACTGCCTTTGATATCCTGACCTGCCGATTTCAAGAGGCGTTCCAAATTCGCGCTCATGTCCTGATTTTCAACGACCAGGCAAGCCGGGCTGTCGGTCAGGCGGTGCGTTACGCGAATGTCTTTGACTGATTCGCCGAGCACAGATTTCATTTGTTCGAGCACGTCTTTCAGTTCGGTTGCGGCGGCTTCCTGCTGTTTTTTCTCTTCTTCGTCGGTAAATTGCTCCAAGTCCAGTTCGCCTTTGGCAACCGATTGCAGTTTTTTACCTTCAAATTCGGTCAGGCCACTAAATGCCCATTCGTCCACGCGATCAGACAGCAGCAAGACCTCGATGCCTTTTTTGCGGAAAACTTCGAGGTGCGGGCTGTTTTTCGCTGCGGCGTAGCTATCCGCAGTAATGAAGTAGATCTGATCCTGTCCATCTTTCATGCGGCCAATGTAGTCGGCGAGCGATACGGTTTGCTCGGCATTATCGTTGTGCGTTGACGAGAACCGGCATAGACCAGCAATACGCTCTTTATTCGCAAAGTCCTCACCGACGCCTTCTTTCAATACCTTGCCGAATTCAGTCCAGAATTTCGCGTATTTGGCTTTTTCAGCGTCGTCATCCGAGTTCGCCATGCTCTCCAACATGCCGAGCACTTTTTTCACGCAGCCGGATTTGATCTGCTCGATGTCTTTGCTGTGTTGCAGGATTTCGCGCGACACGTTCAGCGGCAAATCAGCCGAGTCGATCACGCCGCGAATAAAGCGCAGGTATTGCGGCAGCAGTTTTTCGCTGTCTTCCATGATGAAAACGCGACGAACGTAAAGCTTCACGCCGTGGCGACGTTCACGGTCGTACAGGTCAAACGGCGCGCGTTGCGGCACATACAGCAGCTCGGTGTATTCCTGACGGCCTTCGACTTTGGCGTGACTCCACGCCAGCGGGTCTTCATAATCGTGTGCGACGTGTTTGTAGAATTCGGTGTATTGCTCGTCCGAGATTTCAGATTTACTGCGCGTCCATAGCGCATTGGCCTGATTGACCGTCTCTTCGCCTTCGGCCGGCTTGATCGAGCCATCTTCGTTGTAGCCGGCTTGTGCTGGCATCAAAATCGGCAGCGTGATGTGATCGGAATATTTGCGGATAATGCCGCGTAGTTTCCAGTCGTTCAGGAATTCATCCTCGCCTTCTTTCAAATGCAGAACGATTTCGGTGCCGCGAGTGTCTTTTGCAACGTCTTCAAGCGTGAATTCGCCGTCGCCATTCGATACCCATTGCGTTGCGCCGGTTTCGCCTGCGCGTCGCGTAGTCAAAGTCACTTTGTCGGCGATGATAAAGGCCGAGTAGAAACCCACGCCGAACTGGCCGATCAGATGCGCGTCTTTTTGCGCGTCGCCCGACAATTGGCTGAAAAATTCCTTGGTGCCCGAACGCGCGATCGTGCCGATGTTTTTGATCACTTCTTCACGACTCATGCCGATGCCGTTATCGGCAATCGTGATCGTTTTGGCTGCTGCGTCGAATGAAACGCGAATTTTCAATTCACTATCGTCGCCGTACAGGCTGTCGTTGTTGATCGCTTCAAAGCGCAGCTTGTCACACGCGTCGGATGCGTTGGAAACCAGCTCGCGCAGGAAAATTTCCTTGTTCGAATACAAAGAGTGAATCATCAACTGCAGCAGTTGTTTGACTTCGGCCTGAAAGCCTAGGGTTTCTTTACTCATGGTTTTTTATTCCCTAACAGGGGGTTGTACGAGGATGCACTCTAAATGGGGCTACTTGGTTCAGCTTCAAGAGCCGCGGCAACATCAGCCGTTGCTTAGATGAAAAACTATGCTTTGCTGACAAGAGTTGTGGGCAAAAGCTTGTTATAGTGTTGGCACTGAGCCAGCCGGGGATATTTAGTTATGTTGCGACGAGTAGTATTTAACCAAAAAGGCGGGGTCGGCAAATCGACGATTACGGTCAATCTTGCTGCGGTCGCTGCCGCACAAGGCAAGAGGGTATTGGTCGTTGACCTAGATCCACAGGGCAATAGCAGCCATTACCTACTGGGGGCATCGGCTAGCGAGACTACGCCGACGCTGAGCGATTTTTTTGATCAGGTACTCAATTTTTCACTCTATGCCAAAGGCCCGGCTGAATTTATCCACGCGACGCCATTTGCAAATTTGTACCTGATGCCCTCGCACCCCGGCATCGCCGAGCAGCAAGTCAAACTTGAATCGCGCTACAAAATCTACAAATTGCGCGAAACACTCGATGAGTTAACCGGGCAATTTGACGAGGTCTATATTGACACGCCACCGGCGTTGAACTTTTTCACGCTCTCGGCGCTGATCGCGGCAACCGGTTGCCTGATTCCATTTGACTGCGACACGTTCTCGCGCGATGCGCTACTCGGACTGATCGCTCGCGTCGAGGAAATCCGGCAGGATCATAATGCCGATTTGCGTATCGAAGGCATCGTCGTCAACCAATACCAGCCACGCGCCAGCCTGCCGCAGCGTTTGGTACAGGAACTTGAAGCCCAGCATTTGCCGGTCCTGAAAACCCGGCTATCAAGCTCGGTCAAAGTGCGCGAATCACACGACCGGGCTGCGCCATTGATCGCGCTCGACGCCAAACACAAACTGGCGCAGGAATTCACCGCCCTGTACGGCGAATTATCAGGCATGACACAAGCTGCTTACATAAACACCATGGATGAGTGACATGACGCCGATGACCAAACCCGGCCGCGTACTGATTGTTGACGACGAGCCGTTTAACCTAGAAATCTTATCCGAACACCTCAGCGACGCGGGTTACGAAACCGTAACCGCAATGGACGGCGAGGAAGCGTGGGAAGTCCTGCAAGCTGATCGAATCGGTTTTGACACCATCCTGCTCGACCGGATGATGCCGCGTATGGACGGCATGCAGGTACTCGCCAAACTCAAGCAACACCCGGAATTCCAGCATATTCCGGTCATTATGCAGACCGCCGTCGGCGCGGCAGAAAACGTGCAGGAAGGTCTGGCCGCCGGCGCGTATTACTATCTGATCAAACCATTCCAGCGCGAAATGCTGCTGGCCATCGTGTCCGCCGCGGTCGGTTTTCATACCGAACGTAGCCAGCTGGAACGCGAAATTTCCGAGCATGCTGATTCGTATAAGCTGCTGGTCAACGGTCAATTCCGCTTCCGTACGCTCGACGAAGCACGCCAGCTAACCCTCTTGCTGTCGCGCGCCTGCCCCGATCCGCAACGCGTTGCCTTGGGCTTGTCTGAATTACTCGTCAACGCCGTTGAGCACGGCAATCTGGCGATCAGCTACGGCGAAAAAACACGGCTACTGCAAACCGGCCGCTGGCAGGAAGAAGTTGAAACCCGACTGCAAAATCCGCAGTACCGCGACCGCATTGTCAATGTCAGCTTTGACAGCGATGATGGCGAAGTCCAAATCCGGATTCAGGATGAGGGAGCAGGCTTTGACTGGGAACCCTTTCTGGAGTTTGCCCCAGAACGCGCATTTGATCCGCATGGCCGAGGCATTTCGATGGCACGAATGATGTCATTTGACAGCATCGAATACCAAGGCAATGGCAATGAAGTGCTGGTGCGGGTGAGGAAGTGAGGTGTGAGGTGTGAGGTGTGAGGTGAAAATGATGCCGGCATATCAACTTCTTGCATTTCCTGCCGCCGTCTCAAAATTTAAGCCGCTCCATACAGAGAAAAACCAGCAGAAATAAAAAACCGCCAGCTTGAAGACTGGCGGTTTTTTATTGGGTATTGCCCTACAGATCAGTCAAATATTGGCTTAGCGAGCAATACGCTCGACTAAATACGCTTTGATCTGGGCGGCATCAGCATCAATCGCGTCAAAACGCTGCGGCAGATCTTCGAGGCCGACCAAACCGGCCGGGCGCGCTGGTGGCTGATTCAACGCTTCGACCATCGTTGTTTCAAACTTCGCTGGCAGCGCGGTTTCCATGATGACCATGACGACGTTATCGCGGCGATGCGCTTTGGCGGCCTTGTAGCCATCGGCGGTATGCGGGTCGATCTGCACACCAAACTTCTCGAACACTTCGCGGATATGCGCAACACGGTCGGCATGCGTGCTGGCTTCGGATTTAAAGCCATACTGGTCGCGCATTTGCGCAAACAATTCCGCACCAATTTCAAAGCCACCACCGGTTTCGACTGACTTCCACATCGCAGCCAGTTTGCTCGCGTCGCGGCCAACCAGATCGAAAACAAAGCGCTCCAGATTCGACGCCTTGGTAATGTCCATCGACGGGCTTGAAGTCTCGTAAGTGCGATCCAGACCGCGCGGGTGGTAACCGCCGGTTTTGAAGAATTCGTCGAGCACGTCGTTTTCATTGGTCGCAACGATCAGCTGACCAATCGGCAAGCCCATCTGGCGCGCGATATGACCAGCGCAGATATTGCCAAAATTGCCTGACGGCACACAAAAATCAACCACATCGCCGACGTTTTTCGCAGCGGCGAAGTAGCCTTTGAAGTAATACACGACTTGCGCAACGATGCGACCCCAGTTGATCGAATTCACCGCGCCGATTTTGTATTTGGCTTTGTAGTCGGCGTCTTTATTCACGTCCTTGACGATGTCCTGACAGGCATCGAAGAAGCCATGCACCGACAAGTTGAAAATGTTTTCGTCCTGCAAGCTGAACATTTGCGCGCGCTGGAACGGACTCATTTTGCCGAACGGCGACAGCATAAAGACGTTGACGCCTTTCTTGCCACGCATCGCATATTCGGCCGCCGAACCGGTGTCACCCGACGTTGCGCCCAGAATATTGACCTGCTCGCCCTTTTTCGCCAGCACGTACTCGAACAGATTGCCGAGCAACTGCATCGCCATGTCCTTGAACGCCAGCGTCGGGCCGTTCGACAATTCCTGAATCACCAGCGTGTCATCGAGCTTGATGATCGGCGTGATTTGCGCGGCGTCTTGCGCGTTACGACCGTTACAGTAAACCGCTGCAGTGTAGGTTTTTGCAATCAGCGCTTTCAGATCATCAGCCGGAATATCGTCGACGAAATGACGGATCACCGCGAAAGCGAGGTCTGGATAGCTCAACTTGGCCATCTCGGCCAGTTGCTCGGTGGTAAATTGCGGGTACGATTCTGGAATCGACAAACCGCCATCAGCCATCAGGCCACCAAGCAGGATATCGCTAAATTGTTGTGGCGCAACGCCACCGCGCGTTGAAATGTATTTCATGGGTATAGGCCCGTAGATATTTATATGATTGGTCTGCGTGTTTATACCCATCAGGGTATTGCGCTACGTAGGGCGGGTTAGCGTAGCGTAACCCGCCTTTCATTGCGGATGGTGGGTTATGGACTTCGGCCTAACCCACCCTATGATCGCTTGGTTATAAAGCTTCAAACCGCGACCACGGTACGTCGTAGGGCGTAATCGCCGAAGGCATTACGCCACCATACATTAAAATCCACTTATCCGGCGTATTGCCGCTTCGCGGCGAATACGCCCTACGTGGATTAACCGTTTAAATGTTCCAGACGCAACTTCACAACCTTGCCATTAGTACTTGGCAGCAATTCGATTTTGGCGATTGCGGCGTTGACGTTTTTCTCAATCGCCGTATGCGTCACGATGACGACTTCAGCGGTCTTGTCGCCAGCCGGTTTTTGCAGCATCGAGTCAATCGAAATCTGTCCATCAGCGAGGATGGAAGTAATTTCTGCCAATACGCCCGGCTGATCTTTCACGCTCAGACGCAGGTAGTAGCAGGTTTCGACTTCGTCAATTGGCAGGATAGGCAGATTCGCCATTGCTGTTGGCTGGAAGGCCAGATGCGGTACGCGATGCTCCGGATCGGCGGTGTGCAGACGAGTGATGTCAACGAGGTCAGCAATCACTGAGGACGCCGTTGGCTCAGCGCCAGCACCCGGGCCGTAGTACATCGTTGCACCAACAGCATCGCCTTTGACCAGCACGGCGTTCATCACGCCATCGACATTGGCGATCAGGCGGCCAGCCGGGATCAAGGTTGGCGATACGCGCAATTCGATGCCGTTAGCGCGGCGACGGGTCATGCCGAGCAATTTGATGCGGTAGCCGAGTTCGGCGGCGTATTTGATATCGGCGGCTTCGAGTTTGCTGATGCCTTCCAGATACGCTTTGTCGAACTGCACCGGAATACCAAAGGCAATCGCGCTCATGATCGTCAGCTTGTGCGCGGCGTCGTGACCTTCGATATCGAAAGTCGGATCGGCTTCGGCGTAACCGAGGCGTTGCGCTTCGGCCAATACGTCGGCAAACGCCGAGCCTTTGTCGCGCATTTCGGTCAGGATGAAGTTCGATGTGCCATTGATAATGCCGGCCACCCATTCGATTTTGTTGGCGGTCAGGCCTTCACGCAGCGCTTTGATCACCGGGATGCCACCAGCGACTGCCGCTTCAAACGCGACGATAACGCCTTTTGCCTGCGCTTTGGCGAAAATTTCATTGCCATATTCGGCGATCAGTTTTTTGTTGGCAGTCACAACGTGCTTGCCATTTTCGATTGCGGCCAGCACCAGATCTTTGGCGATGGTTGTACCGCCGATCAATTCAACGACGATGTCGATGTCGGGATTGTTCACCACATCCATCGCGTTATCAGTCAGAGCCACGCCTTCACCGACGAATTCGCGCGCGCGCGCCAGGTCACGGTTAGCTGCCATCGTCACGACAATCGGACGACCGGCACGGCGGGCGATTTCTTCGCCGTTGCGCTTCAAAACGGTGGCAGTACCGCCACCTACAGTCCCCACGCCACACAGGCCAACATTGATTGCTTTCATTGCTTTGAGTCCATTAATTGATATTGAATTTTTGTCTGAATATTGTTACTTGCCGGCAAACTCGCCCGTGCCATGACGTTTGCGCCAATTCATCAGGAATCGGGCAACGCGGTTCATTGCATCGACCAGATCGTCGTGATTTGGCAGGAAGACCACGCGGAAATGATCGGGCTGATGCCAGTTAAAGCCGGTACCCTGCACCAGCAGGACTTTTTCCTCGGTCAGTAATTCGAGCATCAGTTGCTGATCGTCACTGACCGGATAAATCACCGGGTCAAGTTTCGGGAACATATACAAGGCCGCTTTCGGTTTGACGACGCTGACGCCCGGAATCGCGCTGAGCATCTCGTACGCCAGATCGCGCTGCTTGGTCAGACGGCCACCGTCCTTCACCAGATCATCGATACTCTGATAACCACCGAGCGCGGTCTGAATCGCGTATTGCGAAGGCACATTGGCACACAGTCGCATCGTCGCGAGCATGTTCAGCCCTTCGATATAATCCTTGGCCGGTTTTTTATTGCCCGACACGATCATCCAGCCGGCGCGATAGCCGCAGGCGCGGTAGTTTTTCGACAGTCCGTTAAACGTTACAAACAATACGTCATCGGCCATCGAAGCGATCGACGTGTGCGTTGCACCTTCGTACAGCACCTTGTCGTAAATTTCATCGGCATAAATGATCAGGCCGAATTCGCGCGCCAGATCGACAATTTGCAGCAGCAATTCGTCCGGGTACAGTGCGCCGGTCGGGTTGTTCGGGTTGATTACGACAATCGCGCGCGTCTTGTCGGTGATTTTGGCGCGCATATCGTCGATTGACGGATACCAGTGATTGGCTTCGTCACACAAATAATGACGCGGTTTGCCACCGGCCAGGCTCACCGCAGCAGTCCACAGCGGATAATCAGGCATCGGCACCAACACTTCGTCGCCATTATTGAGCAGCGCCTGCATGCTCATCACGATCAGCTCGGACGCGCCATTGCCGATGTAGATGTCATCAACGGTGACATCCTTGATGTTTTTTTGCTGCGTGTAATGCATCACCGCTTTACGCGCCGGGAACAAACCTTTGCTGTCGACATAACCTGCAGCGTTGGCCAGATTGCGGATGACATCCTGCACCACTTCTTCGGGCGGCTCGAAACCGAAGGTCGCCAGATTGCCAATATTGAGCTTGATGATGCGATGGCCGTCTTCTTCCATCTGCCGCGCTCGCTCCGGAATCGGCCCGCGAATTTCGTAACAGACGTTGAGTAACTTATTCGATTTGAGGATGGCTTCCATCAGTGTGGCCCGCGCAAAGATTTTTCAGGGAAAACCCGTATTCTATCGAAACATTGCCGATTCTGAACAAACAATTGCGTATCAAATCGCACAGCACAGCGCTTTTGCAATGATTTAAAATACGCAAAACCCAAAATGAAGAGCGCATCATGAAATTGCACCAGTCCAAAGTCGATCATCTGAACCAGATCACCGCTTACGATCACGAATCCGTGCACGTCAATCAGGAGCGTTTTGTCGGCAGCCTGCTGGTCTTGCCCGACGCAGTTCACAGCTGGCGGCCAACGAGTTTTAACGATCTGACGGAAGAAGATTTTGCCGCGCTGCTCGACTATCAACCCGAGCTGGTCTTGCTCGGCACCGGATCGACGATCCAGTTTCCGCACCCGAAACTGTACGCGGCACTGTCGAGCAAGTTGATTGGCGTCGACACGATGGGAACCGGCGCGCTATGCCGTACTTTCAATGTGCTGGTCGCCGAGGATAGGCGCGTTTTGGCGCTGGTGCTACACGAATAACAGGGTATATCTCGCCAAGCACTGATAAACATAACGCACAGCAATATACCGCACAACGTATATAGAATGGCAATAATGCCATCCCTGTTGGGTAATAGTTCGCAGCCAAGGCAAGCCTGTGGCCATTATGCTTACGACATCACATCAGCAACAGGAGCATCGCCATGAGAAAGCTGTTCAAACAAATGAGCCAATTTCTGGACGTTTACGTCGCAGCACGATTCCCGACCAAGCGTTAAGCGCAATGTCCGAATCAGAAAAAAAGCCCACTGTTAAAGTGGGCTTTTATCTCTTCGTGAAACCGCGCTCATCAAGCCTCTTCACCCAGAAAGCCGCCGCTCTGATGCGCCCACAGTCGGGCGTAGATGCCATTATGCGCGAGCAGTTCGGCGTGGGTGCCTTGCTCAACAATACGCCCCTGATCAAGCACGATCAGCCTGTCCATCGCCATAATTGTCGATAATCGATGCGCGATGGCGACGACGGTTTTGCCTTCCATCAGCGTATAGAGGCTGGCCTGAATGGCGGCTTCGACTTCGGAGTCGAGCGCGCTGGTCGCTTCGTCGAGCAGCAGAATCGGTGCGTCTTTTAAAATCACGCGGGCAATCGCGATACGCTGGCGCTGGCCGCCCGACAGCTTCACACCGCGCTCGCCGACATGCGCGTCGTAGCCGCTACGCCCTGCCGGATCGCTCAGGCCACTGATGAAATCATGTACTTCGGCGCGCTGCGCAGCGCGGATCATGGCTTCCTCGCTGGCTTCGGGCTGGCCGTACAGAATATTGTCGCGTACCGAGCGATGCAGCAAAGACGTATCCTGCGTGACCATGCCGATCTGATGGCGCAAGCTGTCTTGCGTGACCTGCGCAATGTCTTGCCCGTCGATGCGAATCTGGCCGGATTGAATATCGTAAAACCGCAGTAGCAGATTCACAATCGTCGATTTGCCCGCACCAGAGCGACCAACCAGACCGATTTTCTCGCCGGGTTTGATCGTCAGCTGCAATTGATCAATCACCGCCTGCTGACCCTGACCATAACTGAAACACACCCGATCAAACTCGATCAGCCCTTGCGTCACTTGCAGCGGCTTGGCGTCCGCAGCGTCGAGCACCGTTGACGGTTTGGATAGCGTATTGATGCCATCCTGCACCGTGCCGATGTTTTCAAACAGGCCGGCCATTTCCCACATAATCCAGTGCGACATGCCACTGAGGCGCAGCGCCATCGCGGTCGCGGCAGCCACTGCGCCAACACCCACCTCGCCCTGCGTCCACAAATACAGCACCGCCCCGGCCGTCGAGGCGATCAGCAACATGCTCAGAATATGGTTGGTGATCTCGAACAAGCTCACCAGCCGCATCTGGCCGTGGACGGTGTGCATGAACTCCTTCATTGCCGACTTCACAAAACTCGCTTCGCGCTGCGTATGCGAGAACAGCTTGACCGTGCTGATATTGGTGTACGCGTCGGTAATCCGGCCGGTCATTAATGATCTGGCGTCTGCCTGCGCGCGCGAAACGCGGCTCAGGCGCGGCACAAAATAGATCATCGCAACGATATACAGCGCCAACCAGGCAAAAAATGGCAGCATCAGCCGCAGATCAAAACCGCCAGCCACCGCCGCCATAGTGACAAAGTAAATCGTCACGAAAACCAGAATATCGGTCGTCGTCAGTACAGTATCGCGCACGGCCAGCGCGGTTTGCATCACTTTGGCCGAAATACGCCCGGCAAATTCGTCCTGATAAAAACTCATGCTCTGGCCGAGCATCTGGCGATGAAATTGCCAGCGCAAACGCATCGGAAAATTGCCCGCCAGCGCCTGATGCTTGATCAGCGTTTGCAGCGCAATCAGCAACGGGCTGGCGCATAAAATCCCGAGCAGGAGCAGCAGATTGTGTTTTTCGTTTTGCCACAGCAGGCTCGGTGATGTGAGGCTCAGCCATTCAACCACATTGCCCAGCATACTGTAGAGCAACGCTTCAAACGCCCCGCACAGCGCGGTAAACAGCGCCAGCAGCGCAATATAAAGCCGCATGCCGTGCGTGCAACGCCAGACAAAGCCCAGAAAACTCGTTGGCAACTGTGGCATTTGATCGGGATAAGGCTGAATCAGTTTTTCAAATAATGAAAACATGGCATGGCTATCGTAAAAGGAAGTGAAACTGATTCTAAGCGACAAAGGACAAAGAGCGCGACGGGTAATTACGGCAGGCAAATCCGATCAAAAACAATACCGTGGCACGTATACCCACAGAAACCAATATTGAAAGTACATACAGAGCAATACCCAGATAAAACTCCAAACCACAATGCAAAAAAAAACGGCAGCCTAGGCTGCCGTTTTTTCATCAAATACCGGAGTGATTACTTGGTATTGTCGATCACGATCTGGCCGTTGTATTTGACCTGACCACGGAACATGTAGTCGACACACTGTTTGTACTCGCCAGGCACAGCCAGCGAGAACGGTGTCTGGTAGTTAACCAGCGAACAAGCCCAGCTCACGCCGTTCGGATTGTTGGCGTTGTAACCCCAGTTTTTATCGAGGTAAGTCTTGGTCGCAGCAGCCGAACCATCCGAGAACGGACGCATGTTTTTGCACGACAACAGGCTTTCGTCACCAATCGGCACATTCAACAAGGCGGCATACTGCTTGTACGCAGCAATGCGGTTTTTCGCCTGCTGAACATCAGAACCGCCGCCGCACTCGATACCACCGTTGATGATGTTGATGGTTGCGCCAAAGCCTGGCAACAGACCTTGCGACTGATCGTAGGCGTTCGGCTGCCATGTGCCGTCAACCACCCAAGTCATCGGCGGTTTTGGCGATTGCGGGTAAACCGCGAACCAGACTGCCGACGCGAAGTTCAGCCAGGTATCGGCAACACGACCCGGATTATCGAGCAACACATTCACGTCACCGTACAGCGATTTGCTGAATGGGCCGTAGTTGTAGTTGTACGACAGCTGTTTGGAGCCACGACCGAAGTAGTCAAGGAACTGACCCTGGGCGTTTTGCGCGCATGGATAGAAGATCGAGAAGATCGAGCTGCCCGAACCGCGGAAGCAATCCTGATAAGCACCAACTGCCGAACCTTCGTTGTAACCCATTTCGCGCAGATACCACAGCGCCTGGTTCCAGGTCGGAATTGGCGTGTCCTGCGGCATGGTCGCCAGCACTGGATTGTAGTTATCCGGATAAGCCTTGGCACCGGCCGGAGTCAGTGTCGCCCAGCTTGCACCGGTTTCCTGCGTGAAGTGAGCCAGCGAAGTCGCCAGCAGTTTGCGACAGATCGCGTCGGCATCACGGCCATCGCTGTAGTTGTCGCAGTACGCTGGGAACTTGGCTACGCCGCGCAGCAGGTTGGTGTAGGTGTATTTGACGTGACGAACCGGCAGCAACTGGTCAAACAAGCTCTGTGGCAGGATGCGCTCAACGCGTTTGGCATTGTCCGGATTTGCAGCACGGCCTGGTACAACGGCTTCAACTTCGCTATCAGGCAGGACGCGCAGCGCGGCGCGGATACGAGCCAGCGTCTGGGCATCTGTTCCGACCTGACTAGCCAGCGCATTTTCGGCAGTCGTCATTTGCGCATCGCTAGGATAACCCGCAGGCGCAGCAACAAAGGTGATTTGCGGTTTGTATGCAGCAGCCGGAGCTGGTGTTGCTGTCGCTGCTGGCGTAGCCGTTGGAACTGGAGTCGCAGTCACCACAGGCGTTGCGGTTGGAACCGGCGTCGCAGTTGGCAATGGAGTCGCTGTTGGCACTGCAGTTGGGGTTGGTACTGGCGTCGCTGTCGGTGTTGCGGTTGGCGCTGGCGTTGGGCCACAAGCGCCCATATCCAGCCACGGTTTGCCCGAGCCGGTATTCAGGTTTGGCTGTTCGCCCTGAGTCCACCACTGCGCTTTGTAAGTACGGCCGTTGTAGCTGACGCTCTGGCCGCCGCTATAGGCGGTTGCGCTGTTCCAGGCCGCTGCTGAGCAGCTACCGGCAGGCGTCGCAGTCGGAACGGCAGTTGGTGTTGCTGTTGGTGCAGTGGTCGGCGTTGCAGTTGGCGCTGCCGTCACCACAGGTGTCGCTGTTGGTTTTGGTGTCGCAGTGACAACTGGCGTCGCGGTGGGTGCGCTCGTTGGGCTTGCAGTTACCACAGGTGTCGCAGTCGGTGCCGGAGTCGCACTTGAAGTCGCTTGCAACTCCCAAGGCCCCCATTGCTCGGTGCCAGGCACGTTACCTTGCGTCCACCATTTGGCTTTGTAATCTTTACCGGCATAAGTCACCACTTCGCCGCCGGTGTAAACAGTCGTGCTATTCCAAGCTGGCGCTGCTATGACCTGCATCGAGCAAATCAGAGCAGGAATTGCCGCCAGTGCCCAACGATTCATCTGGAACATAAAATCTCTCCATCCGTAATGCCCGAGCCGACTGGGCAATTATTATTTGAAAGGCGGTCTTAGGGTCTGTTGACGTTTGGTTTACGATCCCGCTGGCGCGGGTTTCGCGGTGAATCAAGGCGTGTCGTGCGACGTATAGCCAGCTATACGAGTACGGAACAACGCAGAGTCGCCGCGAAAACCGCCCAGCCCTGCGGGTTTGGCTGCTTTTGGCCTGACCCTGCGTTACAAACCCCTCGCATAGAATGACTATGCAGCGGGATTTGTGCCTAGTTTCAGGCCAAAATCAGCTCAAACGGGATTCGCAAACCAAACGTCAACAGACCCTAGCCGCCTAGCGATACTAAATGAATCGCCTGAAAGCTGACTAGTACCCCGATCGACTCAAAGTGATCAAGCTCACTCTGAAAATTTACAATTCCTTTCAGTAACTTAGCAAGCAGCTATCAGCTCTTTTCTCCCGGCCACGGCAAAGTCCATGGTTCGCGCAATTGAGCCAGTTGCTGCTGGCAGTCGGCAAAAGCCAGCCCCGTTTCGATGGGTGCAAAATATCGATGGGTATTGCCCTGCAGCTCAAACTGAATGCAATATGCATGCAGATACCCTCTGTCGGACTCCGAACCACCATAACGGACATCACCCAGAATCGGGCTACCCAGACTTTTCATCGCAACACGCAATTGATGCGTTCGCCCACTCAGCGGTTTGAGCAAAAACAGCCGCAATCCATTACCCAGACCAAAGCTGAAAAACTGGGTCACAGCCAGTTGTCCGCCGTCCCTAGTCAGCCTCCAGCTACCATTACGACCTTTTTCCATCCCGCCACGGATCCAGCCCTGCTTTTTGGCCGGTTTTTTGTCGCTCAGTGCGAGGTAGTATTTCTGGATTTGATGTCCGGCAAACAATTCGGAAAAAAACCGCGCAGCCTCAGCGCTACGCGCCAGCAGCAAAACGCCCGAGGTCATTTTATCGAGCCGGTGAACCGTCAGCAGCGAGGCTATCCCGGTCTGGGCGCGCACCAGATCGATCAGGCTGGACTGATTTTCACTCTGGTGAAAATCAAGACCGGCCGGTTTATTGATCACGATGAAATCATCATGCTCGGCAAGCAGGGCAATGGGCTGGATTGCCTTCATTTAGCCTGACCGAACCATTGATGGCCAAAATTGACCAGCAACACGCCAACAATAATCAGTGCAGCACCAAGCAAGCGCGGCCAGCTCACTTCACGCAACGGCAAGCCCAACCAGCCAAAACGGTCAAACAGCAGCGATGCAATCACCTGTCCGCCGATAATCAGCGCCATCATGCTGGCTGCGCCCAGTTTCGGCGCGATCAAGGTCGTGCCAAATACAAACATCGCGCCGAGCACGCCCCCGATCAGCATCCACGGTTCGACTTTACCCAGACTCAGCAGTCCGCCCATTTTCTGTCCGCTGACCATGCACATCAGCAGCAGTGTTAACACGCCAACGCCAAATGACACCAGCGCGGCCAGCAAGGTACTCCCGCCAATCACAGCTTTGAGCTGGTTGTTCACCGCCGCTTGCAAGGGGACAATCAGCCCGATGACCAGCGCAAACAAGGCATAAAAAGATTGCATTGAAATTCTCGGCTCATAAGGGAAGGCCGATTTTACTGCCTATCATCAGTTTTGCCGTAAAAATTACGCGCAAAGGCCAATGAACACGTAGAATATCGGCTATTCACTTTATGATTTTTTGAGTAGCTGCAGATGCAACACATGACCCCCGGCGAGCTGAAAAACTGGCTCGAAGATTCGACGCTCGATGCGCCCATATTGCTTGATGTACGGGAACCTTGGGAGTTTGCGCTGTGTCAGATTGCCGGTAGTCAGAATATTCCGATGGGCAATATTGCGGCCGATCTGGCGCGGCTTGACCCCGATGCCTGCTACGTCGTGATCTGCCATCACGGTGTTCGCAGCTATCAGGTTGCCGGTTTTTTAGAGCGTCAAGGTTTTGAAAAAATGGTGAATCTGGACGGCGGCGTAGCGGCATGGGCAGAGCAGGTTGATCACAACATGGCGAGATACTAAGCCATGTATATGACGCTAGACCATACAGAGCAAGAGACAGCAACACATACCCCCAGGAAGAGCAAAATGCTTCGTATTCCCAAGTTTCTGGCTTTACTCGAAAATGAATTGATTGATGATCCGGATCTGCACGCCGATCTGAGTGCAGTGTTGAAATTCGAGCCTCAATCGCTGATTGGCTGGATTTCATTGATGGATTTTGCCGAGCATAAACTGGGCGATCTGGAAACGCTGGCCAAGTGGATTACCTGCCCGCACCCGGATCTGGATGGCCGGGCTCCTGCGACACTGGTTGGCACCCCCAATGGCATCGAACGCGCCCGGCAATTGTTGGAGCAATACCCGCTACCACCGTGGCGGCAGTAAGAAATCTGCTCGCAGGATTGAGTTGATTATGCCTCTGCCACAACAGAATCCATGGGAGTCCACTCCCACGAATCCGGCCAGTCCTTGCGTAAGCATCATCAGGAAGGGTTAAAGTTTTTTCTCAGCAGAAAAATTTTTGCGTCGGCCTTGTTCGCGGCGTTCTCCGAAATTGGCGCGCATATTGATCGCATGATAGCTCGCCAGCAATTTACGCTGTTCAGGCGAAAATCTCGGGTCGTGAAACGCCGCCATAATCAATTCTTTCTGCACCCAGGCCATCTGACGTGCCAGCACATCACAATTATCTTGCACCGTGCCACGATTCAAATCAGCGACGACGCCCAGACTTTGCAATTTGATCTGGAAAATCACACTGGACGCCAGAAAGTCTTCGCCGGTTTGCGGCGCTTCACCCTGAGCCTGCCGCGCGGCCTGCAGCCGCGAACGCTGGTTTTCCTGCGCAGCAGCATGCGCTTCCTGCGTCAGAAATTGCGTGACCGCATCGAGCTGAGGGTAAGTCGTAGGTACCGACCTGAAGCCCAGATTGCGCTTGATAAATGAAAACATGATGCCCTTATCATTTCATCGAAGGCGCGAATAATGTCACAATCATCTGGTGTAGTCATTAGCAGTGAAATTACATTTTGCTAATATTGTTTTGCTCAGAAAACTGGAGCGTGAACCCTCGTTAGTGGCCGTAGCCTTCAGGCTTGGCTTTGTAAAACTCGATGGTTTGTACATTCGCCGTCGTCGGTGGCGGCGCTTTCAGGATGTGCGGTTTCATTTTGCCAACGACGTGCATCTCGCACGGCTTACAGTCAAATTTGAGCGTATAGCTTTCCGAGCCTGAGCTCAGCGTCATCGGCTCAGCCTTGATCTGGCCTTTAACGCCGATAATGCCCTTGCCCTGTTTCGGGCACAGATTGTAGCTCCAGCGCAGGCAATGCTTGGTAATCATCAGTGGCACTTCGCCCGCCTCTTCGTGCGCTTCGTACGCTGCGGCAATCAGTTTAACGCCATGTTTTTCGTAAAAGCTGCGCGCTTTGGCGTTGTAAACATTGGCAAGGAAGGACAGCGTTTCGCCGGGGTATGCCACTGGCGGTTCAATCGCGGCCTTGCGTTCAGGCCTATACCACACTGTAATCCGTGCCGCTTCAAGCTGTTCGACCGCTTCGCGGCGCAGGCCGTTGAGTAATGACGCCGGAACAAACCAAGGCTGGCTCAAATTCAAAGCCACGTCTTCGGCATAGAACATCGTATTGCCGAGTTTCGCCAGATTGTCGCGCAGCGTGGCCCAAGCTTTATCCGGATTTTGTGCGACTTCGAGTTTGAGTTCGGCTTTCACCGTTGCGCTACAGCCGTCGGCATCGGTGATGGTTAGCGCAAGTCCATTTGGATTTTCATTGAGCGACAGCCACGCGCCGATTTTGCGTTCAGCCGATTTTTTGGTCAGCGCCTGTTCCCACGCGTGATCGCGGTTGCGATGCACTGGCGTGCCGGGCTTGAGGCCAACGAGTTCGCTCATCATTTCGTTCGGGAAAACGCGCCAGATGCCGGCTTCTTTGTTTGCCGTTTCGACCGTATTGGCTTGTACGCCAACGACTTCACGCTTTTTCATAAAGTTCAGACCATCGCCATTGGCCATGCTGTCTGCGCTGTCGGCGATTTCCAGCTCGAAGTATTTGTCAGCCACTTTGGTGACGGTACCCAGCGGCGTACCAACGTATTTGGGTGAATCAAAAGCGCCGATGTCGTCTTTACGACCCGTCGCAAAATAATCGGTGTGGCCGCGATGGAAGGATTTATCGACATCGGGGCGGAAGAAAATTTCGCTGCGGCCGCTGGAAGCTGGCGCAAACTCGCTGCGGTTTTCCATGATTTCGTCAAGCAACAGGCGGTAATGCGCCGTGATGTTTTTGACGTACTGCATGTCTTTGTAGCGGCCTTCGATTTTGAACGAACGCACGCCAGCATCAATCAACGCTTCCAGATTATTGGTCTGATCGTTGTCTTTCATCGACAGCAAATGTTTGTCAAAAGCAACGACGCGACCTTGATGATCGGTCAAGGTGTACGGCAGGCGACAGGCTTGCGAGCAATCGCCGCGGTTGGCGCTACGGCCGGTGTGCGCGTGGCTGATATTGCACTGGCCGGAAAACGCGACGCACAGCGCGCCGTGGATAAAGTATTCAATCGTCGCTGAATCACCGACCACGTCGGCGATCTGGCGGATTTGCGACAAACCCAACTCACGCGCCAGAACGACTTGCGAGAAACCTGCATCAGACAAGAATTTCGCCTTGTCGGCGTTGCGAATATCGCATTGCGTGCTGGCGTGCAGCTGAATCGGTGGAATGTCGAGTTCGAGCACGCCCATATCCTGCACGATCAGCGCGTCAACGCCCGCTTCATACAGCTGGATAATCTGCTGGCGTGCGGGTTCGAGCTCGGTATCGTGCAAAATGGTATTGAGCGTCACAAAGATGCGCGAGTGATAGCGATGCGCGAATTTCACCAGCCCGGCGATGTCTTCAATCGAATTGGCCGCATTATACCGTGCACCAAAACCGGGGCCGCCAATGTAGACCGCATCCGCGCCATGCAGAATGGCTTCACGACCGATTTCGGCGTTTTTGGCAGGGGCAAGCAGTTCGAGTTGGTGCGGCAACAGCATGGAAAAATCCGGCAAGATAAGCTCAAGGCGCAGAAGTATAGCGGAATCAATGGCTTGTGCGGAGTTTGCGGGCAAAAATCAAAAACTTTCACCGCGGAGACGCAAAGATGCAGAGAACGACGTGCAAGCAGAGTTTGGGTTTCCTCTGTGCCTTTGCGTCTTTACGTCAGATTTTTATTTTCACCTGATTAGGCTCTGTTGACGTTTGGTTTGCGAGTCGCGTTTGTGCTGGTTTTGGCCTGAAACAAGGCGCAAAGCCTGATGCATAGTCATTCTATGTGAAGGTTTTGCAACGTAGTGTCAGGCCAAAACCAGCCAAACCCTCCGGGCTGGGCGCTTTTTGTGACGACTCTGCGTTATTGCCTGCTCACATAGAATGACTATGTATCGCAGTCAATGCCTTGATTCGTCACAAAAATCGCGCCAGCGCGACCGTAAACCAAACGTCAACAGAGCCTAGATAGCCACGTCAGCGACCGATTGTTTCGTCATTCCGGCGGAAGCCGGAATCCAGCTGCAATGCTTATTTTAAATTACGCTCTGGGTACCGGCTTTTGCCTTTAGGTACACAGAGTGCGCCGGTACGACGATTTGTTGCTAATCAGGTATTTTCAATGGGTATATGAATATACACCAATCTAACACTAGTCTTCATGGCAATACATAATGGGGTATTAAATCAGAGCAGACCAAGAATGCGGCGGGTGTTGATGCTGGTTTGGCTGGCGATTTCTGAGATTGGCGTCTGGCGCAACTGAGCCAGCACAGCGGCGATTTGTGGTAACTGAGCAGGTTCGTTTCGCTTTGGCGGCGATCCGGCCAGCCAGCTTGGCGCAATATCGGGCGCATCGGTTTCCAGCACGATGGATTCAAGCGGCAAGCTTTGCGCCAAGCGCCGGATTCGTTGCGAGCCGTCGTAAGTCATTGCGCCGCCAAACCCCAAGCAAAATCCAAGTTTGATAAATTCCGCCGCCTGCTGTTCGCTGCCGTTAAAAGCATGCGCGATGCCGCCCTTCACTTTCCATTTGCGCAGGTATTTGAGCACCTGATCCTGGCTGCGGCGGATATGCACAATCACCGGTAAATCGTAATCGCGCGCGATTTTGAGTTGCGATTCGAAAAAATGGATTTGCCGCTCTGTATCGAGTTCAGGAAGATAAAAATCCAGCCCTATTTCTCCAACGGCCAAGGCGGCACCATGCTCCAGTCGTTCGCGCAGCAAGCGTAAGTGTTCGTCTCTGTGATCGGCTTCGTAGATCGGATGCAGACCCAAAGCAATCCAGGCGCCGTAGTTATGCTGCATCAGCGCGGTTTTATCAAATGTTGCAGCGGTAATGGCTGGCACCAGCCATTGCCCTACGCCCTGATCGCGTGAGCGTGCCACGACCCGCTCCCGATCAGCATCGAATTCACTGGCATCGAGATGGCAATGGCTATCAATGAAACTTATTGTATTTTCTGCACTCATAGCGTGAATAATACGCACAGGCGCTTTATAGATAAACCAACACACATTAAAACGTTTTCCCGCGAGGCGCGAAACCGTACGAGCAGTACAGGTAGTACGGCAAGGCGAAGCAACAATGCACTGCGTGCCGGAGCTTGGCGGCTTGCTGCCTTAGCGTAGGCCGTGGCCTCAGGCCAAAATTTTTGCTTAAACACTTAAAAATGCCGCAAGGCAAGGGATAGGATATGGAATTTTTTAGCGCACTCTGGGTTGGTTACCCGCTCTGGGTCTGGCTAATGTTTTTTGGCCTGGTGATCGGTCTGCTGGCTTTCGATCTTGGTGTACTGCACAAGGATCAGCACGAAATCTCCGTGAGCGAAAGCCTGAAACTGTCGGCTTTTTATATCTTCATGGGTCTGTCATTCGGAGCCTGGCTGTGGTGGTACAAGGGTGCGACAGCGGGGATGGAATACATTACCGGTTATCTGATCGAAAAGTCGCTGTCGATGGATAATGTATTCGTGATTGCGCTGATTTTTACCAGCCTGGGCGTGCCGCGCATCTACCAGCATCGCGTTTTATTCTGGGGCATTCTGGGCGTCATTCTGATGCGCGCCGTCATGATTGGCCTGGGTGCTGTACTGGTTGCCCAATACCAAGGGGTACTGGTGCTATTTGGCATCTTCCTGATTTTCACCGGCATCAAAATGCTGATCGCCGACGATGAACACGGCAAAATCGAAGATAATCGATTTTATCAGTGGGTACGCAGACATATGCGTTTCACGCCGACACTGCACAATGAAAAATTCTGGGTGCGCGGCGAAAATCACGGCCTGAGCAAAGGCTGGTGGGCGACGCCGCTATTTCTGACGCTGATTCTGGTTGAGACGGCCGATCTGGTATTTGCGGTGGATAGCATCCCGGCGATTTTTGCGATCACGCAAGATCCGTTTATTGTCTATACCTCGAATATTTTCGCGATCTTGGGTTTACGTGCACTGTATTTTGCACTGGCAGCGATGGTGCATCGTTTCCACTATTTGAAATATGCTTTGTCTATCGTTCTGGTATTTATTGGCGTCAAAGTGGGGCTGGTGTATTTCAACCACGAAGGCCTGATTGATTTCCATATTCCGACGGCGATATCACTGTTCGTGACCTTTGGTTTGCTCCTTGTCGGCGTACTTTACTCTCTATGGAAAACCCGCGGAGAACCTTTTCCGGAACACTAATCTGTAGAAGTTCCTACGTAATTTGATACCCAAACAGCCCGCTGATGCGGGCTGTTTTTTTTCACTGCTAATCCGGCTTTTTGTCATCGTCAAAGCGGATTTCTTTAACGTCAAACTCCAGTTCATCCAGCGGCGAGAGTTCCACCTGATCGTTAAGCACATGGGATGCCGGAATCGTCAGATCAGGCTCGATCTCATCACGCAAAGGGGCCGCCGTTTTATGTGCAGCTCGGGGATGAACCGGGGCTTGAAAAGCCTGCAGCAGATCGACTTCACTGGCCTCGCCCTGCTTGGCTTGATTTGTGGATGTCGACTCGGCTTTCAATCCAAAAGGTCGCCCGGCCTCAGCCAGACCTTGCAACTCGACGTCAATTTCATCAACAACGCGTTCTTGCGGTTTAACTGCCTTGGCAAACAATGGGTGCTCTGGATCGAGTTTATATCCGATACTGCGCACCAGCTCCCAGTCGTCCTCATCAAGCGGCGGCGTCTGCGCGCGGAATTTTTTTGCCAGCTGGACGTAATCACTTTTCATTCCCTGCTGGCGATAAACACGGAATAGCATCAACCAGCGCTCGACGTCCTGCGGATCAGCTTCAATCAATTGTTGCATCATCTCGATAGCTCGCAGCGTATCGCCATGCGCCATATAGTATTGCGCCTGATCAAGGCTGTTGGCTTCAACATCGCGCACTTCAATCCCGGTATTCAATTGCTTCATCAGCGATTGTTCCGTCGCTGGCGATGCTGGTCGAGGTGCATAACTCGTTTTCAATGCACTCAGAACGCTACTGGGAACATGTTCGTCGCTCGATTCTTGGTCGCCATTGCGCCGCCACCACCAGATACCCGCACCCAAACCGAACAAACCGATCACCAGCGGCCATTGCCAGTTGCTTGTTTGAGCCACAGTGCGCTTGACCGAACTCGCGTCCCCTTCTTTCACAACCGGAGCTGGAACCACGGTTACGCTGGCAACAGGGCTCGCCAGTAGCGGAGCACTGGTCACGACAGCGGTCTGCGCTGCACTGGCTACAGTGTTCATTGCCTGGGCATTGAGTGCCATCCGCCGGTCCAGTGCCTCGATCTCCAGTTGCAAGCGTTGCCGCAACTGCCCCAACTCGGCAATTTTGTTTTCCAGTTCCTTAATATAGGCCTCTGGATTGTTCTGGAGTGATGCAGGCGGCGGAGACACAATCTGGCTATCAGCCCCCTCGAGACGCAGCCGACCCTGCTCTTGTCCCGACGATGCCGGAGCGGGGGGAGTGGTTTGCGTTGCGGCCAACTGGGGATGAACCACTTTAGCGGCCGGCTTTTTGGCCACCGGTCGTGGCGGCAGATACACTTCGCTGCCCGCCGGAATTTCGGCGTCAACCAGCTCGGGATTGCTGCGTTTCAAGCGGGTCAGATAGCGGGAATACAAGGGCGAGCTGGCCGGAAAATATCGTCCGGCAATTCGCTCCAGCGTCGTCTCTTGCTGGGTGATCAGGCTGGGGATTTTTTTAGCTGCAGGCGCTGCTTCGGTTAAAAAACTAGTTTTTTTTTGACTCGTGACCGGTGCCTCAATGACCGGAGGCGGATCCAGAAAAACGGTAAATTCCCGGGTCAGGCTGACACCATCGCACTCAATATTGAGCGCAAAGCCCATGATGGGCTCTTCGGCCAGCGAACCGGATGTCACACGTAATATGCCAGAAGATCCATCGCCACGTGGCAAAAGCTGAATGCTCGTTGCACCGATATAAGCCACGTCGCTGCTGACTGGCCGGATCTGGTAGCAATCCTCCAGCAAGCGCTCTTCACCATTGAGACGGAAAGGAATATCCGCTTTAAAACGTTGCCCCAGAAAAGACTTAAGCTGCACCTCACCCAGTGTCATGGCGTGGGCGCCATTGAGTGACAACAGCAAAGCCAGTGGAGCGAGCATAAAAGGAGCGAGGCTTTTTTTCATCGGAGTCAACCTGAATTGGAAATAGACGTAAGTTCAATCAAGCAGCGTCTATTTGTTTTTAGCTGACATATACCAAAAGCCAAACTTAAAGTCGTGTCACAAATAAAATCAGAAAAGACTGATATTTAATCAATAAAAAAAATAGCGGCCAAACAGCCGCTATCTCCTTTACCCGAGCCACAGAACAAAACAAAGGGTATACCACCAAAAGCTTTTATAAATAAAGCCTACAAAGACATACCCCTAACACGATCACGAATAAGCCATGAATGCATCGCAGCAATAATAATCAGTACCGCTGCCACCCCACCGGTAATGGCTTCCGGAATATGAAACCGTGCCGCCAGCAGCATGACCATAGCCAAAGCGCCGATGGCCCAAAATGCGCCATGCTCGAGATATTTAAAAGCATTGAGCGTTTCTTTCTCGACCAGCATCAGCGTAAAGCTACGCACGAACATCGCACCAATACCCAGACCGATTGCAATCAGGAAAATGCTTTTGGTCAGTGCAAATGCACCGAGCACACCGTCAAACGAGAATGAAGCATCCAGAATTTCCAGGTAAATAAACCCGGCCATGCCGGTTTTCGCCGTCGCACCTTCGTCACCGATCAAATCACCCAGTCCATCGACCAAAACAAACACCACCACGCCCCACACGCCGGCATTCAGAAAGCGTAATGCTTCGGCTGTCGGCAAAGCCGCAGACATCAATAGCAAGATCACCAGACTCAAAATGACTGCGGCCATTTCCAGCTTGCCCAGTTTGGCAAGCAGGTGCTCCAGAGGCCCCAACCAATGCGTTTCTTTTTCGTAATCAATAAAGAAATTCAGAAAAACCAGCAGCAAGAACGCACCACCAAATGCCGTCACTTCGATATGCGCCGAGGTCAGAATCGCCGCGTAGCGATCCGGCTCGACAATCGCCAACGACAGCACGTCGTTCACTGGCCAAGCACCGCTATTGAAATAATCAAACAAAGCCACAGGCCCCGGCATCGGCGCCATTCCGGCGATCACCGCGACAATCACCAGCGGAAACACCACGCGCATCCCAAACACCGCGATCAGCATTCCCCACAGCAAGAAGCGTTTGCGCCACTTTTCGTCCCAGCTTTTAAGCACCGAGGCATTAACGACAGCATTATCGAAACTCAAACTGGTCTCGAGCAAAGCCAGATTGAATGCAATCCACAGCCCGCCCCAGCCCGCGAGCAGCCAGGCACCGATCAGACCGAGAATCGTCACCACAAAAGAAGAATAAAAATAGCGCATTGCAGCGTAGATCCCTTGGCAAAATGCCTTTCGAAAAAAAGTGCCGTCATTATGACGCAAACCCGCCAATAAGTTGACCTCATCCTGGGTATCAACGAAAAGCACTTGGTCAGCTCATCTGATCGGCCTATACTCTCTTGCCTAAGCTTACGCCCGATCACGACGGCTCTGGCAACCCTCTTCGAGCGACATTTTTCCCCTGTTTAAGACTTTTAAGAAGGAGCGGCAATGAGCAACCCTTACCTCGCACTCGTCAAGGCTCATCACGAGTTATTACAAAAACAAGATGCGCCGCTGTTTGGTGATTTGAGCACGCTCGGCAGTGCAGCCCGTCCGGTTGCTGCCGATGCACCGGTCGCGATGATTTTTGCGCCGCATCCCGATGACGAATGCATTATCGGCGCACTGCCGCTGCGTTTGGGTCGTGAAGCCGGCTTTAAAATCATTAATGTCGCAGTAACCCAGGGTTCCAACGCAAAACGCCAGCCTGAGCGCTGGGTTGAAGTTAAAAATGCCTGTGATTATCTGGGCTGGGGTCTGCTCGAAACCATTCCCGGCGGTCTGATGTCGGTAACGACCAAAACTCGCAGTGAAGATCCGGCTGCCTGGGCTGAAAAAGTCGCCGTGATTGCCAAAATCATTCGCGAACACCAACCGGCAGTCGTCGTTTGCCCGCACGACAATGACTACCATTCGGCACACATTGGCACGCATTATCTGATCGTTGATGCGCTCAAAGCCGCAAACCATGCCTGCGTGCTGGTGCAAAGCGAATTCTGGCGCCAGATGGAAGCACCGAATGCACTGATCGCGACCAATCAGCAAGACACCGCCGATCTGATCGCCGCGCTGGCCTGCCACGTCGAAGAAGTTCGCCGCAACCCATATCATCTGCGTCTGCCCGGCTATATGGCCGACAATGTTCGTCGTGGTGCCGAAGTCTGCGGCGGCCAGGGTGCTGCAGCGCCGACTTTCTCGTTCGGCACGATCTACCACGTTGGTCGATTCGATGGCTCGGCACTCGTTGCGACCACTCAGAAATTCACCATCGGTGAAAGCGACGATATCAAAGCAGTTCTGGCGGTTTAAACGGACTCAAGTCCAAACAAAAACGGCGCAGATTGCGCCGTTTTTCACTGTTAAGCCGAAATAACCCGGTTACGCCCCAATCTTTTGGCCTGATAAAGTGCAGCATCCGCCCGCTTGAGCACGTCGTCCGTCCCCGTATCGGACTGCGCTAATGCACTCAAGCCCCCGCTAATGGTGACACTCAAACCCACCAGCAGTTCATGCAGCGCCATCTCAATCTGGCTGCGTAACCGCTCGGCCAGTTTGATCGCCACATCCGGCGTCGTGTGCGACATCAGAATCACGAACTCATCGCCGCCAAAGCGCAATGAAACATCGGTATTGCGCAACTCACGCCGACATACCGCAGCGATCTCGACCAGCACCTTGTCCCCTGCATCATGGCCAAAGTTATCGTTGATCGTTTTGAAATGGTCAACATCAAAAATCAGCACCGACAAGGGCGAACCGTAGCGCAGAAACACATCCAGATACTCCTGCAGCACGGCCGTCATATGCCGCCGGTTTGATAAGCCGGTCAGCGGGTCGGTCTCGCTTTGCTGGCGCAGCTGCACCTCAAGATCATGCCGCTGCGAAATATTGCTGGCGACCCAGATCACCGCATCTTCGCCATCGACCTGAAAATCAAGCGCTTGCACTCGTCCTTCAAACCAGATTTCGCTGACAGGTCCCTCGTCGGGAAGCCCTTTGATATCGCGCCCGGACAGCGCATATTCAACAACCACTAAAGAACGCCGTGCCAGAGCAGATTCAATCACCTGCAAAAACCAGGCCGTTTTTTCATCGGCCAGCACATCCGACATCGACTGGCCGACCAAATGGCTACCATCGTGGTAATACCGCGTGTCGATACCGCCAAAAATGGCGGCATAGCGCCCGCTGCGAGTCAAAATAAAAACGGGATCCGGCAAAGCCTTCAAAATCGACTGAATCTGCCCGAAATCCAACATATGCTCTCCAGAATGGGGCTAGTTTGAACCACGCCACAAGCGGATCATGATTCAACTCGAGACCCGCATTTTGCAAGACACCGCAACAAAAAGCGAAAGAATGATTACAAGCGGTAGAAAGCAAGCAACAACTGTGTATCCATTGAGTTTCAGACAATCAGCTGGACAGCATGTTTTTTAATTTCGCTGCGGATCAGCTTGGCCATATCCAGATCATAGGCAGGGTATATACCTGCAAGCAAATCCAATAGCTCACCCCGAGCACTTACCTGCCCCAGGTATACCCATTGATCAAACACATGCAGCACTTGTGCCCAATCAGGCCCTTCGGCAATGGCAATTGCGCCTGTATATGGCCAGTCGGCGAGCTTGTGCTTGCTCAAAGCAGAGAGCAGCCGCGCATTATGCATGCTGATTGGCTCGCGACCCACGCAAGCGCCACGACATTCGCCTTGCGAAAGTGCGCTGCATGGGCAGATAGTCGGACCCTTGCGTGGTTTTTCTAGTCCCAAAATTTGGCGGCACAGCCCCTGCCCTTTAATGATGCGATTAAGCGCATTCTGCGCTTCGCGCGCGCCGCGAAACGGGCCGAATAAATCGCCCTTCGCATTGGCGATCTCGCTCAAAGGAATCAGTTTTGGCTGCAGCGGAACATCAATTCCATCGCAATCCGGCTCGGGCAACACGATTTCCCACACCGATTGCGTCTGATCGACTTTGCCGCGTGTCGATGGATTAAACCGGGGACGCAACTGGCTGAGCAATTGGCGTTCGAGCAAGGCCGAGCCCAGATCGCCCGACGTTTCGATCCAGTCTATCCGGCGCAGCGCCAAAGCCAGCATCGCTGCTTGCCCGTCTTGCGCGCTCGCGTGTTTGCCAAAGTGCTGCAACACGCGGCGGCGCAAATTGCTATTGCTACCGACAAACAGCGCTTCGTCATTCTCGCCATAAAAAATATACACACCGGCGGTATCGGGCAGATCGTCGATGATTTTTTCATCAATGTGCGGTGGCAAAGCGGGCGGGCGAATCAGCTCGTCAATCGCTTCGTGCACGCACGCAGCGCCCAAATCTTGCACCGCTGCATTTAAAAACTGGTAAATCAGCTCGGCATCGGTCAGCGCACGATGTCGCTCGCCATGATATTGCAGCCCATGCCGTGCAATCAGCGCATCAAGGCTGTGCTTGAATTCATCCGGGTAAAGTTTGCGCGACAGTTGCACCGTACACAGCACTTTGGCGCGAAAAGTCACACCTAGGCGCTTAAATTCATTGCGCAAAAAGGTGTAATCAAAGCGCGCATTGTGCGCGACAAACACCCGCCCCTGCAGCTTTTCCAGCACCTGATCGGCCAGCTGCGCAAAAGTCGGCGCATCGGCCACCATGGCATTATCAATGCCAGTCAGCTCCTGAATAAACGGGGGTATAGGCTGACAGGGGTTAACCAGATTGCTCCAGCTGGCAATACCCCCACCTTCGGCATTAATCTGCACCAGACCGATTTCGGTAATCCGGTCACTCGCCGGCTTGGCACCGGTGGTTTCCAGATCGAGCAGCACCAACGGCGCGGGATAAAACGGATAAGTCATAAAAAATCTTTCAGCAAGAGTGCGTGTTTAACAATAGCGAGCACCCGTCAGAGCGGTAACACCACAGTGGGTGCAGACGGGCTGGAGCACAGGAACCGGATGTACATGAGTACTGAGGATTCCGAGCACCACCCGAACCGCTATCACGGGATGCGCAGCATTGCTAAACCGCACTCTTCACGAAGCGGAAGCACTGATGAATGCGCTTGTTTCTAAAATCTTCCGGAATCGATTGCGCGGTCAGATTTTCGCAGCGGCCGACAAACATCGGGTCCAGCTCAAAGCTGCGCAGATTATTCGAGAAATACAGCACGCCGCCCGGTGCGAGCATAGACATGCACGACTCGATCAAATAAGCGTGATCGCGCTGCACGTCGAGTACGCCGAGCATTTTTTTCGAATTCGAAAAACTGGGTGGGTCCATCACGATCAGATCGTATTTTTGCGGGCTGCACGTCGCCTCACGCAAAAACTCGAACACGTCGGCACGCACGCGCTGGTGCTTGGCGGGGTCCATGCCATTGAGCGCAAAATTACGTCCTGCCCATTCCAGATACGTGTTCGACAAATCCACCGTCAGCGTACTGGCCGCGCCGCCTGCAGCCGCGTAAACGCTGAACGCGCCGGTATAGCTGAACAGATTGAGAAAACGCTTGCCCGCCGCCTCGCCCATCACGCGTTTGCGCGTATTGCGGTGATCGAGAAACAGGCCGGTATCGAGATAAGCGTCAAGATTGACTTCGAATTTCAGACCGTTTTCTTCAACGACAAAAAATTCGCCCGATTCTTCGTTTTTCTCGTATTGCGTCAGCCCTTTCATCCGCTTGCGGATTTTCAGCGAGACATGCTCGATCGGCAGGCCGAGTACTTCAGCGGTCGCGGCGTGAATTTCGTCGATCCATGCCGAATAATCTTCGTCGCTTTCCATCCAGCCGGTATCGTATTCCTGCAAATGCACTCGATCGCCGTAGATATCGACGATCATCGGAAATTCAGGCACATCGCGCTCGTAAATGCGATAGCACTGCAAACCCTGACGACGCGCCCATTTGCCCCAGTGGCGGGCGTTTTTGGCGAGGCGATTACGATAGCTGGTTAAATCAGACATGGGTGGCGCAACTTCAAAAAGCAAAGACCGCAGTGTATCAAACCCCTGCGGCCTTGCCTGTTAGCTTTTGGTACAAAATGCAGCGATTACAGCTAAATGGTTATTCCGCCTCATCAACGACAACGGGCTGCACCAAACCCGCTGCCAGCTTGGCGCGATCTCGTGCGACGTCGGTATCGTGCCCGGCAGCCAGAGCCACGCCCATGCGGCGGCGCTCAAACGCTTCGGGCTTGCCAAACAGGCGCAAATCGCTGCGCGGAACGGCGAGTGCTGCGGCGACACCATCAAAAGCAATACCCGCTTCCTCCATACCACCATAAATCACCGCGCTGGCGGCCGGTTCGCGCTGACTCACATCGACCGGCAAGCCCAGAATCGCGCGCGCGTGCAACTCGAACTCGGAGAAATATTGGCTCATCAAGGTCACCAAGCCGGTGTCATGTGGACGTGGGCTCACTTCGGAGAACCAGACATCGTCGCCCTTCACAAACAACTCAACGCCAAACAGACCACGACCGCCCAATGCGCCAGTCACTTTGCGGGCGATCTCCTGCGCGCGTTCGAGCGCTTTTGGATTCATGCGTTGCGGCTGCCAACTTTCGACGTAATCGCCCTTCACTTGCAAATGGCCTACCGGCGCGCAGAACGCAGTTTTGATTTCCCCATCCTCGCCCAGCGAACGAACGGTGAGCAGCGTGATTTCATATTCAAAATCGACAAAACCTTCAACAATCACCCGGCCATGGTCGACGCGACTACCGGCGGCAGCGTATTGCCATGCCGCTTCAACATCGGCGGCAGATTTGAGCAAAGACTGGCCTTTGCCCGACGATGACATCACCGGTTTGACCAGACAAGGAAAACCGATTGCGGAACAGGCCGCCTGCAAATCCGCCAATGAATCGGCAAAGCGGTACGCCGATGTCGGCAAGTCCAGCTCTTCTGCGGCCAGACGGCGGATGCCTTCGCGGTTCATCGTCAATTGCGTCGCACGTGCCGTCGGGATCACCGTCGCCAGGCCATCGGACTCAATCCGTACCAGCTCGTCGGTCGCAATCGCTTCGATTTCCGGCACGATAAAATGCGGGCGCTCGGCTTCCACCAGCGCACGCAGGGCTTTGGCGTCGCTCATATCGATCACATGCGCACGATGTGATACCTGCATGCCCGGCGCATTGTCGTAGCGGTCAACACCGATGACTTCTACGCCCAGACGTTGCAACGCAATAATGACTTCCTTGCCCAACTCGCCGCATCCGAGCAGCATGACTTTAACGGCAGAAGCAGACAGCGGAGTACCGATTCTCATGAATGATTTCCTTTATGGCGCTTGGGTTTGACCTGCGCATTATTTGGTTTTTTTATAACCCTGCAATAAATGCATAAAGACCGGATCAGGAACATACTGTTTGACGATGCCCTCCCAGCCATGCGGGCCAACGAGACCCTTGACCATTGTCGAGCTGATTTCGGCAATTTCCCTTGGCGGCATCAGGAAAATCGTATCAATATGCGGCGCCAGATCAGCGTTGACGTAGCGCATTTTACGCTCGAATTCATAATCGGCGGCTTCACGAATGCCGCGCAAAATAAACTGCGCCCCCTGCTCGCGCGCATAGTCAACCAGAAAACGGTTCTCAAATGTTTCGACCCGCAAATTGGGCATCTGGCTGGTCGTTTCGCGCAACATCGAAAGGCGTTCTTCCAGACTGAAGGTGTATTTTTTGTCGGGATTTTCACCGATGGCAACGATCATTTCGTCAAATAAGTTCAGACCATGCTCGATCATCCACAAGTGACCTTTGGTCACCGGGTCGAAACTGCCTGCATAAACACCACGCCGCATTGCAAAATCTCCGCCAAATGTAGCCCGCACTATACCATCGGCACGCATTAATTTAAGATGACCGCAGTCAAGCCACCTCGAAAATCCAACGGTGTCAGCCAAATGTTTTACACGTGAGTTCAAACGTGTAACTGAGTCGGCACAATAACGCGTCAAGGTGGCCGATTCAATTCGCATGCAAAGGGGAGAGTGCATCGTGTTAAAAAAACTCATCATCACAGCAAGCCTTGCACTGAATGCACAGACTTACGCTGAGATCACCGTCGGTCAATCGGTTCCCACCACCGGCATTGCCGCCGAAACCGGCAAAGCCCTGGCGCTCGGCGCGTCGATTTATTTCAACCAGATCAACGGTCAGGGTGGTGTCAATGGTGAGCTGATCAACCACGTCGTTCGTGACGATGCGTACGAGCCACAACGCACGATACAAAATGCACAGGAACTAATCGAAAAACAAAATGCAGTCGCGCTAATTTCATTTCATGGCACCGCCAATATTAATGCGCTGATCAAAGCCAAGACGCTGGATAATTTCACCGTTCCACTGGTTGGCATCCACACCGGAGCCGATTCGGTACGCACTGCGACGCCGTATATTTTTCACACCCGTGCCGGTTATACGCAGGAAACCGACAAACTGGTCAAGCTGCTCAGCGACAATCTGGGGGTGACCAGATTTGCCGTGATGGCAGAACAAGGTGCTTATGGCGAAGCGGGTATTGCAGCATTAAAAGCAGCGCTGGCCAAAAAACAGCTGACACTGGCCGCCGAAGAGTGGTACGAACGCAAAACCGGCGGCACCAATAAAGCAGCTCAAGCTCTGGCCAAAGCCAATCCGGAAGTCGTCATTCTAATTGCAACGACCAAACCGGCAGCCAGCTTTGTTCAGGAATTTAAAAAACAGGGCGGAACCTCGCAACTGTATGCGCTCTCGCCAGTACAGTTTGAAGAAGTTGCCAAACAGATTGGTAAAAAAACCGCACATGGATTAGGTATCAGTCAGGTATTCCCCTACCCTTACGACACCCGTACCCGCCTGGTACAAGAATTTCAACGAGCCTTATACGACGAACTGGGCTCGGGCAGCTCGGGTAAAAACGAAGCAATGGCTGCCATTGCCAAGTACCCCAGCTACGCGATGCTTGAAGGCTATATTTCCGCCAAATTGGTCGTCGAGGCCATCAAACGAGCTGGCAAAGCCCCGACCCGCGCGGGTGTTTACAATGCATTGACCACATTGAATCGTTACGATCTGGGTGGTTTTATCATTGATTACAATGCGACCAAGCGCACTGGATCGAACTTCAACGAAATCACAATGATGTCGCCAACGGGTGCATTGACCCGCTAAAAATTGCAGGTATATAACCACAGCCCAGTAGCCCCAATGGCTACATCGACATACCACATCATGTATATAAGTTTCACCAACAAAAAAGCCGCTGACGCGGCTTTTTTTTGGCTATCAATATTGCTCGCCAATACATCAAGTCGCGAAGAACTCTTTGACCTTATCCATAAACGATTTAGCACGTGGATTGTGTTTATCCGAATCGCCCTGGCTGATTTCTTCGAATTCTTTCAGCAATTCTTTCTGACGGCCAGTGAGCTTGACTGGCGTTTCAACAACCACATGACACATCAGATCACCGGTAATCGCGCTGCGTACGCCTTTGATACCTTTGCTACGCAGGCGGAAGACCTGGCCAGTTTGCGTTTCTGGCGGAATCGTAATCCGCGCTTTGCCTGACAAAGTCGGAATCTCGATCTCGCCACCCAAAGCTGCAACGGTAAAGCTGATCGGCATTTCGCAATGCAGATCATTCCCTTCGCGCTCGAATACCGCGTGTTTCTTGATGTGCGTCACGACGTACAGATCGCCCGGAGGGCCTCCATTGACACCGGCTTCACCTTCGCCTGAAAGACGAATCCGGTCGCCCTCATCCACGCCGGCCGGAATCTTAACGGCCAACGTTTTATGCGTTGAAATTCGCCCCGTACCTTTACACGGACGGCATGGATCAGGAATGTATTTACCCGAACCGTGACACGTTGGACACGTTTGCTGGATGCTAAAAAAGCCTTGCGCTACCCGAACCTGGCCGTGGCCGTTACAGGTGTGGCAGGTTTTGGCTTCAGTGCCGGGTTTCGCGCCGGTGCCGTGGCAGCTATCGCATTCGTCGTGTGACGGAATCTTGATCTGCTTTTCAACGCCGCGCGCAGCTTCTTCCAGCGTGATTTCCATGTTGTAACGCAAATCTGCGCCACGGTAGACGTTGCTGCGGCCACCACGACCGCCACCGCCGCCGAAAATATCGCCGAAAATATCAGCGAAATCGCCAAAACCGCCGCCACCAAAACCACCGCCGCCCATACCGGCCTGCTGATCAACACCGGCGTGACCATACTGGTCATAAGCCGAGCGTTTCTGGCTATCGGACAAAATCTCGTAGGCTTCTTTGGCTTCCTTGAATTTCTCTTCGGCATCTTTCGCGTCCGGATTGCGGTCCGGATGGTATTTCATCGCCAGTTTGCGATACGCTTTTTTGATTTCTTCATCTGAAGCGTCACGGTTAACGCCCAGAATGTCGTAAAAATCTTTTTTTGCCATGATGCTTTTCCATGAGACAAAAAGGCACAGCAGCCCGCAATGCAAGCGCTGTGCCTAGTGTTTATGCCAAATTACTTGTCTTTAACTTCGGTAAATTCAGCATCAACTACGTTGCCGTCATCCTTAGCGTCGCTACCTGCCGCTTGTTCGCCCGCTTCTGGTGCAGCTTGTTCAGCGTACATTTTCTCAGCTACTTTGTGGCTGGCTTTCATCAGCGCTTCGGTTTTGGCTTCGATCGCTTCTTTGTCGTCGCCTTTCACTACGCCTTCAAGTTCAGCGATAGCCGCTTCGATTTCCACTTTTTCATCGGCAGTGACTTTATCGCCCGCGTCGGTCAACATTTTCTTCACTTGGTGGATCATCGCTTCGCCAGAGTTGCGAGCGCTCACCAATTCGTGCAGTTTTTTGTCTTCTTCCGCGTTCAATTCAGCGTCGCGTACCATTGCTTCGATTTCAGCTTCAGACAAACCAGACGATGCCTGAATCGTGATTTTCGCTTCTTTGCCCGATGCTTTGTCTTTCGCGCCAACGTGCAAGATACCGTTTGCGTCGATGTCGAAAGTCACTTCAATTTGCGGCACGCCACGTGGCGCTGGTGGAATATCACCCAAGTTGAATTGACCCAGCGATTTATTCGCCGACGCTTTCTCGCGCTCACCTTGCAGTACGTGAATCGTTACCGCACTTTGGTTGTCGTCTGCCGTCGAGAACGTTTGTGACGCTTTCGTTGGGATCGTCGTGTTTTTCTGGATCAGCTTGGTCATTACGCCGCCCAGTGTTTCGATACCCAGTGACAGAGGCGTTACGTCAAGCAGCAAGATGTCTTTGCGATCACCGCCCAATACCGAGCCTTGCAATGCCGCACCAACGGCAACCGCTTCATCCGGATTCACGTCACGACGTGGATCTTTGCCGAAGAAGTCTTTGACCGCGTCCATCACTTTAGGCATACGGGTCTGACCACCGACCAAGATCACGTCGTCGATGTCAGAAGCTTTTAGCCCAGCATCTTTCAATGCAATTTTGCATGGCTCGATAGAGCGGGTAATCAAATCATCAACCAGCGACTCGAATTTCGCGCGAGTAATCTTCATCACCAAGTGTTTTGGACCCGTTGCATCCATTGTCACGTACGGCAAGTTGATTTCGGTTTGCGCGCCGCTAGAAAGCTCAATCTTCGCTTTTTCTGCCGCTTCTTTCAGACGTTGGAGCGCCATCACGTCGTTTTTCAGATCAATGCCTTGCTCTTTCTTGAATTCAGCAATGATGTAGTCCATCAGGCGTTGGTCGAAGTCTTCACCGCCGAGGAAAGTGTCACCGTTGGTAGCCAATACTTCAAACGCCGTTGAACCATCAACATCAGCGATGTCGATAATCGAAATATCGAAGGTACCGCCACCCAAGTCGTAAACGGCGATCTTGCGGTCACCCTTGGTCACTTTGTCCATACCAAACGCCATCGCCGCAGCAGTTGGCTCGTTGATAATCCGCTTCACGTCCAGACCAGCAATACGGCCTGCGTCTTTAGTCGCTTGGCGCTGGCTATCGTTAAAGTAAGCAGGAACGGTAATCACCGCTTCAGTCACTTCTTCACCTAGGTAATCTTCGGCGGTTTTTTTCATTTTGCGCAGAATCTCGGCAGAAATTTGCGGTGGCGCCATTTTCTTGTCGCGAACAGAAACCCATGCGTCGCCGTTGTCGGCAGACACAATGCTAAATGGCATTGAGTCGATGTCTTTTTTCACTTCTTTATCGACGAACTTGCGGCCGATCAAACGCTTCACTGCGTACAAAGTATTTTTCGGATTAGTCACAGCTTGGCGTTTCGCAGGAGCGCCAACCAGAATTTCGCCATCTTCCTGATAAGCGATGATTGACGGTGTAGTGCGCGCGCCTTCCGAGTTTTCGATGACTTTAGGTTGACCGTTTTCGATCACAGCCACACAGCTGTTGGTTGTACCCAAGTCAATACCAATAATTTTACCCATTTTATAATTTCCTTTGCTGAGTCTGCCTGTTTGATTTTTCAGCATTTTCTGCTGCGGCAGCACCTGTTTAAATCACCATGCTTGCTATGTGGGGATGCGTTTTTTTATTTCAAGCCCACTTTTTCGCTCGCTTATTTAGCCGCAGCAACCACCACCATTGCAGGGCGGATCGTGCGACCACACAGTTCATAGCCTTTTTGCATCACTTGCACGACGGTATTGGCTTCTTCATCGCTTGGCGCAGTCGAAATGGCCTGATGTTTATTCGGATCAAGCTTTTCGCCCATCGGGTTGATTTCACGTAGTTCGAATTTTTCGAACACAGTTACCAACTGCTTAGCGGTCAGATCGACGCCCATTTTCAGGCCTTCGAAATTGCCCGATTGATCGAGCAAAGCCATGTCCATCGCGTCTTTAACCGAAATAATTTCGCGAGCGAATTTTTCAACGGCAAATTTGCGCGCTTTTTCGTTTTCTTCTAGTGCGCGGCGGCGCGTATTTTCAGCCTCGGCACGCACATACAAAATATCCTGCCGCGCTTTTTCCAGATCAGCCAAAGCCTGAGTCAGCAGATCTTCTGGCGTAGCGGCAGCCGATTCTGCTGCTTCTTGTTCAACGACAGGGGCAGTCGATTCGGCTTGCACGTCGTGATTTACTTCTTGATTCATGATGTTCCTCCAACAGCGAATGAGCGGTAGATTGGGATAAACCCCTGCATTTCAAGGGGCATTTAGAGCCAGATGCTCAAGATCCCCCGTAGTCATCGCTGCCGGGTTGTTTTTAGGTATTCGTCGATGCTGCGACGCAATATTTGTTGCAATGCAAAATTTTCCTGCTTCAATTAAGAATCGGGTCACTGTTTGATCTGGACATTGTTTCGACTTCGAGGGCACACATCATGAGCACAACAGCATTGACAGCGAAAGAACGGATTGCCGCACTTGAGCATGACTGGAAAACCAATCCACGCTGGAAAGGCGTCACCCGCCCCTATTCAGCCGCCGATGTCGAACGACTGCGTGGCAATTTATTGCAGGAATACACCATTGCCAAACACGGTGCGGCCAAACTGTGGCAATTGATGCACGAGCAATCCTACGTCCATGCCCTCGGCGCTTTAACTGGCAATCAGGCGATGCAGCAGGTCAAAGCGGGACTCAAAGCGATCTATTTATCCGGCTGGCAAGTCGCTGCGGATGCCAATCTGGCCGGTGAAATGTACCCGGATCAATCTTTGTATCCAGCCAATTCCGTTCCACAAGTCGTGCGCCGCATCAACAATACACTGGCACGCGCCGATCAGATTCACCATGCAGAAGGCGACGACAGCATTGATTGGTATGCACCGATTGTTGCCGATGCCGAAGCGGGCTTTGGCGGCGTGCTCAATGCATTCGAGCTAATGAAAGCGATGATTGAAGCCGGTGCTGCGGGTGTGCATTT
Source organism: Chitinibacter sp. S2-10 (assembly GCF_046530675.1). Lineage (GTDB taxonomy): Bacteria > Pseudomonadota > Gammaproteobacteria > Burkholderiales > Chitinibacteraceae > Chitinibacter. The sequence goes on along the minus strand of NZ_CP172558.1, from coordinate 1,987,362 downwards.
TGAAGACCAGCTCGCCTCGGTCAAAAAATGCGGTCATATGGGCGGCAAGGTGCTGGTGCCTACGCGCGAAGCAGTCGAAAAACTCGTTGCTGCGCGTCTGGCGGCTGACGTGATGGGTGTGCCAACCATTATCGTCGCACGTACCGATGCCGAAGCCGCTGACTTGCTGACCAGCGATGTCGACGACAATGACAAACCATTCTGCACCGGTGAGCGCACCGTCGAAGGTTTTTACAAAACCTACCCTGGGCTGGAACAGGCGATCTCACGCGGTCTGGCGTACGCCCCCTACGCCGACCTGGTCTGGTGCGAAACCGGTAAACCCGATCTCGAATACGCGCGCAAGTTTGCTGCAGCGATTCACGCCAAGTTTCCGGGCAAAATGCTGGCGTATAACTGCTCGCCGTCGTTTAACTGGAAAAAGAACCTCGATGACGCGACGATTGCCAAATTCCAGAAAGAACTCGGTGCACTGGGTTACAAATTCCAGTTCATCACGCTGGCTGGTTTCCATGCGCTCAACTACGGCATGTTCAACCTCGCACATGGTTATGCGCGCGAAGGGATGAGTGCGTTTGTGCAATTGCAGGAAGCCGAATTTGCTGCCGCAGATCGCGGATTTACTGCAGTCAAACATCAGCGCGAAGTCGGTACTGGTTACTTTGACCAAGTCACGCAAGTAATCCAGCAAGGTCAATCATCGACAACGGCACTGAAAGGTTCAACTGAAGCTGAACAGTTCCATTAAAATCCACTCGTGGGAGCGAGCTCGCCCAAAGGGTGTTCCCGCTCCCACGTCACATGACACCAGCAGTCACGGGAGTCCATCATATGAGCACAACCTTGGCGGGTATCCGCATCAAAGCCAATATCAACCCCGAGTTCAGCCAGATACTCTCCCCTGATGCACTGGCCTTTCTGGCCGAACTACACCGATTATTCGAACCGCGCCGTCGCGAGCTGATGGCGGCACGGATTGCGCGCCAAGCCTTACTCGATCAAGGTGTGAAACCCGATTTCCTGAGCACGACCGCGCATATTCGCCATGGCGAATGGAAAATCAGCCCGCTACCGGAAGATTTGCAAGATCGCCGCGTCGAAATCACAGGTCCGGTCGAGAGAAAAATGATGATCAATGCACTCAATTCGGGTGCAAAATCGTTTATGGCTGATTTTGAAGACTCCAACACGCCAACCTGGGAAAACCAGATTGAAGGGCAAATCAATGTACGCGACGCCTACCGCCGCACGATCAGCTACACCAGCCCAGAAGGCAAGGAATACAAACTCAATCCGGAAATTGCGACGCTGTTAACGCGTCCGCGCGGCTGGCATCTGATGGAAAAACACGTCGAAGTTGATGGCGAAATCATGTCGGGTTCGCTGTTTGATTTTGGTCTGGTCGTTTTTCACAATCTGCAATACCGCTTGAGTATCGGCAGCTCTTGCTACTTCTATTTGCCCAAAATGGAATCGCATCTGGAAGCCCGCTTGTGGAATGATGTATTCACTTGGGCTGAAGCCGAGCTCAAAGCACCGCACGGCTGCATCAAGGGTACGGTATTGATCGAAACGATTCTGGCTGCGTTCGAAATGGACGAGATTTTGTACGAATTGCGCGAACATTCGGCAGGTTTGAATGCCGGACGCTGGGATTATATTTTTAGCTGTATCAAGAAATTTCGCACCGACCAGCATTTCTGTCTTGCCGATCGCAGCCAGATCACGATGACCGTGCCTTTCATGCGCGCCTATTCATTATTACTGCTTAAAACCTGTCACCAGCGCGGCGCTCCGGCGATGGGCGGCATGTCGGCGTATATTCCGGTCAAAACCGACCTGGAAGCGAATGAACGTGCAATGGCGCAAGTGCGCGCCGACAAAGAACGCGATGCGGGCGATGGTTACGATGGTGGCTGGGTTGCACACCCCGGGCTAGTACCGGTCGCCAAGTCAGCCTGGGATTCGGTTTTAGGGCAATACCCCAATCAAATTCATAAACAGCGTCTGGATGTACAGGTCAACGCAAGCGACTTGCTTAATTTCCAGCCTGAAACGCCGATCACCGAGGTCGGCGTGCGCAACAATATTTCGGTCGGCGTGCAGTATCTGGCCTCGTGGCTGACCGGGATGGGCTGCGTGCCGATCCACAATCTGATGGAAGACGCTGCGACGGCCGAAATCAGCCGCTCGCAAATCTGGCAATGGATACGCTCGGATAAAGGCGTGCTCGATGACGGTCGTAAAGTCACTGTTGAATTATTCCGACTCTGGTTGCCGGAAGAAGTCACGAAAATCGAACAGCAAGGCCGCTATAGCGCCACACTGACTGAAGCCGCCAAGTTGTTCGACCAGATTACGACCAGCGATGAGTTTGTCGAGTTTCTAACATTGCCGGGTTATCAACGACTGTCTTGATATACTAGGCACGGTATATTAACGCAGCACAATACTAAATTAGCCCTCAAAGCAATACCCATAAAAAAGCCTCGCAACGCGAGGCTTTTTTGATTTCCAGCTAGTTACAATTACACCGCAACCACCCGGCTACGGCGATTGCTCGAACTAAATGCCGCCACTTTCACCGTACCGCTGACTGCAACCGGCGCAGAGTAAATCGCAGAAGCAGGCGTTGGATCAGAGCCATCGGTGGTGTAACGAATCACCAGACCCGGTGCCGCGACGTTCGCATGCAGTTTGCCACCTTCCACTTTGGCGCCCGGCAATGGAATACGGTAACCGTAACCATCGGTACCACCTACGCGAGGGAAGCTATCCAGACGAGGCAATTCACGCTGACCCAGTCGGTTGGCAAACTCGTTCCAGTCTGCGTCCATCTTGCTTTGACGCGCAGCAGCGTCGGCAATCGAAGTCCAGGCAGGATCTTTGGCCCAAGCGCGCTCAGCCAATGCAATCGTGCGCGGCATCGCCAAGTATTCGAGGCGGCCACGGTTGCGGATATTTTCCGCCCACAGCTGACCTTGAATACCGATGATGTTTTTCACCCCTTCCGGTGTCAGGCGTACTTTGCTGGCGATATTGTCTTTGTCGAGCGGATGGCCGAACAGATTGACCGTTGCCGTCGTGTAAATATCGAGCGGAACAAAGTCGTACGCACCACGAGTTTCGATAAAGCCGCCCCAGTAGTAGCCAGGCTCCAGCGGATCTTTGCTGTACGCCAAGTCAAAGTACAGATTTGTGACATTCGACAGGACTGTTTTGTAGCCGGCATTGGCCAATTGGTAAGCAAAGTCTTCCTGACCCCAGCCCCAGACGTTATTCCATACATAAGGACGGAAGTTGGCGTTGACGAATTCCGGATTAGGGCCATGCGTATGCACGCCGTTGACTTCTTTTTTCACCAAGGCAATTTCTTCCCAGCCGCCAAACACCAGACCGTATTTTTTCAGCAGGTCGCGGTAGCGTGCGAGGAAGTAATTTTGCAGTTCGACGATTTGTGTCATGCCTTTTTCTTTCATAAAGGCTTGGCACACGGGCGATTGCTCCCAGGCGCCGTGCGGCACTTCGTCGCCACCGGTATGCATCGTCGTGAATGGCGCGCCCGCTTCTTCGAACATCGCTTTCACGTCGTGCAATACGGTTTCGATAAAGGTGTAGCAAGATTCCTGCCCGATACAAATCACATTGTCGTGCCACAGCTGAACTGACTCGTATACCGATGCATCGGCAAAATCGCACAACAGATATTGCTTGGCTTCAGCTTCGCGGCCTTGCGCCATCAAGCGCGTGTAACGCACATTCATCGCCTTGATCGCAGCACGGGCGTGACCTGGTACATCAATCTCAGGAACAACTTCGATATGGCGCGCAGTCGCAAACTTCAGGATTTCGATAAAGTCAGCCTTGCTGTAAAACCCACTGCCCGCTTCACCAGCCACATCACCGCCAGAGCCAAAACACGGTACAAGGTTATCGGTTTCATCTTTGGTATAACCACGCAAGCTACCGATTTCGGTTAGCTCTGGCAGACTCGGGATTTCCAGACGCCAGCCTTCGTCGTCAGTCAAATGGAAGTGAAATTGATTAAGCTTGTAGAGCGACATGCACTCAAGTAAACGCAGGATGGTTTCCTTGCTGGTGAAGTTACGGCCCACATCAAGGTGCATACCGCGATAAGCAAAGCGTGGTGCGTCAAGCACCTGACAAGCGGCAACGCTCAACTCGGCTTGCGGATTCAGGAAAGCCGCCACCGGCAGCAATTGACGCAAACTTTGAATGCCATTGCAGACACCCGCCGCTGAAGCACCGGTAATTACGATGCCTTGTGACGTCACGTCCAATTGATACGCTTCTTTTGGTGCCAGCGTGTCGCTGACATTGACTGCGCCGATTTTCAGCGTAATGGCAGCAGCACCGGCTGGTGCTTTGGCCGCACGTTGCAGGACTTTACCGCTCACATCACGCAGACTCGCTTGCAGCAAGGCGGCTTCATTCGCGAGATCGTTCGAGTGCACGATCAAGGTATGCTTGTTAATCACAAACTCGCCCGACGCAGCCTTGTACGACAATGGCGTAGGCGTGATTTTGCTCAGTTGATCGGCGGCTAACAGGCTCAGGCCTTCATTATCTGCATAAGTTTTAGCCGGACCACCCAAAGCAACGAGGTCTGCCGCATTGCGATTACGCTGCTCAGGGCTGGCAAAATCAAGAATTTCCGGGTCGCCAATCACTTCCATTTTGGCGTTAGACGTATTCACGTCGTAAACAATATAGAAACCCAAAGGCGCGTCGGTTTCGCTAATGACCCAGAACAGGCCTTCGTAAGCAAAAGTGCGTGATTCACCCGGCTGCAGTACGCCGAAATCAGCTTTAGGCTCCAGCGACCAGAAATCGCCATTGATGTGCGTAACATGCGCACCACCAGTCACTGTTTCGGGTTTGATTTTGCGGCACGTATTGAAATACAAAGCCCAGCCTGCGCCTTGCAAAGGCTGATCGGATAAATTGGTCAGCGTTAATTCGGCAAGAAAGTTGTCACCATTATGGGCATTGGTTTTATTAGCCCAAGTCAATTTGAGATGTGCGCCTGCTGGGTTGCTCATTGTGTTGTTCTCCGTCTTGCTCAGAAATATGCAGTGACAAAAAAATTAGCTGATTCAGCTCATCCGAACTAAATCAGCACATGCTTGTTCAGCAGTGTAAAAGGCTAATGAATTCGCCGCTAGTGGATACGGCGCAATTGTCATAAATTGCCCCATACCAGAATGAATTCATTTGCAAAATATCAATAAAAAAACAGCCCTACCAGCAAGAATCTCGCGTTTTCATACCAGTCAGGGCAAAAACCGCCCGTAAAGCATAGCCATAATAGACCGAGAAAACAGCAGATTGGCCGATTTTTAGGTATCATTACGCCTTTGTTTTTTGCCTTTACGGACTTGCAGACATGGCCAATGTGCTCCAACTACGCGGCGGTACCGCGCTTTCACCGTTCCGGATTGAAAAATTAGCAACTGCGCTCGCCGCGCAAGGTCTGACTGTCAACCTTTATGCCGAATACTGGCATTTCATCGAATTGAACGCCGATCTGTCTGCGGACGATCAGGCGGTTCTTGGGCGCATTTTGAGCTATGGCGAACCAGCCAATCCGGCACAAGCCGCTGGCACGCCGATTCTGGTCTTGCCGCGCCTGGGTACAATTTCACCATGGTCTTCCAAAGCGACCGACATCGCCCTGCACTGTGGTCTGGATGGCAAAGTAGCCCGCATCGAGCGCGGCATGGCCATCTACGCCAGCAAGGCCGACGGTGCTGCGCTGTCGAGCGCCGAAAAAAATACCCTGCTGCCACTGATTCACGACCGGATGACCGAGCAAGTGTTTGAAGGCTTAGCCGCAGGCAATGAGCTATTCCGCCATTTCGAGCCAACTGAACTGAAAACCGTTGACATCCTTGGCGGTGGTCAGGCGGCATTGGAGCAAGCCAATACCGAATACGGTCTGGCTCTGTCGAGCGACGAAATCGAATACCTAGTCGAAAACTTCAATAAACTCGGCCGCAACCCAAGCGACGTTGAGTTGACGATGTTTGCGCAGGCCAACTCCGAGCATTGCCGTCACAAGATTTTCAATGCCAACTTCATCATCGACGGCCAAGCACAAGATTACAGCTTGTTTGGCATGATTCGCGAAACACATAAAGCATCACCAGAAGGCACGGTTGTTGCGTATTCGGACAATTCATCGGTGATCGAAGGCTTTGACACCGAGCGTTTCTTCCCGGCGGCAGACGGTGCTCAATACGCGTTTGAAAAGCAAAAAACGCATATTTTGATGAAAGTGGAAACGCACAATCACCCAACCGCCATTTCACCTTTCCCAGGCGCAGCAACCGGCTCGGGCGGCGAGATTCGCGACGAAGGTGCAACCGGTCGCGGCTCGAAACCGAAAGCCGGTTTGTGTGGTTTCACCGTATCCAACCTGAATCTACCCGGCTACGTACAAGACTGGGAAAGCCCGGAATACGGCAAACCGGATCGCATCGCTTCGGCGCTCGACATCATGATCGAAGGCCCGATTGGCGCGGCGGCATTTAACAACGAATTTGGCCGTCCGAATCTGGCAGGTTACTTCCGTACTTTCGAGCTGGACGTCAACGGCGAGCGCCGTGGTTACCACAAGCCGATCATGATCGCTGGTGGCTTGGGCAATATCAGCGCCGATCACGTCACCAAAAACGGCCTGCCAGATGGCTCACTGCTGATCCAGCTTGGCGGCCCAGGCATGTTGATCGGGATGGGCGGCGGCGCAGCGTCATCGATGGATACTGGCGCGAACGCAGCGGATTTGGATTTTGATTCGGTACAGCGCGGCAATCCGGAAATGGAACGTCGCTGTCAGGAAGTGATCGATCGCTGCTGGCAGCTGGGCGATAAAAACCCGATCCAGTCGATTCACGATGTGGGTGCGGGCGGTATCTCGAACGCCTTCCCAGAGCTGGTGAACGACGCAGGCATGGGCGCGGTATTTAACTTACGTAAAGTAAATATCGAAGAGCGCGGCATGGCGCCGAAAGAAATTTGGTCAAATGAATCGCAAGAGCGCTACGTGCTCGGGATTCATCCGAACGATTTGCTGACTTTCGAAGCGATTTGCGAGCGCGAGCGTTGCCCGTTTGCGGTGATCGGCCACACCACTGACGAGCGCCACTTGACGGTGGAAGACCCGCACTTCGGGAATAAGCCAGTCGATATGCCGATGGACGTTTTGCTCGGCAAACCACCGAAAATGACGCGTGACGTGACGCGCGTTAAACCCGAACTCAAAGTCTTCGATTCGTCTGCGCTCGATCTGAAAGAGTCGCTGTATAAAGTACTGCAGTTGCCATCGGTAGCGGACAAATCATTCCTGATCAATATCGGCGACCGTACCGTTGGCGGCTATACCGCGCGCGATCAGATGGTTGGCCCTTGGCAGATTCCAGTGGCCGATGTTGCAGTTACTACCATGGGGTATAACACGCTGTGCGGCGAAGCTATGGCGATGGGCGAACGTACCCCCCTAGCCCTGATCAATGCTGCTGCATCTGGCCGCATGGCGGTCGGTGAAGCGCTGACCAACCTAGCGGCAGCACCGATTGCTAAATTGGGCGATGTGAAATTGTCGGCCAACTGGATGGCGCCAGCCGGTCACCCGGGCGAAGATGCAAACCTCTACGACACCGTCAAAGCCGTTGGCCTTGAGCTGTGCCGTGAATTGGGCGTGTCGATTCCGGTCGGCAAAGACTCGCTGTCGATGAAAACGGTATGGGACGACGCTGGCGAGAAAAAAGCCGTTGTTGCACCGCTATCACTGATTATTTCTGGCTTTGCACCCGTCAGCGACGTGAGCAAAACGCTGACACCACAACTTGTCACCGATGAAGAAACCGATCTGCTGCTGATCGATCTGGGTACCGGCAAATGCCGTCTGGGCGGATCGGCGCTGGCGCAAGTGAACAGTCAACTCGGCAACTGGTCGCCGGATGTGGTCAGCGTTGATCATCTGAAAGCTTTCTTTGCCACCGTGCAGCAGCTTAATCTCGAAAGCAAGATTTTGGCGTACCACGACCGTTCGGACGGCGGTCTGATTTCTGCCATTTCTGAAATGATGTTTGCCAGCCATTGCGGCGTGACACTCGAAATCGACGAATTATGTATTGATCGCCGAGTTCGTCAACGTCAGCTCGATGAAATCACCCCACAAGACATCGAGCGTGCCGAAAACGGTCGCGTAATGGGTGTGCTGTTCAATGAAGAACTCGGCGCAGTCCTGCAAGTTCGCCGCGCCGATACGTCTTCCGTCATCGCGGCATTCATGAAAGCCAATCTGGCTGGTGAACTGCACGTGATCGGTACAACCAACCACGACGACAAGCTGAAAATCAAAAAACGCAACCGCATGCTGCTCGATGAGCCCCGCATTAGTCTGCAACAGGCGTGGAGCAAAACCAGCTGGCAAATCCAGCGCCTGCGCGACAATCCGGAATGCGCCGACGCCGAATACGCACGTATCGCCGACAAAAACGACAAAGGCCTGTTTGCCAAATTGACGTTTAATCCATCCGAAGATATCGCTGCACCGTATATTGCGAAGGGTGCAAAACCACGCGTTGCGATCTTGCGCGAGCAAGGCGTGAACGGTCACATCGAGATGGGTGCTGCATTCAACCGCGCCGGTTTTGCTGCCGTTGACATCCACATGAGCGACGTGATCGCTGGCCGCGTGCAATTGGCCGACTTTATGGGCTTGGCGGCGTGTGGTGGCTTCTCGTACGGTGACGTATTGGGCGCCGGTGAAGGCTGGGCAAAATCGATCCTGTTCAATGCCGCAGCGCGTGCACAGTTTGAAGCGTTCTTTAACCGCATCGATACTTTCGGTCTGGGCGTGTGTAACGGTTGCCAGATGATGGCGAACTTGTCGGGCATTATTCCGGGCGCTGAACACTGGCCAAAATTCACCCGCAATCAGAGCGAGCAGTTTGAAGCGCGCTTTGTGACGGTAGAAGTACCGCAATCGCCATCGCTGTTCTTCAACGGCATGGCCGGTAGCCAGATGCCGGTGGTCGTGAGCCACGGTGAAGGTTTTGCCAACTTCAGCCAGCAAGGCGACATCGGCAAAGCACTGGTGGCGATGCGTTATGTGGATAGCCACGGCAAACCAACACAGCAATACCCGCTCAACCCGAACGGTAGCCCAGAAGCAATTGCCGGCGTAACAACGGCCGACGGTCGCTTCAGCATCATGATGCCGCACCCGGAACGCGTGTTCCGCACCGTGCAAAACAGCTGGCACCCAAGCGACTGGGAAGAAGATGGCGCATGGATGCGTATGTTCCGCAACGCCAGAGCCTTCCTGGGCTAGAGAGCAATACCCCGTAACAAACAAAAAGCCCCGATGCAAATCGGGGCTTTTTTCGGTCAGTTACAAGATTTCACTGACTTGATGATGAGTTCCCATCCTCGCTTCTCGAGTGGGCGCATCATCAATCTGCAGTATTATTACTCTTCGGCAATATGCAGCTCGATTTCGACGTTCTCTGCCGAATACTGGATCTGCGCCAGCAAAACCGCATCAACGCAATTGGCAAAACGACGCAGAATGATCGAAGACGCCAGCGCAGGGCCCATTTCCGAACGGAACTCCTTCACATACTGCAAAGCGCCAACTCGGTCGCTTTCCAGCTCATCCTCGTGATCACTGACAATCTCTTTGATATTTTTGCGAATCTCTTTCACTTCTTTGAACAACTCGCTGGAGATTTCGCACAAATGATTAAACTGATACGACGCATCCACTTTGCTACCCGGAATCAGGCAGCGCGCAACCGCTTTGGAACTTTTCTTCAGCAAGTCGAGCTGCTGGTCATCGAGAACCAATTTGAGCGGAAAGTATTCATCCACCGCCTTGAGCGCCTGACGAATACCATCATTATTGCGCAAAGCCTCTGGCAGTTTTTTACTCGCACGGGCAGTCACGACGAAACGGGATTTATTGTCCATATACAAACTCCAATCAGTGAAAATCCAATCGATAACAGCAGTGTGACGCCGCTTTGCCCCGCTATCAAGCCCGAACCTGCCAATTACGCATTTTTTCAAACAGGGCTAGACAAGGGTCATGGATTTCGTTAATATTCGGCTCCTCTGAATTGCATACCTCATTAGCAATTCATCGTGATGTGCGCGATTGGTGGAATTGGTAGACACGCAGCGTTGAGGTCGCTGTGCCGCAAGGCGTGCGAGTTCGAGTCTCGTGTTGCGCACCATTACTTAGCTTCAGGAAGTCCATAGCAGTCCTAAAAGCCCCGCAAACCCTAGGTTCCGGGGCTTTTTGTTGTCCGGTAGAATCCAGTATGATACCAACAAATCCAGCTTCCATTGTTGGTATCTTTGTTGGTATCAAATTCAGATACCAACAACCTAAATCCCCTACCCTTTCTCCGCCCAATAAAAATCAAATAATCTGAACACAGCCCCCAGTACAATGCCTTCGACCAAGTGTTCACCCCAATTGAAACTTGCCCCTGCTTATCTAAACCAACAAAAAAATAAACTTTCACGCGCCAGGCAGATGACTTCGCCTAGCGCGTGAAAGTGGTCAAGTTAAGTTAATTCCAGCTGCTGCGATGTTTTGCCAGCGATCTACTTGAAAAGTATTGCTGTAGATTATTCACTGACTAAACCAAGTAGCTGGCCATCTTTAAAGTTTTGCTTGAGTACTGCTTTTCCATCCGGGCCATATTCAGTGTAAAGCCCATTCAGTTTGTTGTTTTCATAAGTCGATGTTCGCTCCAATCGACCTTGCTGGTTATAGTCTTTCTGAACGCCATATTTGTTACCTGCCACGTAAGTCACCTCCATGCTCACGCTGCCATTCTCGTTGTAGGATTTGGCAAGCCCTTCCAATTTGCCATTCACAAATGGTTCTTCCGAAACAACGGTGCCATTACCAGAATATGTTTTGCGAATACCATGAAGTATGTCTTTCACATAGGGATCGGTCCTCGCTAAAACAGCTGAAGTGCTATCCCGGTGTAGGTATTCGTAAACTTTGGCGATACCATCCTTGAGCCCATTCTTATACGGCATTTCGGTATAAACACCGGTTGTAATGGTGTGGTCAGAACGAACTCCGTTTTGCAAGCCATCTTTCCACTGGATGTCGGTGACGACTTTGCCTTCGAAGAGCCGTTTTTCGTAGCCTGTCGGTTTGCCGTTGACCCAATTCAGTGCAACCAGCTGGGTTTGCCCATCTTCACTCCAGCCTTTTTCCTCGCCATCTTTTTGACCGTTCACATAATGAATCTGGGCAATCATCGCTTGGTTGCTCGGGTTGTACAGTTCTTGTACGCCCTCAAGCTTATTGTTTTTCCAGTTCAGCTTTTTGGCCATCTGGCGGGTGGAAGGATCGGTGACGATCTGTTCGCCGTTCTTGATCGGTGCTTCAACCGTGGCAATCGCGATGAGACGGGATTTGAGATCGTTAGCAGCCACGGCTACCTCAATATCTCCCTTATCTTCCAGATAGCTCACGTCATAATCCACGTTGATCGAATGCGGTTTGCCGTTGTAGGTGAAGCTGTAGTTGGCTTGGCAGACTACCGCTTTCGGGCTGTCACTTTTGCTGATCGTTTTGATGTCTTCCAGCAAGGGCGTACCTTCAAGCGCCAATTTGACATCTTGATACCAAGCCGCCTTGTCCAGCTCATTGGCGATGACCCTGAGCGCAGTATCTTTCGCGTCCGAGCTATTGCAATCAACGCTTGAAAAACACCCGCTGAACAACAATACGGCAGGCAGACATAGTAAGCCCCGGTATGAACGCAGGTAGTGATTAATTGTCGTCAATGCTGGACGCAAAGCGCCCGATTTAATGGTCATGATGGATTCTCCTGTTTGAACAAAGGGACCGCCAATTGCTTGAATTGGCTGATTGACAAGGGGTTAGGCTGGGAATGCATTTCACGGTTACATGCTTTGTGTGAATTCAATATGTCGCCAATCATCATTTAATGATGTTTTTATGTCAAATTGGTGACAGCAAAAGTTGGGCGTTGGTGTCATTTAAGTAGCAGTCACGGTTGTGCTGAATTTCTCGAAATGGGATGCTGCCGCTCAGTCGATCCAACTACGCAGCCGGTTCAACAGAGTGCGAACTTTGTCGAGTAGCCAGGCTGCGCGTTCTTGCAGCAAATCGCGAATTACGCTGCAAATGCTCGCCCACAACCCGGCTTCGGCTTCTTCCAGTGCCAACGGTGATAAACAGGCAGATTGAGTTTCCCGCGCTATGCCCCAGCGCTTTTCTGCGGGTAGTGCTTTGATGACGGCTTCAATCAAAGTCGCTAGCCCATAGCCAGTGCTTGCCGAGACGGCGCAAACCTGCAACGGCGAAATAGCAAAGCGCTGAACGATCCGTAGCGTTTTGAGCTGAAGGTGGTACAACTGCTGTCCACTGGGACGTTGTCGTTCCCAATCCCATTCCCTGCTCGGTTCGATTTTGTCGAGCTGGTTGATGACGAACAGCACTGGAATGCCATGCTGATCGGTATAAGGTTTGATGATGTGTTGATAAACCTGCTCGTCAGTATGCAGCGCACGATCATCAGCCTTGATCACCCACAGAATCAGATCGAGTTCAGGCAACAACGAAGCGTACAGGCTGGCGTATTCCTTATCGCGAGCAATACTTTCACCCACACCGGGAACATCGATCAGCGAAATGCCTTTGTTGTACCGACAGGCCAAATCGATTTCTTTCGGGTGACGAGTACAGGGATCGACTGCGCTGACTTCAGTCGCTTCCTGTCCAAACAACGCATTGCAGAGTGCCGATTTACCGGCACCCGATTTGCCCATAACGCCAACAGCGGCGGCATAGTTCACCAGTTCATCAATACGTTCGCGCAAGGTATCCAGTTCAAAGTTTGTGAATCGTCCACCGTGCGCACTTAAAAATGCCAGCAGATCATCTAGTCCGCGTGGGTGGTCGGCGCTGGCCTGATGGGATTGGGTCATCATGATTTTTACTCCTGTTGTTTCGAGATCGTGAGATGCAACGATCACTGGATTGGCTTTTTCAAAAAGAAACACGTCAGTGCTACGAAAACCCACAAAACCAACATTAAATAGCGGGTATAGGTTTTTCATGCACTTCTAGTGGTGTGGTGCCTCCTTGATCATTGCGAGTCAGGGGGCGTCATGAACGAACAAGAACAGAAACTCACGCAGCGCATCGGCAAAGCCATTGGCAGCCACCGTCGTCGCATGAAAATGACGCAGGACGCGGTCGCAGCGAAACTGGACGTCACGACAGAATCGGTATCGCGTATGGAACGGGGTGTCGTCACGATGTCCATGACTCGTTTGGCGCAATTGGCTGAACTGTTCCAGTGCGATCCGGCAGACCTGTTACTGGAAAGCAGTGCGCGCCCAAGCGAGCAAGCCCGTCATCTGGCCGAATTGCTGAATGAACTGAATGATCAAGATCGCGAGCTTGTAGTCGAACTGACGACTCGCTTGATCAAGGGACTGCGCGAACGCTAAGCCGTGCGCCGGGCAATCGGCGTAGCCAGAGGTCGGTTACGAGCAGCCGGTTTGGTCGGAGTGGTGGTTTGCGAAGTAACAGGTCTGCTCGATGCCGGTTCTGACGCGGCACCAGAATCAATACCAGATTCACTATCTGGATAAAACTCTTCCAACAACTGCGGAATTTCTTCTTCGCTGTCTTCGAATTGACCGTTCAGCAACAACTGCCGCGCCGCCTGTTCCAGCGCGACCGTATCCAGTCCCGCGTCCTGTTCCCGCAATGCTTCTGCACGAGCAAAGCACACTGCTTCAGCCAGCGTATCGCCATCACGCAAAGTCAGATCGACGTAGTACACCGGTGTCCGATACGATTGCGTGGTGCTCTTGGCGCGCAAACGTAGTATCAGCGGTAAATTCTTGCTGTTGCCACCACTGGCCGCTTCGAAGTATTTCAGGCGAGCTGCCAATGTACGCACCGAGTTGTACCCTGTCGTCCTGAAAATGAAGCTGCCCAGATCGTCTTCCTGTCCTTCGACCCGAACATTCAACCGCCCATATAGCTTGCAGCCTTTGTCTTTACCGAATGGGCAACGCTCGGGGGTGAGGCATGCCACGTCCTCAACGCCTTCGGCGCAAACCCGTTTGGCCGACTCTCCGTCGCCGACGCACAATGGCCGACCGGTTTGCCGGTCAAACGCGCTGAATTCGGCACGCAGATTCAGTTCGCTGTCGTTGAATAACAGACGAATCGGGATTGCCCGTAGCTTGGCATTGCCACAAGCATCCAGCAATGATTGATGCAGCGGGTGCAGTAGCCAGCCGTCCTTGCCTTGCACCTGGCTGGTCAGCGTAAAGCTGTCGTCTTTTTCCGGGACAAATTTGCCGTTTTTTTCGACCAGATGGCCGATGGAAATCCGTCCGATCACGGGCGGGGTAATGGCGAGACCTTTGATCATGATATGGCACCTCCAGAATTGAGCCGATTAGGCTGAATGACAAAACGCCGGGAACCCGGTACGGTTTTACGGTATTGCTGCAACCACTCCGGATGCTCGACCGCGAGGCGGTCGAGATCCGGTGCGGTACGATCTTTGGTGGTTTTCCAACTGATGCGGCCTTCCTGAAATACGGCTGCTGTGGCTGAACCCAGAGCGTTTTGAATCCGCTGACGGATCAGTGCTTCCTGTGCTTCGACTTCGTCCTTTTGGTTGCGCAACTGCAGCAGCTCATGAAACAACTGATTGAATTCAAGCGATTCGGACAAATCGACGGTTTGCCCGTTGTCACGCGGATATAACCATTGCAAAGCTATACCGGCATCGTCCGAACCATCCGGATCGGGTTGAAGATCTTGCATAACATGCTGCCAGAAGCGTTGTTCCAGATAAATCAGATCGGCAATCTTCGCGTCGTCGCGCTCGATTCGGTAAATCCGGAAATCCTGTCCGCCGATCAGCACGGCTACATCCGCCCAGTCATGCCCGGTGACGGCGAGCTGGTGCAACACCTGACATTGATAAGCAATCGGAATACCGTCTTCCCACTGCGGTGCCGAGTGATAACTGGCCGTTTTGATTTCCAGTACACCGTAACCGTCTGAGTGATTCACCACCTCCCGGTCAAGATTGGCAAGCATGAAACGATGCTCTGGATGCCGCAGCACTGCGTTGACGCGCCGAACCTTGCAACCGCAACGCTCGGCATACACATTGGCCAGCACCGGTTCCAACACTGTTCCCCAGATGACGGCGGGTTTATCGGATAGATCATCGGGCTGTTTGCGGTGCGTTTTTTCCAGCCAGAGAGTGAGCGGTGATTTGTACGGCGACAGGCCGACTGCCGCTGCGGCATCGGACGAACCAATGCCCTGCGCGCGTAGTGCCAGCCAATCTTCTCGACTGAGATGAAGTGTGGAGGCCAATCGAATGGCCTGACCGTAGCGTGAAGACATGATGAAACCTCCAAAAACAAAAAAGCCCGGCAGGCGAACCTGACCGGGCTAGGGGTGACGAGAAAATAAGAACAATCAACGACGCTGGCGCATCGTTATGGAGATGCAGTTAATGGTGAGTGGGGCAATCAACGGCTTTGTTGTATCTGGTGCACGTCTAAGGACAGAAAATCGGCCAAAGCAGATTTTTTAGGTAGCGGACTGAGGCATGAAATTGTTTTTTGCATCCAGGCAATCCACTCTTAACAGTACCGCCAAATCCTTTCTTTAAAATTTCTTTTTACCAACATCGTTAGTTGGACTTATTAGATATAAATTGGCATCATACGTATGTTCTTGTTCCGCTGCATCTAAGGGGGGGTATGTGCTGGCACTAGTCAAAGCTCAGGTATGGAAATATAAGTCCATCGAGGATTCGACACCCGTTGAGGTTTCGCCGCATGTCACAGTGCTCGTTGGCAAAAACGAGTCTGGAAAGACCGCCTTCCTAGAAGCCTTACATAAAGCTAGAGCGCTTGAAGCAGTCAAGTACAACTACATTGCGGATTATCCTCGTAAAGATTTGGTGCGCTATCGCCCGTCACATGATGCAGAAAATTACCAAAAAGTAGTCGAACTAACCTTTCGCATCAGCAAGGAACTCGCAGACAAAATCAATAATGAAGTCTTCGGTGGAACTGAAGTTGTGGCATCTGGCACCACCTTTACCCGTAGTAGCACGTTCGGCAACACGCACTCCATTGCCTTTCAGATAGATGAGGGCGTCGCGATCACAGCCCTTAACAAGTCTCTAGGTGATCTTGAGCACAAGGAAGAAGTATTCGCTAATGCTGTGTCATTAACCGATGTCCTGACAAGCATTGAGGAACTTGGTTTACCCGCCGACAGCAAGCTAGCCGCCTTCGCGGCGGAGTGGCGTGGCAAAGCCAAGAGTACTCCAAGTTGGGGGCCAATCGATGGGCACGTTTGGAAGGCTTACTTATCACCTGCACTTCCGAAATTCCTCTATTTTGACGACTACAAACTCTTGGAGGGAAAGATCAACCTTCCATCGCTACAGCAGCGTACAGCGGCAGGTCAAATGACAGATGCTGACGAAACTGCTCAGGGTCTTATTGAGCTTGCAGGGACGACGCTTGAGGAGCTAATAGGTGAAGAAGGCTACGAGTCAGCCAAGGCTAAGTTAGAAGCGATCAGCCTCGACATCACGCACAAAATTTTTGAGTTCTGGAAGCAAAACCAAGACCTTGATGTCGAATTTGACCTTAAGACTGATTCCAAAGATGTGCCCCCATTCAATACCGGAGTTAATCTCTACATCCGTATTAAAAACCGGCGTCATGGCGTAACCGTTCCATTCGACCAGCGAAGCAAAGGCTTCATTTGGTTTTTCAGTTTCTTAGTCTGGTTCGACGCGGTGCAGTCAAGAGCAGAAACTACGGATCAGCTTATTTTGCTCTTGGATGAACCGGGACTGAATTTGCACGCTCTCGCCCAGGCAGATTTTCTGACTTACATCCGAGAGCTGTCAAAACAGCATCAAATCATTTACTCGACGCACTCTCCCTTTATGGTGGACAGTGCGCGCTTAGAGGACGTGCGTGTGGTGGAAGATCGGGTCAAGGAGGGAACCAAAGTCACGGGAGACCTTGCCGGATCATCGGACGAAAGTCTTTTTCCACTACAGGCTGCACTGGGCTATTCAATTGCACAAAACTTGTTCATCGCCAAGAAGAATTTGCTTGTCGAAGGGCCTGCCGATCTTATTGTTTTGCAGCATCTAGCGGCGTTACTGGAGGCAGAAGGCAAGTTGGGATTAGGCGATACGATTCTAGTTCCCGTCGGTGGGCTAGATAAACTAGCCACCTTTGTTGCGTTACTCGGTTCAAACAAGTTGAAGCTTGCTGTGCTACATGATCGTGCGAGCGCACCTCATCAGAAACTGGAAGATCTCATACGACAGAAGCTGATAGAACGTAAGCGTGTACTTGATTTTTCCATGTTCATCGATCCCCAGCCAGCAGAGGCAGACATCGAAGATTTATTACCGCTAAATTTATATATTGATGCATTCAATTTGGCCTACACCAAAGAACTTGCTGGTATTAGAGTTACTGAAGAAGAGCTTGGACAGCATCCTCGTATCGTCGAACGAATTAACCAATGGCTTAAAGCGAAGGGAATTAATTTATTAAAGGATGGCGGATTTAATCATTACCGCGTAGCACAAGCAGTTCTTCCTATGCTATCTGCAACCACCCTTAACCCTGAAGTGCTGGCTCGCTTTGAAGCACTCTTTGCAAAAATTGGGAAATCCTACGAATAGAGTGCCACTAGCACGCACTGAACTGTCCCGAGTCCGACAGACCTCCAAGGCTCACTAGTTTCCGCCAAGGTCGAAAAACCGGCCCCCGCATTTCAACATAACAAGAACCGTCCTACACCAGAACGGTTCTTGTTTTTCTGCCAAGCCTCGCAGGGAAAGGAAGCAACTAACTACCGAACAATCACTGCAATAGCAACAATGCTTGATTCAAGGCCTTGCCTTTCAGTTGCGCGCCTTGTCCAAACCACGCCGAATCCAGCCGGTAATCCTGATTGCGTGCACGACGCTGGTGATCGACATATTCCGTCACCGCATTGAGTAAACCCCAGGCCGTACCACGTGAACCCGGCAGCAACGCCCCCATGCCTGCGCCACTGTACAAGGCTGTGAGCTGCTGCATCGCACGCGAAGCGGGTGTGCCTTCCATGTCCAGCACCTGTTCATCCAATACATCGCCAAAGAACTGCGTCGCTTCGATAGCCGAAATCGGACGCTGCGTCAGCGCCTTTATATTTGCAATAAACACTTCCCAGCCAGACAAACCAATACCCAGCGCATCCTTGACCGACGCCGGATCGAACTTGATCGAATGCGGCACTTTGACTGCGCCAGATGAATCGCCGACGGCCATTTGCAAGGTGTTGTTGCACACCACCCGCACCGAAGTGAATTGCGCCGTGGTACACATTGATCCGTCGCAACTGGTGGCCAGCAACAAATAGGCTTTGACCCGATCACCGCCCTTGAGCAGAGTTTCTTGGCCGGTGCGTGCCAGCGCCCACAGTTTGCGACCACCTTTCAGTACGCCAGCCGTTTCCAGCTCAAACCCGCCAGCCTCGACCAAATCCTTATAAAAATGCAGAACTTCAGATGGCTGCACCACCTGATAGCGATTCGATACCACCGACAAGGGAGCCAGCGTATCCGAGCGATACAGCACTTTGGAGTCGGTATGCGCGCGAATATGCATGCCGGTCGGCGACACATTGAACAAAACATCGCTCTGATCAATCGACCAGTTCATTCCGGCCTCATGCAACCAAACATTCAACGGTTGCTGTTCCGACAAATGATTACCGAGGCCATGCCACGGAGTTTCACGAACAAAAGCCATAGATTCGACGAGATGGGACATTTGAGTTCTCCAGAAAATAAAAAGCCTTGGTCAGTTAAACCAAGGCGCTAAGAAATGAAAAAGACACCCATACCAAAAACTATTCGTGGCTAGGGTTCATCATGGTGATATGTGTCTGAATTATTTTTGAACGCTTGCATTTAATTTTTACAGAAATAACTCGTATATTATGCAGAGAATAAAAACACAGAAAAACACCGACAATTCTTTTAGATATCGATTGATTTACGAGCGTTTAGTATTTCTATGCCGCGGGTATTTTATTATTCTATTTGTTTAATTTATTTTATTAACCATACTCTGTTTATATATTGGCTTATTGTTAGCATGCATTCAATCACTAGCAATTTACTTGATAGAAAAATAACTTACCTCATAACAAACAACTCATTACCCAATCCGAGGAAAATCATGAACGCATACAACACACAACCAACCTTTCATAGCAATCCAAGTTGGACTATTGACAGCCAACACAACATGGATAGCGCGAGTGAATACATCGATTATTTATTCAAAAAGGCCAGAATGTTGGTAGTCAGGGTTGATCTGTCTTTTTCATATGGCCATATCGCTCAATACGAAGCTGAACATGCACGCGATGCATTTCAGCGTTTTCTGAACAACATTAAACAAACTTGGCTCAATAACCATAGGCTTGGTTACATGTGGGCGATGGAATGTGGCGATCAACGTGGCTTTCATTTTCACTGTCTGTTCTTTTACGACGAGGTCGAGCGGCAACAGGCATTAACGCTAGGGCATGGACTAGGGAAATACTGGATGAACAATATCAATGGTGGCTATGGCGAGTATTACTGCAGCAACCGGGATGAAGCCGTCTTTGCAGAGGCCGGTACATTGGGCATTGGCAAGATTCACCGGAATGATGGGCTAGGCAGGCAGAACCTGCTCAGGGTCGTGAGTTATCTGGTCAAGGAAAGCGAAGAAACCAAGCTAAGGCTTCCTGACAGTTTTCGCCGATTCAGAACGTTTGGGAGGGGGGAAATGTCTAACAAGATTAATTCGCACCAAATTTAGGGTATTAAGTTTATCTACGAAAAACGTAGGTAGTGTAGTTCCCCCTAAAGGGCATTGTAACTGCTATTCCTGCTACTAATAGCAGGAATAGCATATTGAAGTATGAATATATTGATATTTCTCTTCTCCCTTACACATTAGTCTCGCGACTTGAAGGCCTCAATTGCGGCCAACCAATGTGGATGATCAAATTGCAGCCAAGGCAGCAAATCAACAAAAGTAGTTTTACCATTCGAAAAAAAAGTAATACGTTGGCATTTCACAAGTTGGCTCAATGCAAGGTTCAATCGATTTTTCTCTCGCAAGTGGTTTGGGCAATGTTGACGGATAAAATTCTTGCGAATATAACGCCAACCATTCATTACTCCATTGTGTTGTCCGCCACGCAGCCAGAACTCAAGATCAAAAGCATCACTCTCTTCTTGAGGTGGTTTAGCAGGGGGAACAAATAAACGAACAAATTCATCTTCATACCAACGAATAACAGCACTTGCTGCTTGAATGCTCTCTAAATTGATATCCCCTTCATGACCTTCAAAGAAATGAAAGATTGCGGCAAGCCTTGCCATGTTATCTGCTGATTTTGCAGCATGTTCCTTAGTTAATACTAAAGAGCCTCCAGGACTAACTTCTTTTTCAAAAGCATTGTATTCACTAATCCAGAATTGCTGAGCTTCAGTAGTAAATTGTAGTGTGATTCGTTTGCTAGCATCCAGATCAGCTGCTTGGCTTTGTTCAAGAAGTTCTCGCACACGCTGATGAAACTTTGGCAAATGCTCCCAAGATTGCGTAGGGTTGTGGATAAAACGTGTGCCTTGTGTGCTTGAAGGAAAGCACACATGAAAACGAGCAAGCAATCCTGAGCCTTTTGCCTCCTCTCCGCGATTACTTAAGAATTTTTGCAAAATTACCGGCTGAAGAAGCAATGAAATACTAAGTCGAGCATCACGTAAACGAATAGGCACATCACTTTTACGATCTATGGCTATATCACTTCCATCCCATAATGAGTTGTAAATAGCAAAACTTCGCATTGCTTGCCCATTCAATACCTCATCCGCTTCATTAGAGACAAGCGCAGCAGAAGGCCAATTTTCTTGCATTGATAGAATTAGTGCCTCCTTCGAGGCGTCCGTGTACAAAGTACGATACAAAACTGGTTTAACTGGCTCCATTGCAGCATGAGCTTTAAAAGCTCGTTTTGCTTGTGTTTTTTCTTCGTCATTCAACGTAGTGCGCGCAAGTTGTTTAGCCAAGCCATTGCGCTCAATTTCCCAAGCTTGGTATTCGATCAAATATTCCTTATAGAGTGTTTCATACTTAATTTGTGCTTCTGATTCATACTCAGTAAATGGCCTCATAAACAAATTATCAATTGCGGTTTTACGTTCACCAGACTCCGCAACTGTTAGAAAGTATTGTGTGCATGGTGAATTTAATTCTGCTAAACGACGAACATCAATCAAATGTTGACAGCATAATGTCATTGCAAGTAGTGCCGAAGAAAAAGGCAAGGCTTCTGGCGATTGCATATTTGTCACAGCTTCCCAAGCTGCATCACGCGCTAAAGATGGCAATACATGGATTGGAGGTTTTGGCTGAAAGTTAGATTCAATCAATTCGCACCTCCGCCGACAACAGAGTTCAAAGCCGAAGTACGTTCAAGCATGCGTGCTTCAATCCAGCTCTGTAGCTCTTGGAGGATATAGCCACGCGCACGCGCACCAAGTTTTACGGACTTTGGAAAGGTGGGGTCGTAGAGATGGTCATTAATTTTTTGCTTGGCATAAAAAACTGAACGAGGGAGTCCAGTAATTCTTTGCGCCTCAGCTGGGCGCACAATCTGCAATGGGATACTGCCACTGACAGCGCTAAGCGGCATGGACATAAAGGTTTCCTTCTAAACAGTGTCGGACAATTCCGAACACAGTGAGAAGCATAAAACCTACCGCCGCTGCAGTGATTTGCTGTGCTAAAAAGAAATTTTATCGTTCACCAAACCATCCTTCCCTGTCTGGATGATTACGAATCCACTCCAAAACCGTGCTTTCTTCTGCATCTAACTTGAGTGGATTTTGATTATAGTGCGATGATTTTATTAGCTCAGGAGTAATAATCCTTGCCGCATCTTTCATAGTGCTCCAAGTTTTCCCAATACGCTTGTAATAATCGAGGCGGGCAAAGACAAATTGTTTGTGTTCCTCATAGTTGGCGGCCTTACTATCCCCTCCTTTTTTTTGTGCTGCTTTCGTTCTTTTTTTTACTGCCGCCAAATAATGATGTTCGCTATCACCAAAAAGGAATGACCCCTTTAATATTGCAACCCATGTCATCGAATACACCAAATAACTCCACTGAAGATCTCTGGAATTATAGCGCTTCATTTTTGCAGCCAAAATAAACTCTTTAATTTTTAGAAAAAAATCAAGTAAATCGTTAGTTGAGTTTATCTGACCTATTGATTCACCAATTAAGCCATAGCTCGCCCCGGACACTATTGAAGAATAGCTTAGTCCAGCCCTACCTAAATTATCAAAAAATTGATTTACTTTATCCGGATTATTGCGAACAAAGCCCTCCACCTCACCAAGACTTGCCTCGCAACAATTAGCAAATTTTAGAATATTTTCATGCCGCTTATCGTCATCGGAGTATTCCGCAATCTCCTTCATTAAAGCTTTGTGATTTTTAATCTCTTCTGGAGTACGCATGCCATCAACCTTTCAACAAGTGAAAAATGAAGTCAATTTTTGTTTTTTTGCTCCATCAAAACCAGTAAAGCCGATAGATGTGCGAAATCAAAGTAGGGATTGATAGGACTGTTCAACCAGCCCCATCACATAGTCCAAGTCATCAATCGCACTCAAATACACGCGCCGATTCATGGTCCAGTTGTAGCCATCTGGGATTTTTTCGATCAACCCACGAGGATCTTGGTAGTCCATCGGGCGAAGATGGATGCGTAATTGATTTTTCTGGACATGAACTTCTGCAAAATTTTTCGACACTCGATACGCCACATAAAGCGTAGTCGCCTTTTCTTCGATAGATTCGTCCCATGCAAGGATCTGTTCTTGCATGGCATCGAAAAGATGGCGGGTTCCTTCGTTCGCTTTACTCCTGAGTAATTTGATACTGGCAATGCAACCATCCATACTCGGCACCTCTTGATCATTCGACACCGGTGCTGTCGAAAGTGCTACGGCCTGAGACTCGGGTACATTCAAGGGTTCTAGGCTAAAAATATCCTGTTCATAAAACCGATGCTTAAAAAGCTCGATCCGCAACGGCACCACTTCGACCGTATCCATGTCGAATTTACTGTAGGATTCGGCAACACAAATTACTCGTGGATTATTCCAGTCCAGAGGGATTGAATCAGCAAGCGACTTTCCAAGCTTGTCAATCATCAGCATTCGGAAAAACTCCGATTTCTGAGCTCTCAACCATTTCAGGTAGGAAAGCGCCTGATTGATTACGTTGTCATTCTTGTTGCGCTTGTACTCGATAATCACAGGCGCACCATTCAAGTCCACTGCCAAGGTATCAATCCGGCCACCAAACGTGGTCGGGTACTCACTAGCCAGAAAATGAAGATCAAGCGCCACCACTAGGTTGTTTTCAACCATCTTTTGCAGCGCCTTTTCTTTGTCGAGTGGCAAAATATTTAGCTTATGGAGTTTGCCAGCAGTATTCTTGAAAATCGCCATTCTCTAATCCACATATCCAAAAATTCAAAGCAAATTCACTTGGCAACCAACTGATCCAGATTTTTCACATCTTTGAAAACCACATCTGGCATCAACTTGAAATGCCCGCGACCGCATTCGATTTTCAGGTTTTCTTTACTTCGCCGCTCCCCCATCACTGTACTGGATTTGGTTTCTGCAACAAAATACACACGGGCATCATCCTCAAACACTACAGCCCAATCAGGGTTGTAAGAGCCCAACGGAGTAGCAATCTGGAATTTTGTCGGTAGCTTGAAGAAAAATTTCACATTGGGATCTATTGAGCAGTCATGTGCAAACTGACTTTCCGGTGTACTTTCACTCAAAACACAAGTAAAAGCATCACCTAAAGCTTGCTTTTGCTCATCAAGTTGCTGCGCCTCTAGCAACGTTTTGCTAACCTGGGTTGTCAATGCATCGCTTACTGGCGGATAGATACTGCTTTGATAAGTCTCGAATTCTCCATCAAAAAGGTTCATTTCGTAGCGACGGCCATTAATCTGGTGATATTCAATTCCCTTGACCAGCAGTTCTTGTAGACAATGCTTAATTGCTGCAATCGCTGTATCCAAAAAGGCCTGTGGATTGATCAAAATTTCCCCCAGACGCCCTGATCCATCCAGAATTGAAAATAGCGTTGAACGAGACAAGTGCACACGATTCTGGATATAAGCATATACGTCGGGAACAACAATTGATTCCATTTTCGATTCCGTGCTGCCCATGCCAGTTTCAACACCATGAACGCCATCAGCGTTCATCACGAGCTTGGCTTTCAGTGCGCGGATCTTCGGCGGTTGTACCTTAGGGTACTGATTCAAATCAGCCAACGCAGCTTTACATTTATCGATCAACTCAGGGGTATCAAGTTTTACGCTATAGCGAGTTTGATAACTGATTTTCTGCCAAATTGCCTTAAACAATGCTTCTTCTTCAGCGCTCAGCACCTTGCGTTTTACGCGAACTTTGGCGCGAGCATTTTTCACTCGGTTTTCAAAACTAACCCCTGTTTCATCTTCAATCTCGGTCTGCAGCGCTTTGGCGAATGCTTCATAGCTTTCATTCGGAATCACGGTTAATACATTCACCCGTTTATCTAGAACTCGCTCTCCTTTTTGATTCACGCACAAACGCAAACCACGACCAATTTCCTGACGTTTTTTTAATGCGCTATGACTTTCATTCAAGGTACAAATCTGGAATACGTTCGGATTGTCCCAACCTTCTCTTAGGGCCGAATGGCTAAAGATGAACTGCAAAGGCTCATCATTACTCAGCAGCCTTTCCTTTTCTTTCATAATTAATGAGTAGGCACTACCTTCAGCATCCGCCTTTGAAGTTCCAGATTTAATCTTAAACTCTTCAAATGGAGTATGGATTTTCCTGTCCCCAGAAAAGTACCCGTTATGCACCTTATTGGCAGCGTGAGGAATCAAATCTTTGTAGTGAGATTTGCTGGCATATCTATTGAAAGCCTCTTCAAACCACTCAGCAAATTTGCCCGGGACTGGATTACCCTCCTTATCAAAAGAGCGATAATTAGCCACTTTGTCGATGAAAAACAGGCTAAGTACCTTTACACCAATATCCTGCAGATTTTTCAGTTTGGCAAAGTGGGCGGCTACGGTGCGCTCAATCTGGAAGCGCATTACATCCTCTTCCAGCCCGCCTTGCTGCTCGTGCAGAGTCAACACACGCCCGCCAGAAAACTCAATTTCGCCATCTTCAGCACGGATTTCATTGAGAATATAACCATCGGCATACACATCACGACCCTTGGATTTGTCGAGCAAATCCTCGCCTAGCTTGAGAGTCACCGCTTTGCGATCAGGGCCATTTTTTCCATTTACATCGATGCAGACCTTGGCTGTAATCCCTTTAGCTTTGGCATCGATGCTGATTAGCTCAATGAATGCCTGATTGTGGCTTGCATCGGCCAGGACACCATCCACTTCAATCTGCTTAACGAGCCCCAGATCATAAGCCTGAACTGGATTCAACGAATACAGCAGGTTATAGGGATTTTTGTGGGTAGCGGAATAGCGAAGGGTACACAGCGGGTTCAGCTCCAACAGCGCACGGCGGCGAATGTCCGTCTCGAAGTTTTGTGGCTCATCCACAATCACAATCGGATTGACCGATTTGATGTATTCAATCGGCGCAAAAGCCCGTTCGCCCTTCTGATTAATTTTGTTGCTGTCCTTGGTAAAACTATCAATATTGATTACCAGCACGCTCAAAGCATCGCTTTGGGCAAAGTGTCGCAAGTCTCCGAGCTTGCCGCTGTCAAACAGCATCGGCACACAAGGTACATTGGCATAATCAGCGGCAAAGTGTTCGCGCGTGATCTGCAGATTTTTCATCGTGCCTTCGCGAATTGCGACGCTCGGTACGACCACCACAAACTTCTTGAACCCGTACACCTTGTTCAATTCGTACATGGTTTTGATAAAGGTGTAGGTCTTACCAGTGCCCGTTTCCATTTCTAGCGTAAAGTTCAGCGGGCAAAAAACCTCCTGACCATTGTCAGAGCGGGAAGCCTCCAGTTCTGCCGATTCCGCAACACCGTTGGCTTTCTGTACCTTCTGCACATTGGCAAGCAAGGCTTCATCAGATAGCTTGAGTGCATTACCAATGCTGCCATCGTTGGCGTATTCCACGCTGGCATTCTGGCTAGCCAGTGAGAAATCAGAATTTGCCAAAGGTTGGCCATCGAACACCTGGACCACAGCATCGACTGCGCGCTTTTGGTAATCCTGGTGGGTAAACTGAAGTTTCATAGATTGTGTCATGTCGGCAACCTCAAATCACGGTCAAACCAATATCGAGGCCTGCCAGCTCTAACTGTAAGTTAGAAAGTAATTCATCTGCATTATCACCGACAAAACACGAGTTCAACAAAATCACCTGTGCGGGCTTTGCTTTTACAATTTCATCCTTCAAGGCGGCTGTATAGGGCTCAAAACATAGCCACAGTTGCTTATCATCGTTTAGCAGCACACGATGAACTGTGACACCAGCCAGCGAAACTGGCTTGCTGATAGCATGCACGCCCAGCGCTCCTAGGCCGTGCTTCAGCAGCAATTCAGCTAGCATGGCCGTTTGGGCATCCGCCGCTTGCGGCGCATGCCCGGTCTTCTCCGCACTCTGGAACAAACTGAGTTGTTCACGAACCGCGGCTTCATCATTCACATCGCCACGCCACACCTTGAAATTGGAAGGTGCTAGTGTGAACTGTGCGCAAGCCAAATCTGCCGTTTTATCAGGGAAATTAGTCTTGAGTTTGTCTATGACTTTGTCAATTCGTGTGCGGGTAATGTCGGCTATAGTGCGATAACCGGCCTTGTATGCCTCACTATCTTCTTCAAGTAGCTCAGGCATTTGTATGCAAATGCATTCTCTATTACCGCCATCTTCAATATTCAACTCCATGACGGCTTGAGCTGTTGTGCCACTACCGGAGAAAAAATCAAGCACAATTGCATCTGCGTCCCAGTGGGTCGCAGAGGCAACAAGGTGTTTTACGAAATTTACTGGCTTAGGGTAGCTCATTACTCCTTCGATGTTCATTAGCGACTCTAACTGCTCTGACCCATCCTCATTAGTTGCTCCCAATGAAACACCATCAATGAATGTAGCTAAACCTTTGTGGGATTGTGGATCGGGGGCTTTAAATGCTCTGACCTGGAAATTAATTGTATTAACAATCAAAACTGCACCATTTACCAATTGATCATCAAGATATTTTTGCCCCCAGACAAATGGCCCCTCCAATGCAAAGCTGGTTTTAATTAAACCAGACTCCACAACCACATCGTTCAATAATTTTACTGAGCTAGTACCCTCACCATAGCTCCCTTTATGGTAAACCCCATCTTTAAGTTTCGTCTTAACCTTGCAAGCAGGAAAATTAAGAACACCTACTGAGTTTGTTCTTTTAATCAACGGTTGCGACTCGTCTTCATCAGCAACCCCGCCAAACAATCTCACATCTTGACCCTTCCCGTAAACAAGAACCCACTCCGTAATAGAAACCAATTTCTTAGATAAGAAGCTACCCTTTCTTTTTTTAAGCCACGACATTGAACCAATGAAATTCTCACTACCAAAAATTTCATCGCAAATTTGAATTAAATTTGCCACCTCGTGATCATCAATACTTATAAATAAAAGCCCATCATCCCTCAACAAATTACGAGCCAAATACAAACGCGGATACATCATCGATAACCAAGCACTATGGTATTGGCCGCTTTCCTTGCTGTTCTTTTTCCACAGGCTTTGTTTATTCAAATAACCAGCTTCATTTTTCTCGCCCGTGCGCTTCAAGTATTCATCCAGAGTTTCTGAATAGTCGTCAGGATAAACAAAGCTATCATTGCCGGTGTTGTACGGCGGGTCGATGTAAATCATCTTGACCTCGCCATGGTAGGATTTTTGCAGTGCTCGCAGCACTTCGAGGTTTTCACCTTCGATCAGCATGTGCGGTGCTATTGCCGGATTGTTTGCAGTAGGCAGTAGGGTGTGGCTTGTGCTTTTCTGAATTTCGCGTCGTGCAGCAGCTTTGCCTGCCCAAGATAGTTCGTAGTGTTCCGCTGGAGCAATGCTTTCCTGTCCGATCAGTTCTTTTAATTTTTCAATATCAATTTGATTGTCGCTAATCACTTCCGGGGCAGTTTGGCGCAGTAAAGCCAACAGTTCAGCTTGACGCTCGGCTAATGCATTAGGGCTGCATCCCAATTGGGCGGTTTGATTTTCCATAAAGCGTTCCTTATTTCAGATAGTTAAGCGATCTATACCAACTGCCAGCGCAGGGTAAAAAGTGTTTGAGTTTCAGTTTCTTCTTGCATACGTTGATGCAGCGTTTCAATCAGTTCATCGCGCCGAGCTATGATTTCGTCCTCGACATCAAAAACAGCTTGCCGCTGTTTTCGCTGCTGACGCTCTAGCTCACTTAGTTCATTTTGAATACTCGCTTGCTCTTCTAGCGAGCTAGCTTTACGTGCATCTCGCTTCAGTTGTGCAATACGAGCCTTGGTGTCGCGCAATGATTCCTCTGTGGCGAGTAATTTGTCCTCGGCCCATTTTTCCAATTTATCGCGTTCCTCCATGAAGGTGCGCTGGTTTTCTTCAACAAACGCAGCAATTCGCGCCTCAATGCGACGTTGACTGTTGGCCTGCAACATGGAGGGCTCTGACTCAACCAATTTTTTGGGCTCGCTTTTGGCGGAAACCATGAAGAGTTTCTCGCAGCACTCCTGATCGAGCAGCTCGCCATCGTCAGTTAAAGCTGTGAAAATAAGATTTTCAACGGCATCAAGCGTGCTGACAGTGAGTAGATCAAGCCGCAACCAGCCGCTTTTACCAGTTAAATCGCCAATAACAGACAGTTTGGTAGGGTGATCGCTGTAGTTGAAAACTATCTGTGCCGTTGGTGTGGCAGCAGCTCGTGCCTGTTCTACACTCCATTCCCCTAGCACATGATTTAAACGGTAAGCATGGGCAAGCATATCTGCCTGCTTTGCGCCCCGAACCAGTTGGTAACGCCCGACTGGAACATGGCTGAGTGGAGATTGTTGCAGTGAGAAGGCGTAGTTGCTTTCTTCAAAGCGGGCTTGGTTACGCAGAGCATAGCGGGTGGTTTCCCAGAACCAGCGGCCAATACGATCCAGCCGGGCTTCTGCGGCATCAAGTTGAATTTTCAGTCGCTCGTGCACGTCTTCGTCAAAGTGCTCCATAAGCTGACTTTGCGTTTCACGCATTTTTTCAGTGATATCGGCTTCTAGCTCCTGCTGCAAGGCTTTAAATGCGGCTTGAATATCTTCGGGCTGACGGCAGCTATCGTAGATTTGAGCAATACGCCGTTCAAAATCGATACCAGATTCGATACGCCCTAGCACTTCGTCCGATGCGCCAAACACACCGGAAAAAAGCTGGAATTTTTCAGTGAGCAATTCCAGCACACGCTGGTCGGCTTGGTTTCGGGTATTGAGGAAGTTGATCACGACCACGTCATGCTTTTGGCCGTAACGATGACAACGACCAATCCGCTGCTCGACGCGCTGCGGGTTCCATGGCAAATCGTAATTAATGATTAGCGCGCAAAACTGCAAATTCACGCCTTCGGCGGCGGCCTCAGTGGCAATCATGATCTCAGCTTGATCGCGGAATTGATCAATCAATGCAGTGCGGCGATCTACTTGAGGTGAACCGGTAACCCGATCAGTGCCTTTGTATTGTTCAAACCAATTTTTGTAAATAGCAGTGGATTCCTCCCCGCTATTGGTGCCGCTAAAAGTAACAATCTTCCCAGCGTAACCATGGGCTGCCAAATAACGGGCCAGATATTCTTGCGTGCGCTTGGACTCAGTAAAAACAATTGATTTTCGTGGGCCTTTAAGCTCGGCCATCTTAGCAAAGCCGATTTCGAGCCCTTTGAGCAGGGCTTGTGCTTTGGTGTCGGTGTTTAGCGCAGATGCACGATCGATAAAGCTATCGATCTCGGCAATTTCTGCACGCAGGGCCGATACGTCGATGATGTCTTCGTTCGAGGATTCTGCATCATCTGCCAGTTCTTGTTCGTCCAGATACTCGTCTTCCAAGTCTTCATCTTCAATCAGCTTGGCGATGAACTCGGGGTCTTCCGCCAACCCATCCAGTTTGCGCTGCAGGCGTTCGCGGATGGTTTGTAGCGTTCCCAGAATCGCGTGGGCACTGGAAGCCAGCAATTTGCGCAGAATCAGGCCAGTCAGGTGGCGCTGCCGCTTGGGCAAGGCGAAGGAATGTTCACGCTGCAGGAAGGTGGAAATGACTTCGTATAGACGATGTTCATCATCAGTCGGGTTAAAAGGCTGGGTAATAGCACGACGTTCGGTATAACGCACATATTCGAGTACCTGTTTGCGCAGTGTACGTTTTGCAAATCCAGCAATTCGCTGTCGCAAACCATCAGGATCTCCTGATCCATTCATAAACTGTTTACGAAATGCGACCTCATCGCCAAACAGATGCTCATCCAGAAGCGTGGATAGCCCATACAACTCCATTAAGGAATTCTGTAATGGTGTAGCTGTTAGGAGTAATTTGCGACGAC
Organism: Chitinibacter sp. S2-10; assembly: GCF_046530675.1. Lineage (GTDB taxonomy): Bacteria > Pseudomonadota > Gammaproteobacteria > Burkholderiales > Chitinibacteraceae > Chitinibacter. Next base: position 1,956,561 of record NZ_CP172558.1, on the reverse strand, counting down.
CATTGAATGCAACTTTTAACGCCTGGCCGATACGGTTGCTAGTGCGGTGGGCATTGCGTAGCTTATGGGCCTCGTCTATCACCACCAAGTCCCAAGGCAGAGCAACTAACTGATCGGCAAGCTTCGCGGCAAACGGATAGGAAAGGATCATAATGCGCTTGCCGCAAAACTGCTCCAGTGCACGGGCAGGTGTTAGTCCTGTCTTACGGATAGCAGCCGCATCGATCACGATGCTAGGAAGCGCAAATTTATCAGCCAGCTCCTGCGACCACTGCTTACGCAGGCTTGCTGGACAAATAATAATCAGGCGACGACGACGCTCAGCCCAATACTGGCAAAGCACTAGTGCCGCTTCAATCGTTTTACCCAAACCGACTTCATCTGCCAGCAAAACTCCTTGCTGCAATGGATTACGCAACGCAAAAAGGGCTGCGTCAATTTGATGGGGGTTCAAATCGACTGTGGCATCGAATAATGATTGTGATAAACGATCAACACTGTTTGCCGAATGGCGGCAGGTTAACTCGTGTGCGTAGTATTTAGCATGGTAAGCAGTAATCATTGACTAACTTCTAATCCAATATATCCAGGGGCAAGTAGTTTGCTTTCCACGTTATGTAAAACGACAAAATTACTCAACCACAAACGACAAGCCTTTTCATGCAAGGTATGGCCAGGAGAACAATCCACAAACCAGCGCCTCAGCATATACCCCGCCTTTACTGCGCGCACTCTAAACCTAAACACAGCATCTTGAATGCCAAATCAGCGCATCAACTTCAACACAGAGTTTTAAACTCACTAGGCTCCTTATACTGCCCCAGCATCAACACATCCAAATAATCCGCCCACCATTGCAACATGCGCTGGCGTTCTGCCAAGTACTGGGCATTACGATTGTAGATGCTGCGAATACGGTCGCCACCCTCATGACCGATATGCCGTTCGATAGCATCAGGGGTAAATTGCAACGATTCATTCAACCCCGATACCATCATGGTTCGAAAACCATGCAGGCAAACATCTTTACTCGTGTCATAGCCCATTTTCTGCAAAGCAACATTCACAGTGTTTTCACTAATTGGAGCCCCCGATTTTCGCCCTTGAAATACAAAAATCGAACGGCCATTTTGTGCGTACAAATGCTCGACGACACTCACTACCTGAGTAGATAAATAAATCACCCTTTCACGATTCATTTTCTCACCACGTTCGCTGTTCAGAACACCTTCTATAGCTTCACGCTTTTCTGGGATAGTCCAAGTGCCAGCTGACAAATCAAACTCGTCCCAACGCGCAAAGCGAAACTCAGATGAACGCGCACCAGTCAACAAGGCAAAACGTACTGCGTTCTGTACTACGAGAAGGCCTTCATAATTTTTCAGCTTTTGTAAAAAACTGGGTAAATCTGTTAGCGGTAATGCAGGGCGATGCACCGTTTTTCGTGTTGCTATCGCGCCTTGCAAATCAAGAGCGGGGTTTGTATCAATACGACCCGTTTGCACGGCATAACGCATGATGGCTGTAATATATTGGCGATAGCTTTTAGCCAAATTGAATGCTTCGCGTTTAATCACCAATCGCAAAGGATGCAGCAAATCTTTGGTCTTTAGATCGCTAACTTCACGTTTGCCAAGTGTGGGGAACAAATCCGCCTTCAGGCGCTTCATCACCCGTTCAGCATGGCTTGGAATCCACGAGCCACTTGCCAGCTCTTTTGCATGCCATTCAAGTGCAACTGCTTCAAAGGTATTTTCAGCAGCCTGCTCTTTAGCAATGCGCTCATTGATTCGTGCTTGGCAAGGATCAATCCCCTTGGCCAAAAGATCTTTAGCATCTCTTGCCCGTGCTCTGGCATCAGCGAGGTCAATTTTACTCTGACTACAAACGCCAAGCGCCAACAATTTCTGCTTACCTGCATATCGGTATGGTAAACGCCAATACATCGCATCTTCTTTAACCCAGAGCTGGAGACCAAAACCGCACGCAATTTTACGTGGAGGCTTAACACTCCCCTCTTCAATCGCGCACCGTTCTTCGGCAATCAGGCTTTTTAATTTGAGTAAAGTGAGTCCATCAGCCTTAGACTTTCCAGCCATAGCGCCCCCATGAAATTTGCATTGTTGGTATCAATGTTGGTATATGGGTTTGAGTATGGCAATATTTATTGACGTAACAAGACTTAGCGATGGATAATCGAGTCTCGTGTTGGCACCACCACCCTTTCCAAGGGTGTCCAGAGAAGTACAATAAGCCCCGTAAAACTTAGGTTTGCGGGGTTTTTTGTGTCCAACGCAATCCCACAGTTTACCACCCTGCCCAACATCATTGTTGGTCTTTTTGTTGGTTCTTTTTTGAACCAACAATGCTAAAAATTGAATTCCGCGATCAGCTAGCCTGCCTGCTTATGCTTCTTACTTGCTCGCGGAACTTTCTTCACCACCTTTGGCAACTGCCCTTTAAAAATACTTCGGTTCCCTGACTTGTTGTATTTCAGGATTTGCTCTTCAACCATATAAGCGCCAACCACTGGCCGTGACTTCCGTCGCACAGCAACGACTTTCCTCCCATCAACATAACGCATCAGTAGATCTTGTAGCGAAACATAGTCACAAATTTTATTTATTGTAACCATAAAGCTCGGGTCTGCCGCATGCAGCAAATCAAATACAGAAGACTCACACCCGCGATAGGACTGAACATACCCACCAGAAAAAGGGTACGTATTAAGGTTATTGCTAACGTGCCAATTCCAAGCAGCCCCGACCTGATGAACATGCTGCTCGGCACACTCTTTGAGAGAAGGTGGAACTAACAAAATTAAATGAAAATGTAGTCCTAATTTATCAAACTCTAACTTGCACACATACCCATAAACATCAAAGAGCGCCTTTTTTTTGCTTTTCAATTCTTTTACCATAAAAGCCTGAAAGCACTTTATTGCTACAGGCACATCAACCATCCTTACCTTCCCTGAATTAACACCATCAATAAGATACAAATTAACTCTCAACACCAACATATCACCGTATATTCGATTCAACCCTAGCAAATACTCCCTCACACTTTCATTATTTTTAGTAACAGACCTGTCTATTGACCTTATTTCACCCACATCCAGTTTATCTTTAGAAAACGCCTTTTCAAATAAGTCAGGCAACTCGCATTTATTAACCTCCTCTCTATTTGCTAAACCAAAATCGTAGAGTACCTGCATAAGAAATTCAGCACCATTTTCACTGCAGTATTCGACAAGGGGATGAACTTTAATATTTTCAAAATCAGGCAAAACAAAAATAGACGAATAATTTTTAAGACGCATTGCAAAGTACAACACACGCTCGGTAGATGTTAACTCTGACAATTTAGTTTTTTTTGCCGCCAAACCACACGCTCGCTCCAGATCACCAATATTAAATTTAAAATCCGCCTTAAATGAATAAAACCCTCTCATAGCCGAATAAATAACAGCCAAGCGACCGTAAAAATCACCACCCTTGCTAATTAATATTTTTTGCTCACCATCACGCGAAAGCAAATTAATAAAATAAGCAGCATCTTTGATTGCTGCAATATAATGAAGTGAAGCCAAATTCACAGCTATCCCCAAATAATGACGCTCTAGCTGCAGTATTAGTTACTCATGATTCTTTCGCCACAGAATCATGCGGTCTTCAGTACTTTCTTGGGCAAAAAAAATAGAAAGTCCCCCGTCAGCACGGTATGATCTATACCATCTCATTTTCGGCCAAACGCGGCTCTTTCCTTGCGTTTGAAGCCTTCGCATTACCTTACCGAGCACCTCATGGCTATCAAGAAATCTGAACTTTACTCATCCCTCTGGAAAAGCTGTGACGAGCTGCGTGGGGGGATGGATGCCAGCCAGTACAAAGACTACGTACTGGTGCTGTTATTCGTGAAGTATGTCTCGGATAAATACGCCGGTCAGCGTGATTCGCTGATCGAAGTACCTGCAGGCGGTAGCTTTGCCGACATGGTGGCGCTCAAGGGCGATAAAGAAATTGGCGACAAGATCAACATCATTATCGCCAAGCTGGCCGAAGCCAACGATCTGAAAGGCGTGATCGATGTAGCCGACTTTAATGATCCAAATAAGTTGGGCGATGGCGATGGCATGGTTAAAAGGCTTTCCAACCTAATCAGCATTTTCGACAACCCCAATCTCAACTTTGCACGTAATCGCGCCGATGGCGACGATATTCTGGGCGATGCCTACGAATACCTGATGCGCCATTTCGCCACGGATTCAGGCAAATCCAAAGGCCAGTTTTATACGCCTGCCGAAGTCTCACGCGTGATGGCCAAAGTACTCAATCTGCACGAAGCCAAATCAGGCGATCAAACCATTTACGACCCGACCTGCGGCTCCGGCTCGCTGCTACTCAAAGCGCACGACGAAGCCAAGCACGCCACCTCGCTCGATCTAACGATCTACGGGCAGGAAATGGACAACGCCACCAGCGCCTTGGCCAAAATGAACATGATCTTGCACGATTGCCCTACGGCTGAAATTTGGCAACACAATAATGGGACGCTTGCGAATCCATACTTTAAAGAAGCGGATGGCAGCCTCAAGCGTCATGATTTCATTGTCGCCAATCCTCCGTTTTCTACGAAATCTTGGACCAGTGGTTTCGACCCTGCTAACGACCTTTACGATCGCTTTAAATACGGAATTCCACCCGAGAAAAACGGCGATTACGCCTTCTTGCTGCACATGCTCACCTCGCTCAAGTCCACCGGCAAAGCCGCAGTGATTTTGCCGCACGGTGTACTGTTCCGTGGCGGCGCTGAAGGCCGTATTCGGCAAGAGATCGTGAGCCGTGGCTATATCAAAGCCATCATCGGCCTGCCTGCCAATTTGTTCTACGGCACCGGCATTCCGGCCTGCATTATCGTGCTGGATAAAGAGCACGCGGCTGCGCGCAAAGGCATCTTTATGATCGATGCCAGCAAAGGTTTTATCAAAGACGGCAACAAAAACCGTCTGCGTGAGCAAGACATCCACAAAATCGTCGATACCTTCACTCAGCAACACGAAACACCCAAATACAGCCGCCTCGTGCCGCAGGCTGAAATCGCGGGTAATGATTACAACCTGAATCTGCCGCGCTACATCGACACCAGTGATGCAGAAGATCTGCAAGACCTCGCCGCCCACCTGCGCGGTGGTATACCAAATCGTGACATTGATGCGCTGCAAGCTTATTGGCAGGTATTGCCCGCTATGCGTTCACAGCTCTTTGCTGCAAGCCAATACCCCGGCTATAGCAACCTCACCGTAGCCACAAGCGACATCAAAACCACCATTTTCAATCACCCCGAATTCATCGCCTTTAATGCCAACGCCAAAGCGCATTTCAGCGCTTGGCAAGCACGCGTGCTACCGCAGCTCAAAGGCATCAACCCCTACACCAAGCCCAAACAGCTAATCCACACCATCGCCGAAGATCTACTGGCCAGCCATGCCGACCTCGCGCTGATTGATAACTACGATCTCTATCAGCACCTGCTCGACTACTGGGCCACCACGCTGCAAGACGACGTACAGATGGTAATTAGCGACGGCGGCTGGCTGGGTTGGAGCAACGACCAAGCCAATACCGATCTACTACCCAAAGACCTCATCATCGCCCACTACTTTGCTGCCGAGGCAGCGCAACTGGCCGAACTGGAAAGCCAGCGCGATGACATCACCCGCCAGATGGAAGAAATGGAAGAAGAGCACGGCGGCGAAGATGGCCTGCTGTGCGAGGCCAAAACCGAAAAAGGCAAACTCAGCACCAAAAGCGTCAAGGATCGCGTGAAGGCCATCACCAAAGACAGCTGCGCAACCGAAGAGCTTGCCCAGCTTAAAGCATGGCTGGCGCTTTCCGAGTTAGAAGCCGCTGCCAGCAAAAAGCTCAAAGACGCGCAAAAAGCGCTCGACACCAAGGTCGTGCAGCAATACCGCCAGATCAGCCAAGTGGAAGTCTGCGATCTGGTTGTCGAACACAAATGGCTGGCCGCGCTAGAGGCCAGCGTACAAGGCGAGCTCGACCGCGTGAGCCAAACCCTAACCCGCCGTATCAAAGAACTGGCCGAACGCTACGCCACACCGCTGCCGCAACTGGAAGCCGAAGTAGAAACGCTCAGTGCCAAAGTGGCCGAACACCTTAAAAAAATGGGGTTGGCATGGAACTGAGCAAAGCCGTCCCGCAGGGGTATAAGCTAACGGATGCAGGAGTGATTCCGAAGGATTGGGCATTAATTCCTCTGCGTAACCTAGCATCAGAAATCAGTGATGGCATACATTCAACGCCGTCATACGTACATCAATCAGACTATCATTTTGTAAATGGTAACAATTTGGTTAATGGCAAAATTCACATTACAGAAAAAACAAATTGCGTTAGCGAAGTTGAATACCACCAACTCAAAAAGCCATTAACCCCACAAAGCATTCTGCTATCCATCAACGGAACAATTGGAAACATTGCATTTTTCAATAATGAAACGGTTGTTTTGGGCAAAAGCGCGGCATATATAAATTTAAAGAAAGATGTCTCAAAAGAGTTTATTTCTTTCACTTTGGCCAGTCAGCGAGTTTCTCAATACTTTGAAAATGAATTAACGGGCACTACGATACGCAACTTGTCATTGGAGTCTTTGAAAAATACACCAATAGCAATTCCATTAGAAGTTGATGAACAAAAAGCTATCGCCGCCGCCCTCTCTGACGTCGATGCCTTGCTCGCACAGCTCGACGCGCTGATTACTAAAAAACGCGACCTCAAACAAGCCGCCATGCAACAACTCCTAACCGCCCAAACCCGCCTACCTGGGTTTAGTGGGGAGTGGCCATTAGAAAAGATAGATAGCTTTACTTCATTTATAACAAAAGGATCGACACCAACTACATATGGATTTGAATGGCAAAATAGTGGAGTTTTATTTTTAAGAAGTGAGTGCGTTTCAGAGAACGGGCTTGATTTGACGCAATCAAAGTATATTTCAAACGATGCACATCAAACCCTAATTAGGGGAGAAGTACGTGCAGGAGATATTTTGATGACGATTACTGGTAATGTTGGGCGAGTAGTCTTACTTAGTTCAAAATTTGAAGTCGCCAACATCAACCAGCATGTTGCTCGAATTCGCATAAATAAACCAACAGTTTCACCAGCGTATTTGTATCACTGGCTTTCACAACCTCGCATCAGAAAAGACTTCAATACCATTACGACAGGACAAGCTTATCCACAAATTAGCTTGAAACAGGTTAGAGATGCACTAGTTCCACTCCCATCAATATCGGAACAAATCACCATCGCCAGAATTCTCTCTGATATGGACGCAGAAATCACCGCCCTCGAAGCCCGCCGCGACAAAACCCGCGCCCTCAAGCAAGGCATGATGCAAGAATTACTTACTGGAAAAACTCGACTAATTCAAAACTAAGGGAGAATGTAACGATGGAACTGGTAAAAAAAGAAGAGCCAACACTGCCCTCACTGCCGACAACAATGCTTCCGGCTCTGACTGTATTAACAGAATCTCTTGGCATCCCGAGAGAAATGCTCGCTAGCGATGAAGAAATTCAATACGCGTGGCGGGATCTACCCCGTGAACTGCGTGAAATTCCAGTGCCATTAAGGGGTGAGTTAGTCGCCAGAATGTGCGTTGCGGTCAGCACCGGATTGTTTGATGGTGCGATGAATTACATTTGGAACGCTTCGATACTGCAACTTCGCACAAAGATTAGAAACTTCGGACTTCCTGTTGTAGCACAAATTCAGCAAAGCGATTTTGAAGAAAAACACTTGGTTGAACTTCAAGACAGTAAGCTGCTAGAGCTTTGCCTTAAGCTAAATTTAGTTAATGAAGACGGCTTCTTCTTTCTTGATCAATGTCGCGACATTCGAAATAACTTTTCAGCTGCACACCCGACACTGGGAACTGTAAATGATCGTGAATTTACAACCTTCTTAAATCGATGTGTTCGCTACGCATTAGCTGAGTCTTCTTCTCCCAAGGGTGTTGAAATTCAAGCCTTTATCGCTGCTGTAAAAGGTGCTCGCTTTAATGGGACGCAATGCAGCACATGGATCCAACGTCTTCAAGAGACTCACGACGCTCAAAGACAGATCTTGATAACAATGGTACATGGTATTTATTGCGACCCGAATACGTCAGAGCCAGCACGGCTTAACTCGTTAGACCTGTGCACTGGGTTAAAGTTAAGCTTCACATCGTCTCTGAGATCAGATCTGATTAATAAGCACTCTGAATATGCCGCGAAAGGCGATGAACCTCGCCATACAGCATCTTTACAGTTCTTTGAAAAGCTTGGTTTGCTCATACTTCTCAATGAAACTGAGCGGCACAGTATTTTTTATCGCGCAGTAGATCGGCTTTGGAACGTACACAATGGCATGAATAACTTTTACAACGAGCCTGCATTTGCGGAAAGGCTGTTAGAGCTATCTCAACAAGGGGCTATTCCAGAAACAGTTTTAGATAATTATGTTGCAACTATTTGCTGCTGCTATATCGGTGCTGGACATGGCGTTTCGTGGGCAGCGATTCCAGCGTATAGCCAAATGATCAAAGGTTTTTCGCCAAAAGAAATTGCCGCAATGATCAATCTCGCGACCTCAAAAGAAAACTCTTTAGGCCGCCGTGTTGCAAATTCTTCAAATTGCAGATCTCGGTTTAAAGATGCACTTTCGCTGCTAGATCCAGCGAGCATTCCAAATGTTGTCAAAGCCGAATATGAGAAACTAATTAAGTAACTCTGCACTCATGAAAAACTACTATCGCGTCATGCTAGGCCGCAACTCGATGTACGCTGCCGAATGTTTTGCGGGCAACTTCATCGGGGCGCACTTTAGCGTTCACCAAGATTTGCAGCCGCTTTTGAGTGAGGATAGTCGCGCCTTTAATCATTTTTTGGCCCCGCAATGGCTGGCACAAAACCCAAGCAAAAGCAAAGTAGCAGCGGGTTTGGCCTGCGGCGTGCTGTGGACGATATCGAAAGGCATTCAAAACGGCGACATCGTGCTCTGCCCCGATGGGCAGGGCACGTATCGCGTCGGTGAAGTGTTGGCCGATTATCAATATCTGACGGGCGAAATCCTGCCGCATCGCCGCGCCGTGCGCTGGTTCGCCGCCATTGCGCGCAGCGACATGAGCGAAGCGCTGCGCAACTCTTGCGGCTCGATTGGTACGGTGAGCACGATCAGCAAATACGCCAGCGAGATCGATAGCCTGCTCGGCCAGCAGGCCGCGCCCAAAATACTCAGCACAGATCCCGAAATCGAAGACCCGACGTCGTTTGCGCTGGAAAAACATCTGGAAGACTTCCTCGTTGCCAACTGGGCGCAAACCGAGCTGGGCAAGGGTTACGATATTTTCACCGAAGATGGCGAACCCATCGGCCAGCAATACCCAAGTGACACCGGGCCGATGGATATCTTGGCGATCAGCAAAGATAAAAAGCAGCTATTAGTCGTCGAGCTAAAAAAAGGCCGCGCCAGTGACGCCGTCGTCGGCCAAGTGCTGCGCTATATGGGCTTTGTGATGAGCGAGCTCGCCGAAGAAAACCAAACCGTGCGCGGCGCGATCATCGCGCTAGAAGATGACCAACGCATCCGCAGAGCGTTGGCAGCAGTGGGGAATGTGGATTTTTATCGGTATCAGATTAGCTTTAAGTTATTGAAAAACTAAGGTGTACTATGCAAAGTACACATAAAGTTCATGCGGAGAACGACATGAAAAAAATAGAATTGAATGAAAAAGCAATGCAATCGCTGGAATTGCAGATCCCGCAATTAGCCAGTGCCGCAATTAGCCAGGCTTATGCCCGCGCACTGACAACCAGCGGCAAGGTGGTGGAAGCACGCAATGGCCGTTTGGTTGAAACGTATGCCGATGGCAGCGAGCGCTTCATTCGTAGTCTGGCCAAACCGATTCCGGTCGTGGCGGGTACGACACGCGTTCGCAAGGCCAAGCCATGAGCACCACACCACGGCTGCGCTTGTTTGCTGGCCCCAATGGCTCTGGTAAAAGTACGATCAAAGATGTCATCCCCAACGAATGGTTAGGGGTGTATATCAATCCAGACGAGATAGAAAAAGGGCTGCGCAGAGATACCCTAATTAACTTCTCAGATTTCGAAGTTAATACCACGGCAGACGAGTTGTTCGCCTTTCTGAAAAACTCGACTCTGCTTGCCAAATTTGACTTGCTGAGCACCGTGAACAAATTGTCGTTCAGTGACAATCAACTGCACTTTCACGATGTGGCGGTGAATTCCTATTTTGCCTCAGTGCTGTCAGACTTTATCCGGCATCAGCTGTTGGCTGCGGGGATCAGCTTTACCTTTGAAACAGTGATGTCGTCTCGGGATAAGGTCGATTTTTTGCAAAAAGCGCAGGCTGCTGGGTTTCGTACCTATCTGTATTTCATCGCAACCGCAGACCCAGACATCAATATTGCACGGGTACAGCACCGGGTTGAAACCGGAGGACACCCGGTGCCGGAAACCAAAATCCGCGAACGCTACACTCGTTCTCTCGCCTTATTGCCCGATGCAGTCACTTACGCCAATCGTGCGTATATTTTTGACAACTCAACCCATGAAAGAACTTTGGTTGCTGAAGTCACCGATGGGAACGAAATCAAGTTAACCGGCGATGAAATGCCCGTGTGGTTTAAAACAGCACTGTGGGATAACTTCATTGAGAGCTCGGAAGAAGATGCACCGCTCTACCCTGCCGAGTAAGGCGAGCGTATTCAACTAGCGCGCCAGCGTTAGATGACGAAACTTCTCACTCGGGTGATTGAGCCGGTATTCAAGTTCTTTGATGCTTTGCCCGGTTTCAATGGCAGTTGAGCTGGCTACGGCGCGAATCAAGGTTTGCCGAGTAATCGGCTTGCGCTGCGGTTCAGGTTTGATCATTTGCTTAACCCTTGTTGTTTCAATCGATTATACAAACTCAGCCCTCATTAGCGGGGTTTTCGGAAATCAATTATGAGCACCGTCGGCCAAATCGAACGCGCAACTCAAAACCGTATTGTTCAACTTTTCCAGTCTGAGCTGAACTACCACTATCTGGGTAATTGGGAAAAGCGGCATGAAGATAACGGCAGTAATCGCAACGTTGAGGCCGGCGTGCTCTCGGCATGGCTGGCCAAGCAAGGCGTTGATGATGTGTTGATCCGCCGCGCTTTGTACGAGTTTGATAAGGCCGTCAACAATACCCAGCTCTCGCTGTATGACCGCAATAAAGCGGTGTACGAGCTGCTGCGCTATGGCGTGAAGGTAAAGCCCGACATTGGCGAAAATACCGTCACTGTGTGGCTGATCGACTGGAAAGCGCCGCTGAACAATGATTTTGCGATTGCCGAAGAAGTGACCATCAAAGGTGCTGACGCTAAGGCGAGCACCAAGCGACCAGACATTGTGCTGTATATCAACGGCATTGCGCTGGGTGTGCTGGAGCTAAAACGCTCAACCGTGTCGGTTTCCGAAGGCATTCGCCAGAATCTGGATAACCAGAAAAAAGAATTCATCCAGCCCTTCTTTTCCACCATGCAGCTGGTGATGGCGGGCAACGATACGCAGGGCGTGCGCTACGGTACGATTGAAACCCGCGAGAAGTATTATCTGGAATGGAAAGAACCGAGCGAGGTAGCCAACCTGCTTGATCGGCATGTACTGCAAATCTGCGAGAAAAAACGCTTTCTGGAGCTGATCCACGATTTTGTTGTGTTTGATGCTGGCGTAAAAAAGCTCTGCCGCCAGAACCAGTATTTCGGTGTGCGCGAAGCACAGCAATATCTGAAACGCCGCGAAGGCGGCATTATCTGGCACACGCAAGGCTCGGGCAAAAGCCTGACGATGGTGTGGCTAACCAAATGGATACGCGAAAACATCAAAGACGCGCGCGTGCTGATTATCACCGACCGCACCGAGCTCGATGAGCAGATCGAAAAAGTATTCAAAGGCGTGAATGAAGACATCAGCCGCGCCAAAAGCGGCGCTGATCTGATCGCCCAACTGAACGACACCCGCCCGTGGCTGATGTGCTCGCTGATTCATAAATTCGGCGGCAAAGAGGATGGCGAAGACGTTGGCGACATCGCTGCCTACATCGAGGAAGTGAAAAAAAGCCTGCCTGCCGATTTTGCGCCCAAGGGCGATTTGTACGTGTTCGTCGATGAATGCCACCGTACGCAATCAGGCGAGCTGCATAAGGCGATGAAATCGATTCTGCCGAACTCGGTGTTTATCGGTTTCACCGGCACACCGCTGCTGAAATCAGATAAGCAAAAATCGATTGAAGTGTTTGGCAGCTATATCCATACCTACAAATTCAACGAAGCTGTGCGCGACGGTGTGGTGCTCGATCTGCGCTACGAAGCACGCGATATTGACCAGAGCGTGACATCGCAAGCCAAGATTGATCAGTGGTTTGCGGCCAAGACCAAAGGGCTAACCGATCTGGCCAAGGCGCAACTCAAAGCGCGCTGGGGTACTTTGCAAAAAGTGCTGTCTAGCCAATCGCGGCTGGAGAAAATCGTCAACGACATTTTATTCGACATGGAAACGCGCGACCGCCTAGCCAATGGGCGCGGCAATGCCATGCTGGTGACCAGCAGCATTTTTGAAGCCTGCAAATGTTACGAGCTGTTTTGCAAAGCTGGCATGGGCGAACAATGCGCGATTGTCACCAGCTACAAACCCTCGCCTGCCGACATCAAAGGCGAAAGCACCGGTGAAGGGCTGACCGAACGACTACGCCAGTATCAGATCTACAACCAGATGCTGGCTGGCAAAGACCCCGAACAGTTTGAAAAAGACGTTAAAAAGAAATTCATCGACGAGCCCGGCCAAATGCGGCTGCTGATCGTGGTGGATAAATTGCTCACCGGCTTTGATGCGCCATCGGCCACTTATCTGTATATCGACAAAAAGATGCGTGACCACGGTTTGTTCCAGGCCATCTGCCGCGTAAACCGGCTGGATGGTGAAGACAAGCAATACGGCTACATCATCGATTACCAAGATCTATTCAAACGACTGGAAGATTCCATCGGCGACTACACCAGTGGAGCGCTCGATGGGTATGACAAAGACGATGTGCAAGGCTTGCTGGAAGACCGTCTGAGTATGGCCGCAGCCGACTTGGAAGATGCACGCGAAGCGATCAAGGCGCTGTGCGAACCGGTAGAGCCACCGAAAGACAGCCCCGCATATCAGCGATTCTTCTGCGGTGATGGCTCTGCTGCCGATTTGAAAACCAATGAAGCCAAGCGTCTAGCGCTCTACAAGCTAACCGCAACACTGATTCGCACTTATGCCAATATTGCCAGCGAGCTGACTGAAGCAGGCTATAGCGCCAAAGAGATTGAGACCATCAAACAGGAAGTCGATCATTTCGAAAAAGTCCGCAGCGAGATCAAGATCCACAGTGCCGACTATATCGACCTAAAAACGTACGAGCCCGCGATGCGGCACTTGATCGACAGCTATATTCGCGCCGAAGAGAGCGAGAAAATTTCGGCCTTTGACGATATGTCGCTGATCCAGCTGATTGTTGAGCGTGGCACCGATGCGGTTGAAGCCCTGCCGAAAGCCATTCGTGGCAATGAAAACAGCATGGCCGAAACGATTGAAAATAACGTGCGTAAATTGATCATCGACGAAACACCGATCAATCCAAAGTACTACGAAACAATGTCTGCCCTACTCGACGCACTGATCGAACAACGCCGCAACGGCGCGATCAAGTATCAGGAATACCTGACCAAAGTGGTTGAGCTAACCCGTCAAGCCAAAAACCCGATGGGCATCAGTACTTACCCAGCTAGCCTGAACACTGCTGCGCAAAAAGCGCTGTATGACAATCTGGATAAAAATGAAGAGCTGGCGATCCGGCTGAACAAAGTTATTCTGGCCAGCAAGCAGGACGACTGGCGCAGTAGCAATATCAAGCAAAGAAAAATCCGCAACGCGATGCGCCTGACCTTGGAATCATTTGCGCTAGAAAGTGCAGGCACAGTGAATGAACCGTCACCGAACTATTTACCCCTGACTGATATGGCATCGGATGATGAAATGGATAAGATGCTCGACCGACTGATTGAGCTGATTAAGCATCAACATGAGTACTGAGCATCGCGTCATCGTCAGCGGTATTACCGTTGATATTTACCGTAAAGATATTAAAAACCTGCACTTGGGTGTTTACCCGCCCAATGGCAGAGTGCGGGTTGCTGCACCTTTAGCCGTTAGCGATGAAGCAATTCGGCTGGCCGTCATTGGAAAACTGGGTTGGATTAAACGCCAGCGCTTGAAATTCCAAAACCAGCCTCGGCAATCGGCTCGGCAGATGGTGTCGGGTGAAACCCATTATTTCATGGGCAAGGCCTACCGCCTCAAGGTTGAAGCCAGCAATCACAGCCAAATCAACCTGCGCGGCAGCCGCCACCTGATCCTGAACTGCAAAAACGATAAAACCAGCGAGCAGAAAGAACGCATTCTGCACGACTGGTATCGCGCGCAACTCAGAACGACGGTGGATGTATTACTGGATAAATGGCTGCCGGTACTGAATGTATCGCCCAGCTTTTGCGGTATTCGTAAAATGAAAACCCGCTGGGGAAGCTGCAATACAAAAACAGCGCGAATCTGGCTCAACCTGGAACTGGCAAAGAAATCACCACAGTGCATCGAGTACATCGTGGTACACGAACTCATTCACCTGCTTGAGCGGCATCACAATGAACGATTTATGGCTTTGATGGATCTGCACTTGGGCAACTGGCGGGTATTGCGTGATGAGTTAAATCAAGGAATGCTGGCGAGCGAAGAATGGCGATATTAATTTCATGGCTTGTAGAAATGCGGCCAAGCCCCTAATTCGAAAAATCACCGCGCTCCATTCGGGCGGCGGCAATCTGCTGCGCCATCCAGGACTCCACTTCATCTGATGCCCAAACCGTTGTCCCGACTCCGAGCTTTATCGGCCTAGGGAACGTTGGCTCGTATCGTTTAGATTTTGGATTGAGTCGGTCATATATGGATGACTTGCCCATTCCGATCATTTTGGCCAACTCCTTGATACGCAAAAAACGTACTGTTTTTTCGGTTGCCATGATTATTTTCCTCGCATAAAAAAAGGCCCCGTAATCGCGGAGCCTTGATCAAAATCTCGTTTGAAAAAGTTAGTTCTCTTTCTTTCAATAATTATGCATTCATTGAGCAAATCGCAGGAAAAACCCATAAATTTGCCCATCAGTGATGCGGCAATTCAAACGTGGACACGCTGTAACAATGAAATTAACGACCTCCTCAAATCATGAGGAAAGTTGATATTTTTTTATGATGCGGCGCTCGTATCTGAATACCCATCGTCGGGCCCAGAGCGTGGGCGGCCTCGGCGAACTGAGCCAGAATCATTGCTTGGAATCTTTCCCCGCCCGAAGGTATGAATACCCGTCACGCCATCAGGCAGGGCTTGCCGTAAATACTCGTCCATCTTGCACAGGTAAGTTACCGCCTTTAATAAATTGTCCCGCTTGTCCTCTTCGCTGTGGTGAATCATGCCAACCCCCAGCAGTTTGAACATTGAATACCGATCTTTATGCCGGTTGCAGTTCCAGTAAGTCCCCTGCCCTTGAGTCACTACTTTGCGCCAGTAGTTACCAATCGCGTCGCCTAATGACACATCCTGCTGACTTTTCGAGCCATCGAAAAACAAAATGCAGTGGTAATGCCAACCCTTCTTGATGCCGAACTCCAAGCGCCAGATATACCCAACTTGATGGTCAAACAGGGAGTTATTACGTTTATTTCTCAGGAACCGCTGGAGGCGTTCACGACAGCCAATCACATCAGCCCGTAATTCACTGTCAATGACAAAGCCCAAATCCAGTCGCACGACTAAAAGGCGAGCATAGCGACTAAACAGGTACTCAACATAAGCCTTGCAGCTTCGGTATTGTTGCGTTGACTCGGCATACCACACGTCACAACGTTTTTTAAACTCGGTACTCTCTGCATATGCACGCAAATCCTGCAGGGAAACATTGAACATCTCTGCGGCCAGTTTGCCATTAGGCATAAGCTCATCCGCTGAGTAATGACGCCAATCCAAATTACTGATGGTGGGCCAGATACGAGTCAGTAAATCCAGATAGGGGTTCAGGATTTTCGTAGCCAGGATTTGTTGGATTTCTTGATTCTGATAATTTTGTGCCAGCGACATATATGCCAATCCGGCTCGATAGGTTTGGCTGATCACTTTGCGGTTACGCTGAATGATCACGCCATAGCCGGGTTCATTGCTATTCACAATGTCCCGAACCTTTTGCTCAAGCGAGCTGATATAAAGCAATGCCTTGCCGTAACGATCAAAGACAAATGTGGGGTCTTTAAGAAAGTTATCCCGTTCCGGACTACATCCGTCCTCAATCATCGCGTTGTAAGCGATGCCTCGCGTGTTTGTCGTATCAAACAGTTCGTCAATATCAATACGCATGATGTCTTCCCTCATTGGTTGAAAAAGGAAGAACTCAGTCGAGTAAACGTTGATCAGCGATCATGCTGGCAGCAGATCGCCTTCTACATGCAGTAGATGTGTGATAGTTCATCTGAAAATGAATAAGAGATGATAAACAAAACCCGAAATACCGCGCGTAGCGAAAGCCTTGCTTGGCAAGCTCAGCGGAGAACTAAAACGCTTGCCAGACAGGAGGCTGACCGATCCTTGCGATGTACAAAGTTATTTTGGGAATTAAAAAATCTCAGACCTATATCACCACGATGAAATACATGCGTTCTCACCTTGACTGACTTCTTCAAATCATTCAGGGAAGTGAATATTTTTTTATCCCCCGTTTTAACGCCAAATCAATAAGCCCCAGCCTGACGCTGGGGCTTTTTTACGTCTGGAGAATTCAAATGTCCCATCTTGTCGAATCTATGGCTTTCGTCCGTGACACACCGTGGCACGGTTTAGGCAATCGTTTAACTGAGCAGCAACCGCTGGATGTTTGGCTGCGTGAGGCCGGTATGGAATGGTCAATTGATCAAAGCGATGTGCTGTTTAATGTTTCACCGGGTGCTGGCATGCACATTCGCCCACATACCGACGCCAAAGTGCTGTATCGCTCCGATACGTTGGCACCGTTATCGGTCGTGTCGAATCGTTATCAGGTGGTGCAGCCCACAGAAGTGCTGCACTTTTATAAAGATCTGGTCGAGGCCGGTGGTTTTGAATTGGAAACGGCAGGCGTGCTTAAAGGCGGCAAGAAGTTGTGGGCGTTAGCGCGCACTGGTCAGGAAGTCCTGTTGCGGGGCAATGATCGGGTCAAAGCCTATTTGTTGCTGGCAACCAGCTGCGACGGGTCGATGTGTACCACGGCACAATTTACTTCCATCCGGGTAGTCTGCAATAACACCCTGCAAATGGCAGTCGGTGATTCGAATGGCGCGGTCAAAGTACCTCATTCGACCAAATTTGATCCGCAAGCGGTGAAGGAAGCGCTCGGTTTGGGTCTGTCGGGCTGGGATCAATTCATTGCCAATATGAAGCAACTGTCGCAGCGCCCAATTACGGCGACCGAAGCTGCGCAGTATTTTGGCGATGTATTGGGTGAGCAAGTACTCGATATGGAAAACCCCGCCGTATCTCGCGCCATGCAGCAAGTTACCGCCCTTTATAGCGGAGCAGGCATGGGGTCTTTGTTAGCCAGTAGTCGTGGTACAGCTTGGGGTCTACTCAATGCCGTGACTGAATTTGTTGATCACCAACGCCGTGCACGCAATCAGGATTACCGCCTAGATTCGGCATGGTTTGGTCAAGGTGCGCAACTGAAAGGCAAGGCGCTGAATCAGGCGATTGCATTGCTGCAGTAATCGATTCAATTTCTCCGATTCATTTTGATCACTAAGCCCCGTCTGGTTCGCCAGCGGGGCTTTTTGCTTTTGGAGGTTTCATCATGCGTGAACGCTACGGCCAAGCCATTCGTTTGGCATCGACAGTTGGTTTAACTCGTGAGCAATGGTTAAAGTATCGTGAGCTGGGAATAGGTTCATCCGATGCCGCCAGTGCGATTGGTTTCTCGCAGTACAAAAGCCCATTAACCCTGTGGCTGGAAAAAACGCATCGCAAACAGCCCGATGACCTTTCTGAAAAACCCGCTGTGCTATGGGGAACAGTACTGGAGCCAGTATTGGCTTCGGTCTACGCCGAACGAACTGGCTATAAGGTGCGCAAAGTGAATGCCATTTTGCAGCACCCCGAGCATCGTTTCATGCTGGCCAATCTGGATCGGGAAGTAATAGGTCAGCCTGAAGGCACTGGCGTACTGGAAATCAAAACCGCCAGTTATCACATGGCGGCGCAATGGGAAGACGGTATTCCATTGGCTTATCAATGCCAGGTCTTGCATCAGCTTGCCGTCACCGGTTTTGCCTGGGCTGATGTAGCAGTATTGATCGGCGGACAGGACTTCAGAATTTATCGGATTGAGCGTGACGATGCCAAGATCGCGGATCTGATTCATTTGGAAACGCAGTTCTGGAAACACGTCACTGCGGATATTCAGCCTGACCCTGATGGTTCGGACGATGCCAGCGCGGCATTGCAGTGGTTATTCCCACGGGATGATGGGCAAACCATCGATTTGTCTGAATCAGCGGAATTCAATGCGCTGTTTAGCAACTTGATCGAGCTGCGTGAGCGCAAGGAAGAATTCGAAGCCAAGGAAGCGCTGATTCGCCAGCGACTACAAAACGCCCTCGGCACCGCCACTGCCGCGATCTTTGCTGCTGGCCGTATTAGCTGGAAAAAAGCCAAAGACCGGCTCGCGACCGACCTCGACAAACTCAGTGCCGAACACCCTGAAATCCTGCAGCAGTACAGCAAGTCGGTTGAGGGTGCGCGGCGTTTCTTGATTCAGCCCAAAAAGCTGAACCCTTCTGGAGCACACCATCATGATTAAAGGTCTGGCCATTACCCCGCCCGTGATTGGGCGGATTTCAATCGGGCATCTGGTGCAGAAGAAAGACAAATGGGTGCCGGAAAAAGATGACGCTTTTACGCTGACAACTCAGGTGCAGAACAAAGATGGCTGGTTGCTGCATCCATTGCATCAGCAATTGGCCGAAGTCAGTCCGAATAACAAAATCCGTACCATTCCGGTACGGCTATTATTCAACGATAGCGAGCTCAATCTGCGCGCCGAGTTCAGCGCGTTTGATCGGCAAACAGGGCGACCTCTGTGTGTCGGCAATGGCGAATGTGCGAAGCGGGTTTCGGGTGAAGGTATTGAGGACGTGCCCTGCCCTACGCCGGAGCGCTGCCAGTATGCGCAAGAAAAAGGCTGCAAACTGTATGGTCGTTTGAATGTGCAGGTTGAAGGCCAGAACGATGAGCTCGGTACATTTATGTTTCGCACCACCGGTTACAACTCGGTGCGAACGCTAGCTGCACGCTTGCAGTATTTTGAAGCGGTCAGCGGCGGCAATACGCGGCACTTGCCGTTGCTGCTCAAGCTACGCGCCAAAAGCACGACGCAATCGTATCGTGCGCCAGTGTTCTACGTCGATCTTACACTGCGTGATGATGACACTTTAGCGGAAGCCGTATGCTTTGCGCGTAGTGAAGCGCTGCGCTTTGAACAGGCAGGTGTAGAAATTGCCAAGCTGGAAGCGATGGCGAAGTCCTTGCTGCGCAATGGCCAGTTTGAAGACGAGGCTGATGAGATACCGCTGATGCTGGCTGAGTTTTACCCAGACTCAGAGGTGGCTAGTGCAATCCCAGAGGCCAGTTCAACGGCGGCACATACCTCTAAAACGCAGGTTCGCTCAGCACGGCTGACAAACCGTTTGGGGTCGAGATCCGAACTCGCGCCAACAGGAGGCGATCAGCATGAACAACAACTCAACCACTGATACGTTGCTGGCTTTTGCGATTGTGTTTGCCAGCGGCATGGTTTGCACGTATCTCGTGAAATGCTACTGCCGTAGCAAAAGGTCTCCGCCGTCACACCGACCTGCTAATCCAGCTTAATCGTTTTTGTACTCCCAGCATTCAGCCCCGGCGTTGTCCGGGGCTTTTTGTCGTCTGTTCATTTCGCAAAGGAATTCATCATGCAAAAAGGCGATCATCTGATTTCTGCCCGCAATGGCTATTCCCATCACGGTCTTTATATTGGTTGCGATCAAGTGATTCACTATTCAGGTTCATCTTTGGGTCGATTTGACACCGGGGTGATTGAAATTGTTGATTTGATTTGGCGACGTTTTGCCAAGGCAATGGCTGCACTGTGCAAACGTACCCGTTCCGGGCTTATCGCCATGAAGAGAGTGTCGAGCGCGCGAAATCGCGCCTTGGTGAAGATTGGTACAACGTGTTGCTGAATAACTGCGAACACTTTGTCACGTGGTGCATTCAAGGCTTGCCCAGCAGCAGGCAGGTCAACCGTGTCATTTTACCCTGCGTTTTGGGAGCCTTGATTGGCGTCACTGCTGCGCACTGGGGGCTGTTACGGCGCGGTGATTGAAATGAAAATGGCCTCATTGGCTTGATTTGCGTGAGGCCGCAAATCGGTTTGCCAAGGTTTCAATGACCAATACCAGCGCTTGTCGGTCTTCATCTTGTAGCGGTGCCAACAAGTTAGCCAAGTGTTGTGCCTGACCGGTGCTATGGGGATTGAGTCCTTGAATCATCGCTGTTGCATCACAATCAAAGATCTCAGCCAGCTCCATCAATCGCTCGATGGTAGGCGACACCAACCCACGTTCGATCCGTGAAATGGCTTCATTGCCAATCCCGAGTTTTTCAGCGACCTGCTCTTGAGTCAAGCCGCTTGCCAGCCGATGTTGGGCGATCAATCGACCGGTTTCTTTATTCAGTTGTTTGGCATCAAAGCGAGGCATTGTTGTGTCTCCGATTCAACCTTAATAGTTGCCCAACAACCTGTTGACAGGAAGAGTAATTAAGGTTGAAACTCAACTCAAAAGGTTGTCAATTATCCAGTCAGCTGAAATTCTCAATCTTCTTCGTTAAATTTAAGGAGTCCGTATGCGCAAGAATAAGAAATTATGGGCAAGTGCAGTATTGTTGCCTGCCGTGATCATGCTTAGTGGATGTTTCTCGAAAACTGATTGCAATGATTCGACTAACAAGGAAACGGCTCTGAACATCATTGCCGCAGAGCTTGGGAAATCAAAGTGGTTTCGTGAAATGAAACTGGGCATGAGTGAATCATTTTCTTTGGAAAATATTCGGATGAGCAGCCAAAGTGAAAATGGTGAATCTGCCAGCTGCCAAGCCGATTACACGTTCACTTACAACGGCAAATCCAAATCATTTAGTGTCGATTACGACCTAAATTATCTGCAAGACAAAGGTATCGCCGAGGTCAGCGTGTATACCGCACCATTGCAGGCTCAGCTTATCGGCTTGGCGACGACTGAAGCACCGATCAAAAATGGTGAAGATATTCGTCTTGATCCTGCATCAGGCCAGCCTCTTGCCAAATATTTTTGGAAAGATAATCAATTGGATGGCATTGCAGAACTTTATGACCCTAATACGCATGCGCTAACAGCACAGATCAATTATGTAAATGGTAAAAAATCCGGCGTAGAAAAAGGTTGGGCGCCTGATGGCCGCCAGCAGCTTGTCGAGCTCAATTGGATCGACGGTAAAGCGACTGGTTACGAGAAAAAATTCTTTGATGGAAAGCTAGTCGCTGACATTAGATGGGAAAATGGCTTGCAGACGGGATTTCGTTCCGATTATTTGGGGGGGCATCGCGGTTATGATGAAACAAATTATGACAAAGGTAAAATTGTGGGTGGCGTCAAGAGTTTTGCCTATGACGAATACTCAGGCAAGTATTATCTGACTAGTGAATCTATATATGATGCCAATGGAAATAAAATTAAATTTCGTCGTTTTTCCCAAGATAGTGGCAAAGTATATATCGAAGAAAATTATGATGCGGATGGGAAATCACATGGGATTTTTAGTGAATACAATGAAGATGGCTCTGTAGTATCGGCACGTCACTACGAACATGGAACACTCATTCAGTAATCAATAATATCTATTTTAAATAATAGATCAATGATACCCACCGACCATTCATGGCGGTGGGTATTTTTATGAACAGGCAGAGCTTTGTCTGCAAGGAAAGCGCTATGTCGACCACTATCTCACACGGCATCTATAACAGTGCACTCTTCAAAAAAGCCTATTGGCAAAGCTTGCGCACTCACATTGACCAGGTGGTCAAGTATCAAGCGGTCGTGGGTTTATTGGGTAAAAGCGAAACCGGCAAATCGACACTCTGCCATGCGCTGCTCGGGCGTGATGTTGATCAGCAGGACACTATCGATCTCAATACCACCAGTCCGCAGGAATTCACACTGGCCTACAAAAACGGCAAAGGTTTGGCTTTGATTGATATGCCGGGTTTCGGGACAACCCGAGATCGTGATCAAGCTGCCCATGATTTCTACATATCGATCTTGCCGGAAATTGATTTGGTCGTGTGGGTCGTCAAAACCAATGATGAACACTGGCAAGCTGATCTGGCCTTCTATCAACGTACCGTGGCGGCCTATTGCCAGCAGCGCCATTTACCGGTGTTGCTGGTTTTGAACGAATTTGACCAAAAAGTCAGCCACAATCATGCAGAACAGCAAAAATACTTGTCGTTGTCTTTCAGCGATAGTAGCGCAGCGTGTTCCGTTTCTGCATTGACTGGTCGTGGTGTCTATCACCTACTGGAATATATTCTGGCGTATTTACCTCAACAACGCTGCCGTTGCTAAAGCATGGCCTTCGACGGCTACGATTGATCAGGCTATCCCGCAAATGCGGGATAGCCTTTCACTGAGAGTTATTTTTTTGCACCATTCTAAAATCAGCAGGCTTAGGCAGATATTGACGCCTTCTATTTGCAAAACCATCAGCATTTCGGCCAAAGCGAACCGTTCCCCATATTGATGGCCGGATTAATTGAGCCACTACAAGCCCAATCTACGTGCTATGGTTTACGCGCAATATGTATAGCAACAATTCCTAGAGAAAGACGTTCAAACTCAATATTTTCAAACCCAAGATTAGACATTTCAATTGCGAGATTTTCAGCGGAAGGGAATTCTCGAATCCCTTTCAGTAAATATTTGTACGCCGATGCATCACCGCTAGTTGCAAGCCATCCAAGCAGCGGCATACAAATCGACATATAGGAAAGATAAGCATTTTGCAAAAACGGCCAGCGAATATTAGATGCTTCCAAAACAATTAATCGCCCTCCTGGCCTCAAGACTCTTAGCGCCTCTTTCAGCACAAGCTGTCGATTACATATTTTTAACGCCAACGAGATTGAATAGGCATCGATACTTTCATCTTCAATCGACGACATCCGCTCAGCATCAAGTTTGAGCAATTTAACGTTATTGGCTCGTACTCCAAACCGTTGCTGCGCCACGCCAAGCATTTTTTCGCTAATATCCGCCGCAGTAATATGCCTATTTTGTTTCGTGATTTGAGGAAGTAATTTAAGAATAATATCGCCAGTTCCCGTCGCTCCATCTAGCAACGTTGACCATTCTTCATCTGCAATACGCTGAGCGACTCTACGCTTCCATAGTCGGTGTATTCCAAAGCTAAACAAGTCGCAAAGCAAATCATATCGAGATGCAATCCGCCCAAACACATCATCATTGAGCTCAGCAAATTCAGCCGCGTTTTCTGGCAATTCAGAGCGCTCGTTCGACATTTGAAATCCTAATTAAGAAGTGGCTATGGGTTCACAAAGAATAGCCCCGAGTGCTCATCCTTCCCACACTCAGCGAAAAACACTTTTTTCTGCTTACGCAGCTTGGCTGGCTCGCCACAGGATTGGCAGAGCGCTTTAATCGCAGTGTTTTTCTCGCAATCCTTGCAGTAGAAGAAATAACTGAACGAGTATCGAATTTCCAGATTATTGCTGCCGCAATGCTTGCAGGTGTGTTTCGGTGCTGTGTCTGCTAAGGCTGCCGGGGCTGTATTGGCTATCTCTGTTATTGGTTGTTCTACGACTTCATGTTCTGAGATTGTTTTGGTCAGTGGCTTGTTGATGCTCTTGAGGAAGGCCGCAATTTTCTGACGATTATCGAGAGATAGTTCCAGGCTCTTCTGAGCTGCTTTGGTCTGATTTGCTGTGACGATTTTATCGGCAACTTGGTCTGCCTTGCAGACTCCGGCCACAGTTCCAGATTGCGGCCAAATGATCACACCATCATCGGAAATCGCAACATAGAGATCAATTGGGAACTTGGAAAAAAACTCCTCGTTCTTGGAAGCTTTACCCAATACGTCCCGGAAAAATTTTTCCTGAAGACGTGCCTGCGTTATTGGAGATGCCATACCCTTGGATTGGTTAGCACCGAACCACCGAATCCATTGCCCGTCATCTTTGATCTGAATTTTGCCGTGAACGCTTTTACTCTCGACGATGGACAGGCCATGAGAATGGATTACAAGATGGTCAATTTGGGCTGCATCGCCATCGGCTTCAATCCGAATGCCGTTCAAAACAAGGATCTCTGGATCGTTACCAAAAAAACGCTTCAGGTAGAAGGCCATCTTTTCTTCGGCAGCGCGGCCAGATCTGGCAAATTTGTCATCTGATTGAAACGGATCCAACTCTTTATAAATCACGACAGACTCTCGAAAGCTATTGTTGTTTTGCCGATTTTACGCGAAATGCATGGTCATGGGCTTTTCACGGTGGGATAAAATCCACACAAACGCAACTGAGAGGGCTTGCTCGTAGGGTTTAGCCTAAGTGGCCGCTTTGGCCGACGTGTCGATGCAGAGGCAGTAAAAACGAAAGGCCGCAAACCATCAGGTAGCGGCCTTCAATATTTTGGCGTTACTCCACGGTTGCTCGGCCTAAGCGGCCACTTGAGATTCTTTTGAGCGTAAATAATTTACCAGATGGTGCTCATTAACTGCATTACCAATACAGCAATGCCACGATAGGCGTGAGTTCGCAGAAAAATAGGCCCAAACCATCAAAGCAATATTTATCCCAGATTGACTAGCATAGAAAATTCTGAAGACACATCCCCTGACAATGTTTTCAGAAAACGCCTAGTCGGGCCAGATAACTTCAAACTTGAACCAAACTCGGCAAGTTCAATAAGTCGTGCATGATTCATCAAAATCGACTGCTGATAAACCTGGTCATTTTTATTGGTGCTGACAGGGGTTTTTGGCGTTGGCGTTTTGGTTTTAGCCAGTTGATGCAAACGCTGCAAATCTTGTTGCCGTTTACGCACTTCTGCCTTAGCAAGACGCTTCAAGTTTGGGTTGCTACCTTGATATGAACTGGAAGTCATGATCGCATGCTGCAAGGTGACCGACAGTGCATCAATCAGAATGGCTTCGCTCTGCAGCTGCACAGGCCGACGAAGTATCTCATCGCTTGCCACTGCAAGATAGCTGTTCAATAAGCCGAAAATAAACACAAAGAAGTGGCGAAGTTTCATTTGCTGATTCTATATTTTTCTTGATTTGTGATTGCTGAAATACCCATGAGCAGAGCACCGAATACCACAAAAATGTCCGCTAGATTGAAAGCTGGCCAATGCCACGTCTGCCAGTAGAAATCAAGGTAATCGACGACCGCGCCGATCCTGATTCTGTCGACGACATTCCCTAGTGCCCCGCCAATAATCAAGATATACGAGACCGTTTCAGATCGACTTTTCACGCCGCGCCAAAGCAAGTACAGCAAATAGAAGCAGATTATGCCCGCAAGAATCGTAAAGAAATGCCGCTGCCAGCCTCCAGCTTCAGCTAGAAATGAAAATGCTGCACCTGGGTTTAATACATGCACCCAATTAAACCAAGGAGTGACGGCCATACTCCCCCCCAATGGTAATACGGATGCGGTGCTGATCTTGATGGCTTGATCAAACAAAGTCAGCAGGCTAGCCAGAAAAACCCAAACCAGAAATAAGGGTTTGGAACTAAACATCATGTTTAAATGAGGGGCAGATTCATCGAAAGCTGCAGAATGAGTGTTGTTCATATTCAATATCGGTTGTAGTTCTTGAGGGATGGGCATAGGTGCAAATGCATTCACATTGGCGCGCCCTGTATTTCCTTGCGGCAAGCGTCCTGTAGCATGCCCCAGCGGAGTGAGAAAAATGCGCCAAACTTGCCCGCGCACTTCCGGCCAGTTTTTCTGGCAGAAAGCAGTTTGCAGCATCAAAAAATGCACGGTCCAATGCCGTAGCAGATCCTGCTGGCCAAGAATATGTGCATGCTCCAGATGGTAAAACGCAGTTAAAAAATCACCATTCTTCAGTGCTTCTTTGGCCAATGAAACTACCTGATCAAATTTCTGTTTGAGCAAAAAATTGGGCGTCATTTTGGCACTTAAATTAATCAAATAGTTCTTTCCAAATGGACTTGGGCTGGTGTTTTTTGCCATAACCATGATCGCGATTTGACTCATGATGACCATGCGATGTGGTTTGTTGGTAACTGGGTTTTTCAACTGTCGCCGCCTGTACGGCACCATTCAAGGAACGCTCGATAATTTTGTCCAGCTCGCCACGATCCAGCCAAACACCGCGACATTGGGGGCAATAATCGATTTCAATACCTTGGCGTTCACTCATGACCAAACGCTCTGTTTTGCAAACTGGGCAATCCATTTTCCTACTCCTATTTACGCAATAAACGCAGACCATTGGCAACCACCAAGAGGCTGGCACCAACATCAGCAAAGACGGCCATCCACATCGTGCCGTTACCAGTTAAAGTAAGAACCAAAAAGAACAGTTTAATTCCCAATGCGAGCGCAATGTTTTGCAGCAAAATCGCATGGGTTTTCCGTGAAAGCTGAACAAAACGTGGCAGTTTGCGCAAATCATCGTCCATCAGTGCAACATCAGCGGTTTCAATAGCGGTTCCCGTGCCCGCTGCGCCCATTGCAAAGCCAATGTCTGCGCGCGCCAAGGCGGGGGCGTCGTTGATGCCGTCGCCGACCATACCGACTTTGCCGCTGGACGCCGCCAGTTTTTCTTCAATCAATTTGAGTTTGTCAGCGGGTAAAAGATCGCCCCGTGCTTCGTCGATGCCGACCTGATCGGCAATCGCTCGCGCCGTGTGCGCGTTGTCGCCCGTCAGCATAATGGTTTTAACGCCCAGCGCATGCAGCTCGGCAATCGCCTGACGACTGCTGTCTTTGACCGTATCGGCGACGGCGAATAGCGCCATCACACCCGCTTCATTGGCGAGCAGAATCACCGTTTTTCCTTGTCGTTCCAGTGTAAACAACTGCGCTTCCAGCTCGGCAGAACACCAGCCTAATTCATGGATCAGCCGATGATTACCCAGATGATATGGTTGACCATTGATGATGCCCTTGGTGCCGCGCCCAGCCAGTGCCTCAAAGTCGCTGACATTTTGCACTGCGATGTCTTTTGCGGCCTGTGCAACTGCGCGTGAAACGGGGTGGTCAGAACGGCTGGCGAGGCTGGCGGCGAGGCGGTGTACTTCGGCCTTATCGTGCGACCCCATCACGATGAAATCGGTTTGCACTGGCTTGCCATGCGTGATCGTTCCAGTTTTATCAAATGCAAGCCAAGCCAGCTTGCGGCCTTCCTCCAGATACACGCCGCCCTTGACTAGAATCCCTTGGCGCGCTGCTTTGGCCAGACCACTGACTATCGTCACCGGCGTTGAAATGACCAAGGCACACGGGCATGCGATGACCAGCAAAACAAGCGCCTTATAAATCCACGCCAACCAATCGCCACCCCACATCAGCGGTGGCACGATGGCGACGCCAAGCGCGATTGCAAACACAATCGGCGTATAAACGCGGGCAAACTGATCGACAAAACGCTGTGTCGGTGCTCGTGCGCCTTGCGCGGCCTCAATCGCATGGATAATCCGCGCCAACGTACTATCGCCTGCGGCGGCGGTGACCGTGTATTCAAACGAGCCCGATTCATTGATCGTTCCGGCAAAAACCGCATCGCCGATGGTTTTTTCAACTGGCAGGCTTTCTCCGGTAATCGGTGCCTGATTGACACTCGATTGCCCGCTGACGATGACACCATCCAGTGCGATTTTTTCGCCCGGCTTGACGCGTACTCGCGCTTGCGTTGCGACCGACTTGGCCGCGACGTCCAGCCAGCTACCATCAGCTTGCTGCACGGTCGCCAGCTCAGGGGTCAATTGCATCAGGCCAGAAATGGCATTGTGCGCACGGTCTAGCGATTTGGCTTCGATGAGTTCGGCAATCGTAAACAGCACCATGACCATTGCCGCTTCTGGCCATTGGCCAATCAGCAATGCCCCCGTAACGGCAATACTCATCAGCGCATTGATATTCAGATTGCCATTACGAATCGCGACCCAGCCTTTTTTATACGTAGTCAGCCCGCAAGCCAGCACGGCTATGATCGCCAACGCTGCAATACTCCACTGGGGTAATTCGCTCCAGTGCGCTATTTCCGAAGCGACAGCTGAAATACCCGCCAATGCCAATGGCCACCACGGTTTAGCTGGTTCTTCGACGGCGACAGACTCATCGCCCAATTCGGGCGTAAAACCCAGCGAGCGAATGGCTTCGAGTATGGCATCGAGGCGATCAGGCTCGTGCGTGACCGTCAGTACGCGCTGCATTAAATTAAACTGCATGCCGCTCACGCCAGCCATATTGCCTAACTTTGTCCGCAACAAGCCTTCTTCGGTCGGGCAATCCATTTGCATAATGCGGATCGGAGTCTGAGTGTCGCCCTGACTGCTTTGTGCGATGGCTATCGGTTTCAAATCCACGGTAGCATGCTGAGCTGCTTGCTGATGGCCGCCGCAACACGATGGCGTGCAAGATTTTGCCTCTCCCTTATAGTGTGACGGGCCTTGCACGTTCTGATACTTGGACATGGTTGATTCCTCAAGCTATGATGCACATCATTAAAAATCCTAAAGTAACTACAGGGTCAAGTCCTTTTTGGAGTCTTTATGAAAATCGGTGAGCTGGCGCAGATCGCACAATGTTCGGTTGAAACAATCCGTTTTTATGAAAAAGAAGGCCTACTACCCGCACCAGCCCGAACTACCGGCAATTTCCGCAGCTACAACGCCAAACACGCCGAGCGTTTGCGGTTTATCCGCAATTGCCGCGCACTCGATATGAGCCATGAGGAAATCCATACCTTGCTGCGGCTGGCAGATCAGCCCGTTGAGGGCTGCAGTGCCATCAATTCAGTCTTTGACCAACATATCCAGCATGTTGAGGTACGAATCAAAGAATTGGAGCAACTGAAACAGCAACTGGCCGAGCTACGCCAGCAATGCCAGACCGAGCAAGCCGCTCATCCGTGCGGCATTTTGCAAGGCTTGGCGGAGATGACGATTGAGTCCAAGCCAGACAAAAAGCACACGCACTTAGGTTAAGAATCTCCTCCACAGTCACTTGCCTTCGCTTGGACGGTTGGCCAAAAAATTCATTTCTTTCTCCCAGCAGAGATAGCGTTGGTGATACTCAGCGAGATCCTTTTTTTCTTGCGTTTGAGCCATGAACTGCCTGAGCACCGAGAGTTGTTTCTCGGCAATATGCTGCGCTGCGGCTGGCCGCGTCGCAGTTAAAAAAGACGATAAACTGGTGATGATCTGGCCTGACTTTGCTTTCAGAGATGCTTGCGCCAAGCTATTTACAATCATTGGTGAATATTTCAGCGTGTAATCTGCATATCTGCGAATCGTTGGCACATCCGATAACAAGGCTTGCCGTTCCAAATCAAAGTCCACGCGATCAATTATTTTTTTGTTTTGAAAAACAATCGGGGCAGAATCCGATGTATCGCACTCGAACCCCGCAGGAAACTTAAACACTTCGGCTTGATATTGCTCTTCTCGATATGGCGAGAATGGCATTGAGCGGCAGCGTAAAGGCTTGTTGGTATGGATGTTACATAGCTTGTCGGCACGTAAAGCAGGGCAGGAAAACGACGGTGGAATATAAGCTATCGCACTGACAATCACTGCCAATGAATGCTTTTTATCCAGCTTGATCGTGATGCCGAGCTGCTCCGCCATATTGAAGTCTTTGTGTCCTGATCGCAAAGGCGTCCAGATAAATGCTAATGGAAAACGATCTGCGTGCACAAAGGCATCATTTAATGAGAGCCAGACTTGGCCATTACAACATTTGCCGCAAGACGTGCAATTGAAATGGAGCGCCATGATTTACATTTGATCTTGGGTCGTGCCGCAACATTTTTTGGCTTTCTTCCCTGAGCCGCATAAACACGGATCATTACGCCCCACTTTATTGACGTGGCGCTGCGGAATATGCGGATTCAAATCACCACTAACATAGAACCATTGGCCATTTTCACGCCGAAAACTGGCCAACTCAGCTTGAATCATTTCTTTTTGATCACGTCGAAAGCGAATGGCAAATTCGACCTGCGCATGATCGCCTTCTTCTTTCGCATTGCGAATTTCCAAGCCTCGCCATTCACAGCTAGTCGCCAAATGTTCAGCTTCTGCTCGGTTAAAATCCGCCTTAATTTCTGGCGCATGCGTCCGCTCAACATGATCAAGCTGCTGAGTTGCAAAGGCAGTATAGCGAGAACGCATAAGGGCTTCTGCCGTGGGCGCTGGCGCACCAGCAATAATGGGCGCGCAGCACTCTGCGAGATCTTTTTTGGAACCACAAGGACATTGAGACATTGAAGCATTCCTATCTTGATGTTATTTGTGATGGGTATATTCTTAAACCGTTTAAAATATATGGCTTAGATAAATATACCCACAGTGCGTAGTAGAAAATGTAAAACAGTTTTCTGGCTCGATCCCGTTATTTTGGATACGCAAGAACAACTTCCGATTGCACTAATTCGTTAAATGCATCAGCCCCAAACTTCGTGAGCGGCTTGCTGTTTACAAAAAAACTGGGGGTTTTTTGGACTTTTAGCGTGACCACATCGGCGGCATCCTGTGCAAGACGAGCGGCGATTTGCGGGCTGTTCATATCTTGCTTGGCTTTTTCAACATCCAGCCCCACTTGCGCGAGTGCATTCCAAATCAGCTCAGGTTGAGGCGCGCCATGCGCCGCCCATTCTGGCTGTGCCGCCAGTACCGCCTCTACCGATTCCCAATATTTACCCTGCAAGCGGGTCGCTTCTAGTGCTTTAGCGACGTAATCAGACCCTTGATGGAAGGTGGCATAGCGCAAGGTGAGTTTGACTTTGTCACCGTTGAAATTGACTGTGTTTTTGACGACGGGGTAAAACGCTCGGCAGGCTTCACATGCTGGGTCAAAAAACTCAACAATATGTACTTTGGCGTCTGCGGCACCGATGGATGGCGCACCAAAACGGTTGAGCTCTTGCCTACTGTTTTGGGCAATTTGTTGCTGCTCTTGTTTTTGCTGACTGGTATATACATAAGCACCAAGCGCAAATATCGCGATCAGTGCAATGCTGCTGCCAATAATTAAGGTCGAGCGTTTCATTTTTTTGTACCTTTTTGCACTGCAACCAGCAGCGCGATGAGGATGGAAAAAGCCACTAAAGAGAGCAGTGGAAGGGTGATAAAACCGAATAGGTCAAGTTTCATGTCGGCGCAGGAAACCCCTTGCGAGCAAGGCTGCATCGACTCAGGAATAAAGCCCTTGTAGAGCAAGGTGTGATAAAGCGCGAATAGCCAGCCCCCTATTGCCAGAGGCAACGCATAGCGGGTACATCGAGGATCAAATGGGAACAAAGCGACGGTAAAAACAAATAACAGCGGATACATGAAAATGCGCTGATACCAGCACAGCACGCAGGGCGTCATACCCATCACTTCGCTAAAAAAGAGGCTACCTAAAGTGGAGATAGCGGCAATAAGCCAGC
Organism: Chitinibacter sp. S2-10; assembly: GCF_046530675.1. Lineage (GTDB taxonomy): Bacteria > Pseudomonadota > Gammaproteobacteria > Burkholderiales > Chitinibacteraceae > Chitinibacter. The sequence goes on along the minus strand of NZ_CP172558.1, from coordinate 1,924,613 downwards.
AGGAAAAAATCATATTCCAGTGGGAAGACTGAGTTGGCTGCGTCATGGTTAGGCTCTGGCGGATAGAAAAAATGGTTCTTCAAGCATGTCATCCACACGCCATCCACGATGCGAGGCGATGATCCACATGAATGTAAAAATTAGAATGCGTATTCTTGCTGTTCTTGCGATTGGCGAAAATGAACCGCTTCGCGCCTGCAAAGATTGGATTTGCTCTGAGTTGTCCCGAACAGATTCAACATCCAGCCGCAGTTATTTCCAGCCGCTTGAATCGTTAAAATTGCAGGAACGGTTTGACGCGCACGCAAATGACGCGTGCGAAAAAGATGACGTAATAAGCCAACGATGAGATGTTGAAGCATAGAAATTCCATTTCAGTGATGAATTGCCGTGTTAGACGGACGAAATCAAGCAATGAATTGGAATTTGGGCGGTTTCTTGGCAGGGCTAATGAATACCGAATCAAGCTCGGCTTGAGCGGCGCGCAACCACAAGGAATGGCTCGTGATGCTCAGATTTGAATTGATCGTAAACCACTGGGGAAGATCGTGTGTATGGTCAAAACTGACATGGCCATGTGAGTGGCCTGCGGACTGCAGCTTTTGCACAATTTCATCTTTTTCATAATCACTGACATCCAATGGATTATGAAATTGAAAAGACACTGGCTGATGTGCCATAGACAATGCATTGGATACAGGCAGCCATGCGCAAAACAGCATGATACAAAAGATCACGATCTGCGTTTTACGAAAAGAGGTTGCTCGGTACTGGCTTTGCATTCTCGGATTCTATCGTTATTTAAGTGATCGACTCAAGCCAGATAAACATTTTCGCGAGCGCACTACGTTTCCATAAAGAAGCACTCAGTGGGAGGCATCTTTGTTGTTACAACATTAAGAATCTATCTGAGCTAGAAAAAAGACGACCAGCACTGAGTTCTAGCCTAAGCAGGCACATGCATTTCTTATTGGAAGCCATGTCTGCTTTGGCCGAACAGCACTCACTCGTACTTGGCGATTCAATGTCAGCTAAGCTTGATATTGCTGTCCATCTCGTGGCCCAATATAGCGAGATGTTGTTTTGCCACATTTTCCAGCCTTGATTAAACCCGCGCTAGCAACTCAGATTGAGTGGTCGCAATGTAGTTCTTTTGTAGCAGCTTAAATTGAATGACATAACTGTATGGCCTCAAGAAGCCGTTACAGTCAGTTTTGCCGCTGAAGTTCAACGCCGCTTTGTGAATAGTAGTGATAGAAAAAATCCTATTTCAAAATTTCCTTCAATGCACTAGTAAGTGATTCACATTCTGCATCAGTGCCAATCGAAATTCGCAAAAATTGATCAATGCGTGGCGCCTTGAAATGGCGAACCAGAATCGCGCGTTCACGCAAGGCTAGCGCCAACTGCGCCGCGTCGTGCTTTGGATGGCGGACAAAAACGAAATTGGCTTTCGACGGCAGCACTTCAAAACCCAGTGCTTGCAGATGCGCTATGAGGGTATCTCGGCTGGCGTTAATGGCTGCACAGGTTCGGTTAAAATACCCTGTGTCTTCCATCGCGGCCACAGCACCGGCGAGCGCAACGCGATCCAGCGGATAAGAGTTAAAGCTGTTTTTTACTCGTTCCAAGCCCGCAATTAAATCCACATGGCCAACGGCAAAACCAACGCGCAGACCCGCGAGTGAGCGCGATTTAGACAGCGTTTGTACCACCAGCAAATTGTCGTAGCGGTTTACCAAGCTAATTGCGCTGGTGCCGCCAAAATCAACATAAGCTTCATCAACGACTAGTACTTGATCGGGGTAGGCTTGCAGCAGCGCCTCGATTTTTGCCAGCGGCAGCAAAATACCAGTCGGGGCATTTGGATTGGGGAAAATAATCGCGCCCCCGCCAGTGTAGTCCGCAGTGTCGATTTCAAAGTCGGAGTTCAGTGGTACTGTGCGGTATTCAATGCCATATAGGCCGCAATACACCGGATAAAAACTGTAACTGATGTCGGGGAAGAGTAGCGGTGCGTCGTGCTTAAGCAGCGCTTGAAAAGTATGCGCCAGCACTTCATCCGAGCTATTGCCGACAAATACATTCGCGCGCGTGATGCCGTCCGCGTGATGATAGT